>JAFRLF010000147.1 GCA_017431365.1 Clostridia bacterium | reverse complement strand
GAGTATTCGACCACGTAGTTCTGAACGGGATAGCGCTCCTCCGGCGGCGTCCGGAGGAGGGACATGTCGCGTATACCCACCATGGACATGTGCAGCGTCCGCGGAATGGGCGTGGCTGAGAGGGTCAGAACGTCGATGTTCTTTTTAAGCTTTTTGATGGCCTCCTTGTGCTTGACGCCGAAGCGCTGCTCCTCGTCGATGACCAGCAGGCCCAGGTCCTTGAAGTTGATGTCGCTGCCCAGCAGCCTGTGCGTGCCGACGATCACGTCCACGTGTCCCGCGGCCAGTTCACGCGCCACGGACTTCTGCTGAGACGGCGTGCGGAATCGGCTCAGGACGTCCACTTTGATCGGATATCCCTCGAAACGCTTGAGTATGGTCTGGTAGTGCTGCTGAACGAGGATCGTGGTCGGGGCCAGCAGGGCGGCCTGCTTGCCGTCCATGACGCATTTGAAAATGGCGCGCAGGGCGACCTCCGTCTTCCCGTAGCCCACGTCGCCGCAGAGCAGACGGTCCATCGCCGTGTGGGATTCCATGTCCCGCTTGATCTCTTCGATGGCGGTGATCTGGTCGTCCGTTTCGTCGTAGGGGAAGCGATCCTCAAATTCCCGCTGCCAGGGTGTGTCCGGGGAGAAGGCGAAGCCCTCGCTGTCGTGCCTTTCGGCGTACAGTTGAACCAGGTCCTCCGCCACTTCCTCGATGGCCGCCTTGACGCGGGCTTTCTGTTTCTGCCATTCGTTGCCGCTCAGCTTGTTGATCTTGGGCGGCGCCTCGTCGGAGCCTATGTACTTCTGCACGCGGTCGAGCTGATCCGTCGGCACATAGAGCCTGTCGCTGTCCTGATAGCGGATGAGCAGGTAATCGCCCCACGCGCCACCCACCTGGATGCGTTCGGTTCCGAGATACTGGCCGATGCCGTAGCTCTCGTGCACGATGTAGTCTCCCACGGTCAGGTCCGTAAAGGCGGCGATCCTTTCGCCCGCGTGCCAGCTCGAGCGGTTTTTCTGCCGCTGGGCGCCGTAGATGTCCGTCTCTGAAACGACGGCAAACTTCTGCGCCACGTATTGAAAGCCGCGGGATATCCCCATCGGCAGGATGAGCGGCTGGCCCGGTTTCAGCGCGTCTACGTCGCCGGCATAGGGGATGGGCGCGCCAAGCTCGTCCAGCGTTCGGGAGAGGCGCTGTCCGCGCGCCGCGCCGCCCGCAAGGATCGCGACGCGCCAGCCGTCCTTTTTCCACTGCCTGATCTCGCGGGCGAGTTCCTTCATGTTGGACTGATATCCGCCGCCGTTGAGACCTTCGAAGTGGAATATCTCTTTGACGCGCAGCCCTTCCTGCGTAACGGCCAGCGGCATGAGCGCGATATTCGTTCCGGCTGTCAGGCGTCTGAGGAGGTCGTCGTACTGTATGAGCAGGTCTGACTGCTCCGGCAGGGCGTTTTCACGCTCGAGCGCGATCTTGAGCTGCTCCTGAAACTCCAGGTATCGGTTCTCGCAGCGGGATTTCAGCCGATCGGGCTGATCGAGCACCACGATCGGATTTTTGAGATAGTCCATGACGGTATACCCGTCGTACAGAAACGGCATCAGCGCGTCCAGGCCCGGGACGGCCATCTGTCCTTCGGAGAGGGCGTCCAGCCTGGGCAGGAACTGCTTTTCCAGGTTGCTGAGGCTGTCGTATGTCTTTTGCGCCGGAGCGTTCTTCGGCTCGCTGACGGCTTTGGCGAGGTCGTCGAGCGAGGGCAGCGTGTCCTCGCCGTCGTCGATGCCGGAGAGAAAGTCCTCCCACGGGGTGAGGCCGAACTCGGTTTCGGCAGGCTGGGGGCCTTTGTCATTCGCGCCGTGCAGGCGCTGAAGCTGCGCGTCCATCGCCGCCCGTACGCGTTCGGCGGCCGCGCTCGCTTCCTCGGGGGTGAGCAGCGTCTCGCTTGCCGGGAGGATGTACGCCTTTGAGACGCGGTCGGTCGAGCGCTGGCTCATCGCGTCAAAATCGCGCAGAGAATCCAACTCGTCGTCAAAGAACTCGAGCCGCAGGGCGGACGGGCGCCCCACCGGAAACACGTCGATGATGCCGCCACGACGACAGTACTGGCCACGGCTCTCCACCATGTCGACGCGCTCGTATCCGGCTCCGGCCAGGAAGCGCAGCACCTCGTCCGGGTCGATCGTCATGCCCTCCTGCAGGGCTATGACCCCTTTCATGAAGGACGCGGGCGGCATCAGACGGTGCATGAGCGCGTCCACGGGAGCGACCATGGCGCGCAGGCCGCCCGACCTCGCCGCGCCGAGCGCTTCGATGCGCCGCGCGGAGAGCTCGGCGGACGCCGCCGCGGCGCGGATCAGGCTGATCTCCCGCGCGGGGAACAGCTGTACCCGGCCGCCCATCATGGTGAGCAGGTCATCCGTTGCCCTCTGCGCCAGCTGATCCGTCGGTGTGACAAAGAGCAGCATCCTCTTCTGAGCGCGGGCGACTCCGGCCACGAGGTGCAGCCTCTGGCTGTCGTCCAGGCCTGTGACGACCAGGGTGCCCGGTTTTTCGGCCGCCGCCAGGAGCTTATTGTAGGCGTCGATTTCAGACAGAGGCTCGTACAGAAAGCTGATCCGTTCGGCGGCGGTATTGTTTTGAGGCATGGGGGCTCCTTTCAATGGATACGGCATGGTTTTTCTGAAACTTTTATATTATATCCGAAATGGACTGTGGTTTCAATCGTCAGAAGGAAAAAGGGATTGCAAAAACTGTTCGCAATCCCTATAATTAGAATTGTGAATTGAAATGAGATATGCGAAGCAAGCGAAATGATGGAGGTGGCCTGTAGTGCGGTCACAATCGGCATCGGAACCTGTTGTTATGTCCAAGGATCCTCATCTGGCATTTCTTTCCAACGAAGGCAGTTATACAGTCTTTTCCTGTGGCGAAACGAGGCTCAAATTCATTGCCCCTTATTCATTGGAGCATTATGATGGCGTGAAGCTGTGGAAACACGGGTATCTCGTCGTTATGGCAAAGTATCGCCATCTGCCGGATTCGATTGAGGAGTATATAGATCTTGCGCCCATTCTCGATGAGTTGTTGATGGATCGGGATGCGTTCCTGGATCCGATTGAACGTGTGGAGGTAGCCTATGCGTGATCCTAAAAAAATAGCCGATGAAGCGGACGTCATTATTTGCGGGTATGCGATCCAGCGATGCGCTGACGGTATTCGCGTTGTCAACAACAATCATACAGACGGACACGTCGCAATCTTTAAGGAGAATGGCGTACTGATCGAGACCAATATGGATGATATCGAGACAACCATTGCAAGGGATTATATGTTAAGCGCTCTGAAGTATATGGGAGAGCCGTATGCCGAAGTACTATGAATTCAAGGTCGCCGGATTCTACCTGTATTTTACATCGAAATGCATTATCGAATGCATGCACGTTCATGCGAGCGACGAGGAACTGACAGAGTCCGGTTCGGCTAAGTTTTTTGTCAAGGCGGATGGTGATTCCGTCCTTCAAAAACGCGGTCGATTAAATGACAGGGAGATAAACCTGATCCGGATGTTTATCCGTGACCACTACATAGAAATGTATCAAAAGTGGGCGGAATTCAGCCGTGAAGGCTTTTATAGGGGTCATTAATTATTTGTTTGCTCTGGGGAGGCCATTGATATGCTCGTTAATCAGGTGCTGAAAAATCAGTTTTTTGAAGGCTTTCTTCTCGTGCGCTCGTCTGAGCAGCGCACGTCTTCCAACGGCGGGAAATACCTCGATATGACGCTGTGCGACATCTCCGGCGAGGTCAACGCCAAGATGTGGGACGGCACGGCCGCTGCGCCGGCCGCCGGGTCGGTGATCAAGGTCAGGGCCCTGATGCAGGAGTACAACGGGCACAATCAGCTGCGCGTCGATAAAATGCGACCCGCCGGGGAAAACGACGCCTACGATATGAGCGCCCTCGTGCCCAGCGCGCCGCGCTCCGGCGAGGACATGCGCGCCGAGATCGACCGCCGCGTGGACGCCATGGCCGACGAGACGCTGAAAAGGATCGTCCGTTACCGACTGAATGAATGTGGCGAGAAGCTCGCGTATTATCCCGCGGCGACAAAGCTGCACCACGCGGAGCGTGGCGGACTCTTGCATCACACGAGCACGATGCTGCGCATGGCCGACGCGGTTTGCACCGTATATCCGCAGCTGGACACCGATTTGCTGGCCGCCGGAGTCATTCTGCACGATCTGTGTAAGATCGATGAGATCAAGGCGGATTCCACGGGCATCGCCGCGGAGTACACGCGGGCCGGGCAGTTGCTGGGGCATATTACCCTGGGGATCAGCGCGCTCGACCGCGCCTGCGAGGCCCTGAATGTCAGGGGAGAGACGCGGCTTTTGCTGGAGCACATGCTCTTGTCCCACCACGATTTGCCGGAATTCGGCTCGCCGAAGCCGCCCATGTTCCCGGAGGCGGAGGTATTGCACCTTCTGGACCTGCTCGACGCGCGGATGTTTGAGATGACGCGCGCCCTGGAACAGGTGAAGCCCGGATCGTTCACCGATCGGATCTGGTCTCTGGACCGGCGGCTTTATCGCCGCCGCGACGCCGCGAAGCCGGCTCCGGAGGAAGAGTCGCCCGCCAAATGACAGACGCGCAGGCGCGCCACGCAAATCGCGTGGCGCGCCTGCTCCGTATTTCCTTAAAGACGAACAGAATGCCGGCCGTTATTCGGCGGCTTCCTCAATTTTGCCCTCGGCGGCGTTCTTCTTGATGGACTCGATGCCGTTCAGGCAGCTGGCCTTTGCGGGATAGGATTCGCCCACGCCGATGATCTGGCCGTTGGTGGCCTTCAGGCGGAAGCGGAACTCGCCGGCCTTGTCCGTGTAGACCTCGAACTTGGGGCACTTTTCCTTCGCATAACCCTCTACCGTCTGATCCTCGACGGGAGCGACAGGCGCGTTTTTGACGACGCTGGCGATGCCCTTCAGGCAGCTGCGCTTGGTGTTGTAGACCTCGCTGGTCAGAATGATCTCCCCGTTGCCGGCCTTCAGATTGAACATGACGCCGTTCTTAGCCTGCTTGATGACGAATTTTCCCATGGTATTGCGCTCCTTTCATACGTGTCAGTGCCTCGAATGGATTCAACGCAACCAGTATATAACATTTTGGGCTCAATTGCAATAGTTCGGTATAGAGCAGTTATTGAGACGCTGCACAAAGCTGTCCGCAGACCGTTGTGGTCGTAGAGGTACGTTATGGACACGCCGGGTTTATCCATGCCCGCCAGCTGCCGCCCGGCCTGCCATCTGTACGTCCACGTGCCATCGCTGGTCAGGTTGCCGATCCCGTCATAGTATAGCTGAATTCCGTCGTATGCCGTCAGCAGATCCTTCCAGTCCGGTTCGCCATAGGTGTAGGTAATCGTCCGCAGCACCGACCCAAAAAACGTTGACGTGGTGTAGGCGCACATCTTCTTGTCCAGGATGTTCCCACCCCGGTCGCAGGTGTATCACCATGTCGTGCCCGTCTCACCCGCTGTTTTGACTTATGGATCAATCAAGTAATTCTTGCATGGTGTCATCATCGATGGAATAACCTGTTTTATCAACTTCGTTGTTTATAGGATTATCTGATAATAAAGAAAGAATACTATCATCTCTATGTACATATTTAATAACCTTTGTTTTTTCATTTGGCGATTCTTTTATGAGATCTAGACTGAGACCATCTGAAAAATAATAAGTATTTGTCTTTATATACATTCCGGAACCGATTACACAAGATTTATGCGACTTACACTTATTTCTTATTATCTCACTGGCTTCAAATTCCTCTAAGGTTACATTATTAATCCATTGAAAACAATATACTCGATTATTATCCCTTACTAATCCTATAAAAAGATCGTTTTCGCTAGAGTAAATCTCATATAGCATGTTTTCAATATTTTTGCTAATTTCTAGTTTATATAGCAATCTACTAATTGATTCATACTGCAAATAATTCTTATTGTCTATGGCTTTTATGGAACAATTGAAAGAATCTAGATTATTTTGTTCCGTATTGTATTCAATATAACGCATAGCAATACTCCATATCATTACGAAAACGAATATGAATAAGAAGGACCATATTCTTCTCTTCTTCATTTAATAGTTCCTCACTATCAAATAAACAATATTGCTTGTATATCGATTTGCCCAAGCATCTTTCATTTCTGGTGTTTGATTACTTGGTAAATAACAAATAGGACCACTACCTGGCTTATGAGACCAAATATTGTTATGGAAACACCGTACAATTTGTCACAAGCATAAGCAAAACCCCTCTCTGCAGTCAAGTCTGTATACTTACCATGTTTCGGCTGCCCAATTTCACACTTCTTAAGCCGCCAGACCCCGTCTGTCGGCAAGTATGAGATTGGCCAGGGTAAACCGCATATATAGCGATGCGGCCGTCTTCACAAGGCCTCGGTATCGCGTCTTCCGGTATCGGAACTGTTTCTTCACGATACCGAACACGTGTTCTACCTTTGCCCACACTGACGACTTTTCATGCTCCCGCCGCTTCTGCTGCCCGCGCTTCCCTCCCGGGTTCTTATGAATCATGCTCGGTCGTTTGTTGATCTTGTACCGTATTTTCTTACCGTTCGTGTTGGTCGTGATGGCTTCTTCTCGTTTCTTCGCGCCCAGGTACCCGCTGTCACCGTAAACTTCGTCTTCCGCCCCGTTCAGCAGTTGACTCGTCTCCGCTACATCGCTCACGTTCCCGGCTGTGACTTCTACATGATGGATCAGCCCCGTGTCACGGTCTGTCCCAATATGCGCCTTGTAGCCGAAGTGCCAGTTCTTACCTTTCTTGCTCTGGTGCGCTTCCGGATCACACTACTTTTCCTTATTCTTCGTCGATGGCGCTGCCGCGATCAACGTCGAATCCACGATCGTCCCCTTCATCAGGATCAGACCGTTCTTCTTCAGCGTCTCTACAAGGTCGGCAAACAGCTGTTTCTGCAGTCCGTTCTTCGTCAGGATATTACGAAATCGCCCGATGGTATCCCCATCCGGTATCTGGTTGCTCGACTCTACACCGCAGAACCGCGAAAACGCGCGGCTGTCTATGATTTCATTCCTTGCGGCCATATCCGCCAGGTTATACAGAACCTGCAGCACATGTATCCGTATCATCAGTTCCAGGTCGTAGGGCTTGTTGCCGCGCTCTCCTTTATAGTAGTACGGCTCGATTATGCCTACCCAATTGCCCCACGGCACCAGCCGGTTCATCTGCTCTAGAAACGCTGTCTTATTCGTTTTTACTTCTGCCAGTTCATCCTGGACGAACGACATGCTCAATTGTTTATTCATGGATTTATTATATCACATGGCTGGCTTCTATGCTATAATTCTTTGTGTGGTGTTGCCTTAAAGGCGAATGCACAAGACACTCGCCTCACAATATCATTTACGCATATATTTTGAACGTTGCGTATTTTGAATATAAAGTATTTATGCTACCGACTATTTATGATGATTTCTAGTTTGACATTCTGAGTTTCCCAGTAATCCACAGCGCTAACCAAATGTTTTATCATTGTTTCTTTTTCTTGCATGGAGAATTCGTCATCACTAAAAATGAAATCATAATCATCTATCACGATTGTTAAGTAATTAAATTTTAACCATTCTAAATCACTAATACATTCATCGAATGCAGCCCAATTCCATCCAAAATAGTATGGGAATCTCATTGCCGAGGACACTTCTCGAAAAAAATCATATAATGTATTGCACAGTTTCCCTCTGATATAACTCACATAAGCCCCATCTTGTGCAGCAACATACATGACACTATATAGTTCATCCTCTGAGAAACAGCTCTTAACTATCCATGAAGTATTATTCATGAAAGTCATCCCTTTCGGCTATTAATTCATCTGCTCCTGCATTCCGCGATCCTGGCTGACCACTCCTGCATCATCGCGGCCTGTTTCAGTTCCTGTACCCCTGCTGCCATCTCTGTCCCTCCTGTGTATCGCTATTTCCCGGGAATTCCCGAGAATCTGTTGTACACAGTATCGCACAGGTCGTTGGGATTGACGAGGTGTGGTTTATTGAGCGGTTACGAAGGTCACGTCAGACAGCGTCTGCGTCGAAGCGTTGTAGTGGTTCGCGCTGAGTGTCGCAGGGGTTTCACCCGTCGCTCCACTGCCAACGGTCACAGTCGTCTGCCAGCCAAGTGCATCATGGTCATAGTTCCATAAATGACTTGGATAGCATTTTGAACATGCGTTGTGTTTTTTGATCACAATTTGTTAAAAGAGCAATGTTTTGTATAGGGTCAATCAAAATTTTTGGTCCTATATACCAATCGAAATACATAGACATACGAAACTCATTTGGATCATCTAAATCAACTTTTCTTTTTGTGTTTCTATAAAAAACCCAACTGTCTGGAATTCTATTATCCGACACCTTAAATCCTCCAGACTTATTCCACATAAAGAACCCGGAATCATCGAACAAAAGATAAAATATACGAGTATTAATAAGTATGGATCTTCCTATAATCGCATAAACCTCTTGCAAATTAGAATCTCCATCTTTACAGACGTACATTTCTAAACGCCACCTTATAGGTATGAAATATAGTCCTGGTATTATTGGCTATTTACTACTCAATCCTGTTTAAAGCCGATTTTCCTGATGTTTTCACTTCCAAACTGACTATCAAGAAAAACAGGCAGATTCGTATACAGTGGCATATTCATAAGGTTTTCACCGTCAAGGAGTTTTGTCAGCGTCAGATAATTGTCATCTCCAATATTGCAGAAAACCGTTGTAACGCAAGGCGTATCATTGGAATAGATCAGTTCACACCAAACAAACTCCGGCCCATCTGCGATATCTATGTTCCCATAAACCGATAGATAATCTGATATAAACGCTCTTCCATTTGACATTTTTGATCCAAAATTGACAATGGATAAAGAACCAAATGCATATGTAGGCCAAAGCTCATATTGATCCTTTTGCAGCCATAGGTTTTGCTCTTGTACGTCCTTTTGATACAGCTCGCAAAACAGCACGGCGTTTACCTCTTGCCCCACGATCTGCTGTATTGAAAGAACATCATTTCTTTCGATGTCAAACATATTCGATATGTTTGAATCGGATAAGAGATCAACAAGCAAATCCTTCTGAAGCATTGAATATTCATATACAATGACTTCAAAGTCCGACATATCATCTTTCTCAATGAGCTCAATTGCAAAAGCTGATTCTAAGAAATTAGTGACTAAAATTAGACAAATAATAGACTTGTATATTTCATATAATCTCTTCCCTTCAGGTAAAATGTTGATATTCTTCGTCGATGGTGATGCCACGATTAGCGTCGAATCCACGATCATTCCCTTCATCAGGATCAGACTATGGTCTGTTCAATTAATTGTCCATACTAATCTCTATACCATTTAAGCCAAAGAACGTGAACTGATACGCCGGCGTGAACATGTCGCTGGTCCCGTCTTCCTTCCACCGTCCATAGCCGGAGAACAGGTCGGGGCTGACGGCCATGGGCTCCGGCGCGGGCCTGAAGTGATGCGGCCCGAAGACGTTGCGCATGCCGGAGTACAGCGTCAGCTCCATTTTGTTGGAGCCGGGCTTTACGAGTCCTGTGATGTCGCACTCGTCGTCGAACATCAGCGTCCGCTCCTCGCCGCCCAGGCGGATCTTCGCCAGCATGTACCGGCCCTTCAGCCGCAGCTTCGTTTCGCGGCCCGTGGCTTCGAAGGTCGAGACAAAAGTCATCTTCCCGCCGAAGAAGGGGAAACCGGCCTCGGCCAGGCGGTCGGGGCTCGCCGATTCCATTGATTCGTCAAGCCGGAAACCGTCGCGGACGATGATCGTGCCGCGCGGGCCGCTTTCCAGGCGCTGTGTCTTTACGGAGAAGTCGCCGCGCAGGTAGACGGCTTCGATGTCCGTCTCATAGCTCAGGCAGTTGATGAGGCTCTCCGTGCCGTCGGAATGTTCGTAATACACGCCGTTAAAGACGTCGTATACCAGCTGCGGCTGATGATAGTTGATCCGGAGGACGAGCTCGTTGCGCCCCGGTCTGAGCGCTTCGCCGTGAGGCTCGACCACAGCGCTGATGAACGCGGGGTCGAACGTTCCGGGCGCGTCGAAGGCGATCCGATGACCGTTGAGCCAGGCGGCGTCGGCGCGCATGTCCTCCCGCTCGATGCGGAGAGATACGGGCAGGTTCTGCACGTCAAAGGCGTATTTGAGGTAGACGACGCCGTTTTTTCTGCGGCGGAGGATCCGGTCGCTGGCCGCCATCACGTCGATGAACGGTTCGTAATTCTCCCCGTCGAAGGACAGCGCGACGGTGTCGAGCGTCAGCGTGTTATCGTCACGCGACCGCAGTACAAAGCCGTTCAGATCCAGAACCCGCACGGCTTCGTCCCGCTTCGGCGCGGGCGCGCTCACGGCGTCGTCGTCCGCCATGAGGATCACGGACTGTCCGGGCCTGAGGGTCATCGGCACGGCGCAGCCGGCGTCACCGGGTACGAAATACACAGGCTTTATGACGCGCTCCTCCGCGTCAAAGCGCGCCGCGCCCTTGGCCGAAAGGCGGAAGGTCACGTCATAACTCTCCGTTTCCGACAGGTTGACGGCATACGCAAAGTCGCCGAAATCCGCGAACCGGTAAGTGAAACGGATGTCCGTGTCGCGCCGGTCGATCGAGCAGACGGGGGAGAGCATGTCCTCGAGCGCGGTATTGGCCTTAAGAAAGCTCAGGTCGGCCTCCTCGCCGTCGCAAAGGTGGGGTGTCTGACCCTGAAGGTAAAGCTTTCCGCCGTTTTCCATAAAGGCTTTGAGGAGCCGCGCCGTGCTGGCGTCCAGTCCCTCCATATCCGGAATGACGACGTATTTATACCGGCACCGGCCCATGACGAGGGCCTCCCCGTCGACCGATCCGTGAACCTTCAGGAGGGTTTCGTCGACGTAATGATGCCCGATCCCCATGCGCCCGAGCGTCTCGATGAGCTCGGTGAAGCGCGCGTTGAGGGCGTCGCAGGAGTGCTCGTCGCCGCGCTTGAACGTGAAGTACGCCGAGTGGATCGGGTGGATGACAGCCACGTCGGCAAGCTCCCGGCTCTCGGACAGCATATACCCCAGCGCGGTAAAGTAGTCGTTGAACCGGCGGAAGTCCTCGCCCTTCGTCCACGTGTTGTGCTCGGAATAGAAGGCCGGGTAATCCCGCTTGCGCTGCCCGCGGATGGAGTACGGGTAGAGGTGCTGACACATCTGATTGACGCCGTTGACGTACTGCCACTCGGCGATGCGCTTGAGCTCGCGCGGGGTGACGTCCCATCCGGCGCAGGCGAAGGTCTCCGTCAGGACGTGTTTTTTCCCGAGCTGCTGCGCCACGGACGAGACCTGCCGGGGCGTGGCTTCGGTGTGTATGCGCCGCCCGAGCCAGTCCACGCCGGGCTTGTGCTCGTATTCGTAAAAGGGCATGATCCCCGCGCAGCACATCATCTGACCAAAGAGGCTGCTCTCCTCGATGGAGTGCCCAGTCAGCTGGCAGTTGTGCGCCTCGCACCACTCATAAATCTGTTTTGCGAACGAATCGGTGTACAGCCTGTTCATCAGCGACCAGTAGCGGAAGCGGAAGCGCTTGCTGTTTTCCGCGTCCACGAAGAGGCAGCCCAGCTCATCGAGAAGGTCTTCGCCGTACGTGCCTTTGTATAGGGGCAGGATGCAGGGCGTATACGCCGTGTCCCAGCGGAAGAACTGTGGCTCGTCGGTGAAAAAGCCCTTCATGACGGCGCCGAAATCCTCGCCGAACCGCGTGTAGTACTTTTCATGCGTTTCGTCCAGGAATTTGCGGACGATTTCGGGATTGAGAATGTCCACGACCGAGGAGTTCTTCTTCTCATAGACGGTGACGTAGGCGGTCAGGCCGTCCTCAGCGCCGTACACGCGGCGGATCCGTCCGCCGTCCAGCGCGTAGACGCCCAGGGCCGTGTCGTCAAAGTGATCGAGCGTTTCGCACGTGATATAGTGCTCCCAGTTGGCCTCGTCTTCCAGCAGCTTCATCCCCGCGAAGCCGCTGGGCCAGCCGTTTTCATCGTAGCACCAGGCGTCCATGCCCTGCTTTCTGGCCTCGTCGATGCAGGCGCCGGTGAGGTCCATCCATTTTTTGCCCAGATAGGGCGTGGTCAGCCCGCCCCGCGCGTGCATGAAAAAGCCGCCGATGCCGGCCGACTTCATGGCGCGGATCTGCCTGCGCAGCTCGGGCTCCTGAAGGTCGTCGTTCCAGCTCCAGAAGGGGATGGACTGGTATTCGGTGAGGTTTGTGTCGAGAGCTTTGACGATGTCCATGACCGATCCTCCTCATTTATCAGACGGAAAGTGAACTTTTCAGCTGTTTGTCCACGCGTAGCAGTAGGCCTGGGTCCTGGCCGCGAAGGCCTCTGTGCGCAGGAGGCGCCGGACTTCTTCTCTTGTGTACCAGCCGGGCGTGATCTCTTCGGCGTCGGACGTGCTCTTGTGAAACTCGCCGTTCGCCATGCCGAAGACGCAAACGTTGCGCTCGTTGGAGAAGCCGATGGCGCTGTAGCTGTTGTCAAGAACGTCGTCGATCCGCGCAAGGCAAAGGCCGGTCTCCTCGCGCAGCTCGCGGCGCGCGCTCTGCTCGGGCGTCTCGCCCGGGTCGATCAGTCCCGCCGGGAAATTGTAGATCCACTGCGCCATGGCCATGCGGTATTCGTGGTTCAGGAGGATGCGTTCGCCGCTTTCGTCCGTGAGGATCATGACCACGGCGTTCGGCACCTTGTTCTGCAGCTGTTCAAGCGTCTCAATATCCCGGCTCCGACTGATGATCTCATACGTCTTGGGATGTCCCTCCGAGGTGACGTAATCGACGTCATATCGGGTGATGAACTTGCCCTCGTGGATTTTCCTGATGCCCTTGTATGTCATGCGGTTTCCCTCCGGTTTATCCGTGCTGGAATGGGATTTGATTCAGATGTTCTGCGGTCAGGCGAGCCCATAGTCCGCGATGCACTGCCTGAGCCCGTCGAGCGTGTTATGAAAGCGGACGCCGTGCGCTCTGGCCTTTGAACAGTTCATCCAGAGATGGTGCTGAGGTCCCGCGTCCCTGATGATCACGGGCAGGGACAGCGCGTCTTTGAGCCAGAGGGCCGTCTCCATCATGGTGAGAGCGCTTTCGCTGCCGTAGTTGTACACGCCGCCGGGGAGACAGACGGCCTTCGGTATCAGGTTCGCCACTTCGCGCACGTAGGTCACCGCGCGGTGTTCGGTGGACGAGTAGCACACTTCCGCGCTCCTGAGCATGCTCATCAGAAAGTTTCCCCGGTTCGGCACGCCGTACATCGGCATGTCGTACATCCACGTGGCTCTCAGGAGCACGGTGTCCGGGTTGGCGTCCAGCGTTCGACGCTCCATTTCAAGCTTTTCACGCGCGTAGAGATTGGCCGGCGCGACCTCGTCTTCCGCATACGGGCCCTCGCCGGAGCAGCCGCTGTACACCTGATCCGAGCTGAACAGGATCGCCCTGACGCCCGTCCTGACGAGCCAAAGGGGGATCTCCACGTTCGCCCGATAGGACGCTTCGGGGTTGCGCTCGCAAGTCCCGATGTCCGACATGGCGGCAGTATGTACGATGCAGTCCGGTTCCGTTTCGTCGACGAGGCGTTTGACGCCGTCTTCGTCCATGTTTCTCAGCGAGGGCGCGGGGACGGCGTTATCCAGCGCGTCCATGATCCGCGCTCCGACAAAACCGCGGGGTCCGGTCACCAGGATTTTCATCTGCAAGATCCCGTCCTTTCCGTTTACAGGTATTCAAATTTCTTTCGGCTGGGGGGAGTCAGCGTATCTCGCAGGACTGCGTGATGCGCATTTCGCCGCGGAGGTCGGCGCTTTTTTTGAACACGGCGTGAACGGGCGCGTCTGACGTGCCCCCGATGTATATCCTGGCTCCGCTGCGAATGACGGCGCCTTCTTCGGCGCTGATGCGGGCGAACGGGCCGATTTCAACCAGCGCGCCGTCCTCGACGGCAAGGCCGGCTTCGACGCACTTCTGACGGTCGCAGTATAATTTGGCGCGCTGCGACAGGGCGAGCTTGCCGATGTCCTTGGCGGGCAGAGCGTCGACCGTCAGATCGCGCAGGGGCTCAGAAAGACCGGAGGTGTCCCGCAGCAGCATGAGCCGGCACGTTCCGCCATACCGGCCCGTCAGTTCGGGCAGATCAGGCAAGAAGTATTCGAACTTCGTGCACGGTACGAGCGCGCCGCTCTGATCCTGAACTTTTTTGTGCCGCTGCAGGTGCAGCTTCAGGCTGTTTTGCTCGATCACGCGGCGCAGAAGATCCAGATCGAAGAGGTAGAGCGCCGTATTGGCCAGCGCGCGTCCCCGATTGGCCGGGTCTGAGAGCATGGCTTTTTGTGCGTCCGTGAGCTCGGCGAATTCAGTGCAGCGGGTGCCGGAGCCCCCATCCGACCAGTAAGACCCCAGCTTGAATGCCGGCGTGAGGGGATCGCCGTTGATCAGACCGGTGGGATAGAGGCTCGTCGAGGCGGCGGTCACGTACGCGGCTTCTCCGGCCTGCGAGGCCGCCGCTTCCAGGCCGATGTACAGCTCGACGCTTTTGCAGTCGTCCGTCTGAGAAAAAATCACGCGCCTGACGCCCTCGCCGCGCAGCCAGTCGATAATGCTGCGGCTGTCGAGGACCCGGCCGTCGACGTCGACGGGCTTGACGTGCCCCAGAGAGTAGACGATGCCTCCGCCGCCGTTGGCGCCGTGCTGGGGGCCGTTCGCGCTCCCGATCTGGGCGTATGTGTCCTCGCGGATGACGGGAGCGTTGTCCTGATCCGCGACGACGATGCGCCTGAGCCCAAAGCCGGCGTTTTCGCGAATGATCTTTTCCACGCCGGCGCGGGTGCCCTCGCTGACGAAAACGATGACGGGCACGTCCCTGCCGGAGAGGGCGCTCAGCTCCGCGATGGATTCAAGGTTGATCTGAAAGGCGCTCTTGCCTGTCACGCAGCCAAGCGGCGCAAAGAGTTTCGTCTCACGCATGCAGGCGCGGGGATCCATGCCCGCGGCGGCAAAATCGGCAAGTGTGCGCTCCTGATCAGGCGTTATAGCGCCGTCGTCCAATCCCTTTTTCAGCGCGATGACAGAGTCCGCATACCGCGTTGCCGCGCCGCCGGCCATCAGCACACAGGCCGTCGGATTGGCTCTGAGCGCCTCGATGCCGGCCTTGTGGATCTCAGGGCGGAAGCAATCCCCGTCGAACAGTCTGAGCGCCGCGTCTTTGGGTGGCAATTGGTCAAAGACGGGGGTTTCTGCCGTGCCGATCGCGTCCGCGCCCAGCGGATAAAACCGCACGCCGGATGGAACGTCGGGCTGAAGGGACGATTCGCTCACGACGGCGTCGACGCCGGCCGGGATCGCGTCGTCCGGGCTGTCCAGCCAGGCGACGGTCATATCAGGCTCCGCCTGACATTCGCTCCACAGGCGAACGGAGCGCTCGAGCCGGCTAAAGGTCGGGCCGTCGTTTTGCCCCCCGTCAATAGCCCGCAGAAGATCGCTGATCCGTTCGGCGGCGACGCTGAGCACGTCCCTGCTCTTAAGTAGTTTCATGTTTCTTTGCTCCTTAATTACATGCTGTCAAAGGCGTTGCGGGGGTCGCCGCTTTTGTGGCTTCTCTCCGTATCGTCCAGGAACTCTATTTCCATGCGGTCATATCCGAGGCTTTCGACAAAGTTGTCGTGCGTGAAGGACGTCTGTCGGAACTGTTCGTATTCACGCTCGTTTTTTGGCAGCCACATCGGCGCGGGCACGTCCATCTCACGGCATAGCTCGATGAGAGCGTCTTTTTCTCCGCCACGGGGGCAGGGCATCGTGTCCTGAACGGCGATCCGGTGACGTTTTATCAGTCTGACCCATATCCTGCTCATAGTATGACCACCTTTCCCACGCACATTATAACAGATTGACGGGAAAAAGCAATCGTCCGCGGGAGAAACGCCCATGAAGCCGCCTGACCGAAAATTAGAATTCGGCTAGAAAACGGCGTGAATACGCCTACTTCACTTGAAATACGCCGGCGCGCTGATATAATGGTCTCATCAGGCGAAAGCAAAACGACCGATATTGACTTGTTCAGACAGAAAGGATGAAGTGTAATGTCTATTTTTGACGAATTGGGAAAACGGGTGAGCACACTGGCCCAGTCGGCGCAGAAGCAGTTCGACGCGGCGAAACTGCAGCGCCAGATCAACGACAAGGAGAGCGAGCGCGAGGGCATTTACGCGGAGATCGGCAAGCTCTACTACAGCTGCCGTCAGCGCAACGCCATGCCTGACGAGGCCATCGCGACCCTGTGCGAGAAGCTGACCGCACTTGGCGCGGAGATGGACGAACTGCGCCGCCGCATTGACGTCATCTCTGAGATCGTGCGCTGCCCCTCGTGCCAGAGCATCGTCATCAAGGGCTCGACCTACTGCTCAAAATGCGGGGCCAAACTGCCTGAGGGCCTGTTCGACGCGGAAAAGAGCGCGGCGGAGGAGAATTCGACCGACGAAGAGGCCGCGGCGGACGAGATGCAGGACGATGTCGACGAAGCTGTGAGCGGCCTTGAGGAAGAAGTCAGCGCCGCTGTCGAGAAGGCCGAAGATCTTGAGAAGGCCGCGGGAGAAGCGGCGGACGAGATGAAGCGTCAGGCGCAGCAAGCGGCCGACGAGGCCGAACAGATCGCTGCCAGCGACGAGACCGCCAACGGCCCGGAATACTGAACTGACTGAACGATAAAACACGCCGCCGGCCCGCGTTCTTCGCGGGCCGGCGGCGGCGTTTATCGGATTTGGTTCGGCGCGGCGCTTCCGTTCAGCGCCTTCAGAACAAACGTCCTGAACGCCCGCATCGCGGAGGGCATGGGCAGGCGCTCAAGCTCGGACGCCGTCACGAAGGTCAGGCCGTCGGGCGGCGCGCCGACCTCGAAGGCGAATCCCTTCATCTGCCAGACGACGTGTGTGAACACATGTTTCACTGAAGGCGCCTCGCCCTGTGAACGAAGGCGTTCCATGCCCATTTCCGCGAGACATGCCCTGACGGAAGCGGTATCGCAGGCGTCCTCGAAGCCGGGGAACTCCCACAACCCGGCCAGAAGGCCGGTGTCCGGGCGCTTTCGGACGAGAACGCTCTCACGGCAGAAGACGAGCGCCACGCCCCGACGCACGACGCGCTTTTCAGCTCGTGCGGGCAAGACGGGGATCCGCGTCTGCGCGCCGAGCGCAAGGGCTCCGCAGAAACCGGCGACCGGGCAGGTCTCGCAGCGCGGTTTTTTCGGCAGGCAGACGAGGCGTCCCAGGCCCATCATCGCCTGATTGAACTCGCCGGGGCGGTCCGGGTCGACGAGCCGCGCGCCGAAGGCGTGCAGCCTTTTGCGGACGGCCGTGTCGGCGACGCAGCCGCTTTCGGCGCTGAGGCGGCTCAGCGCGCGCACGAGGTTGCCGTCCATGGCCAGCACGGGCTCGCCAAACGCCATGGACGCGATGGCTCCCGCGGTATAGGGGCCGATGCCGGGCAGTTTTTCGAGCGCTTCCGCCGTCTCGGGGAAGCGTCCGCCCATCTCGCCTGACACTTTTTGGGCGCAGGCCAGGAGACTGCGCGCCCTGCTGTAGTAGCCCAGGCCCTGCCACAGGCGGTATACGTCCTCTTCGGAAGCGGCGGCCAGCGCCTCGACGGTGGGGAAGGCGCTCAGGAACCGTCCGTAATAGCCGCTGACGGTCTGGACAGTGGTCTGCTGCAGCATGATCTCGCTGACCCATATCCTGTACGGATCCGTCTCGCCCCGCCAGGGCAGGTCGCGGGCGCTTGTCATGTGCCAAGCGAGAAGGCGCTCCCGAAACGCGACCCATTGATCCGGCTCGGATAGACGCGTCGTCATTGGGCGAGCCGGGTGATGACGCTGTCACCGCCCATGAGGTTTGTCACGCTGTTCAGATACTCGGTCATGCGGTTGTAGGATTCGTCGCTCATGCCGCTGGGACGGTTGTCCACATAGGGCAGGATGGGCATGACGCGCAGCTCCCAGATGGTCTCGCCCTTGAGCTTGCGCGTGTTGCCGTTGGCGTCCACGGCCGGCCAGCGCCAGACGAACACGGGCACGTAGCCGATGTTCGCCACGGAGATGGTGCCGTCCTCGTTCTCGATGAGGGAGAACTCCAGCACGATTCCGCCGTCGGAGTCCTTGACCTTGTAGTGCTGGGAAAGGAAATTCCCCAGAGAATACAGGCAGAGCGCCGTGCGCGCGTTGCCGGAGGAATCCGTCGCGGTGATGTATTCCGCGGGCTGTACGAGGTGTGGGTGTCCGCCGATGATGATATCCGCCCCGGCGGCCACCAGCTGTTCGGCGTAACGGCGGGTGGAGGATTCGGGTTCGGTCTTGTACTCCTCGCCCCAGT
>JAFRLF010000146.1 GCA_017431365.1 Clostridia bacterium | reverse complement strand
GACGCGACAGGATGACTGTGCTACCCCCTGCTCGTTGACCACCTTTCCGGGTGGTCTGTTTGTCGTTCATTGCATCACTCTCCTTCACCTGCAAATTTTCAGCTCACAGGAGATTGACTTTTTATTTGCAGGCTTTCATCAATAGTTCTCACTGTGGCAACAAAAGCCTTCATTTTTCCGATGTCCTTGAATCCGTCGGTCTCGATCCCACTGGAGACGTCTACGCCGAAGGGACGCAGCTCGTCGATGGCCTGCGCCACGTTGTCAGGGTTCAGACCGCCCGCCAGGAAATACGGGCGGTCGAAATCTCTGAGCAGCGCCCAGTCAAACGGCGATCCCGTGCCGCCTGCGCCGCTGTCCAGCAGGATGAGATCCGCCGCGCTCCTTCGAGCCCGGTCGAGGTCGTTGCGTCCGCCGACTCGATATGCCTGTATGATCGGCCTGTCCGTGAGCGCCCGCAGGCGTTTCACGTAATCGTCGTCTTCTCCGCCATGGAGCTGCGCCATGTCGATCACCTCTTCGTTGAGCAGCGCGGCGATCTGTTCGGGATTCTCCCGGACAAAAACACCTACCGCCTGTATGCCCGGCTGCAGCGCGCCGCGAAGATGCCGAACTTCATCAGGGGAGATGTATCTGCGGCTTGCTTTCGCAAAGACAAAGCCGACGCAGTCAGGCCGAAGCGCGTTCGCCGCTTCGACGTCACAGAGGCGGCGCAGACCGCACAGTTTGATCAGCGTCATCCGTTTTCACCCCGCAGCTCGCGAAGCTTGGCCTGCCGGTCTTCGGCACGCATCAGCGCCTCGCCCACCAATACGGCGTCGGCGCCCATATCCCGGGCGCTGAGGATATCGCTGACGTCTCTGATGCCGCTTTCAGAGACAAAGAGTATGTTTCCGGGGATCATGGCGCGCAGGCGTCGGCTGTTGCCGCTGTCTACGCTGAAGTCCTTCAGATTGCGGTTGTTGACGCCGATGACCCGGGCTCCGCCTGTCAGCGCCATGTCGACTTCGGTTTCGTCATGCGCTTCGACGAGGGCTGACATGCCCAATGCGTCGCACAGCTGTATATAATCCCTGAGCTGCGCCGAATCGAGGATCGCGCAGATCAGCAGCACAGCCGACGCCCCGAGGAGCCTGCCTTCGTAGATCATGTATTCGTCTACGGTGAAGTCCTTGCGAAGGCATGGAATGGTTATCGTTGAGGCGATCTCCCTCAGGTACTCGTTTCGTCCCAGGAACCATTCCGGTTCCGTGAGCACGGATACGGCGTCCGCGCCCGCCGCCTCGTAGTCCTTGGCGATATCAAGATAGGGAAAATCCGGCGCGATCAGCCCTTTCGAAGGCGAGGCCTTCTTGCATTCGCAGATGAAGGCCAACCCCGGCTTGGAAAGCGCGTTTTCAAACGCAAAACTCTCCCGGGGTAGGGTCAGAGCCGCGCTTCGAACCGCTGAAAGCGGTGCCTGCGTCTTCGCGCGCGCCACCCGAAGCCGCGCGCTGTCCGCCAGTTGATCCAGTATCGTCATGACTCAGCCTCCGGACGGTTGCTCACCTCAATGACTTTTTCGAGCGTTTTCATCGCCGCGCCCGAATCCACCAGATCTTCGGCCAGTCGCACGCCGTCTCGCAAAGTGCCGGCTTTGCCGTTTAGATACAGGCCCGCGCCGGCGTTCAGGACCGCGGCGTTCCGCTTGTGACCACGTTCTCCCATAAGGATCGACCGGGTGATGGCGGCGTTTTCTGAGGGCGTCCCGCCCAGCAGGTCGGCTTTGTCGCAGCGTTTAAAGCCGAAATCCTCAGGCGTGATCGCGTATGACTTGAACCACCCGTCTTTGAATTCGCAGACGTGCGTCGGTGCGGACAGGCTGATTTCGTCGAGCTTTTCCGTGCCGTACACCACCATGCCGCGCCGGACGCCTAAGTTGATGAGCACTTGCGCCAGCGGTTCGACGAGATAATCGTCATATACCCCCAGCAGCTGGGTCTTGGGGCTTGCGGGATTCGTGAGCGGACCGAGGATGTTGAACACAGTTCTGAAGCCCAGCTCCTTCCGGATCGCGCCTACATACCGCATCGAGGTGTGATATTTCTGCGCGAAGAAGAAGCACATGCCCGCCTCTTTGAGAAGCTCGACGCAGCGCGCGGGGGTCTGCTCGATGTTGACACCGAGCGCCTCCAGGCAGTCCGCCGTACCGCAGAGAGATGACGCGGCGCGGTTCCCGTGCTTGGCCACCTTGACGCCGCCCGCAGCGCAGATCAGCGCGGCGGTCGTTGAAATGTTGAAGCTGTGCGCGTTGTCTCCGCCCGTTCCCACGATTTCAAATACGTCCATGCCGGTGTCGACTTTTGTCGCGTGGTCGCGCATCGCGGCGGCGCATCCGGCGATCTCGTCAGTGGTCTCGGCGCGGGCGCTCTTGGTGGAGAGCGCCGCCAGGAACGCCGCGTTCTGGGTCGCGGTCGTCTCGCCGGACATGATCTCATTCATGACGGTATAAGCCTCGTCGTAGGTCAGATCGCCCTTATTGACGATTTTGACGATTGCCTCTTTGATCATGGAAAACCCTCCTTGCTCTATTATCTGATTTCGATGAAGTTCTTAAGCATCTGCCGGCCGTTTGGTGTCAGTATGGATTCGGGATGGAACTGAACGCCGAAGGTGGGGTAGTCCCGATGCTGTACGGCCATGATCTCGCCCTCCTGCGTCAGGGCGGTGACCTTCAGACAGTCGGGCAGCGTATCCGGATCCGCGGCCAGCGAGTGATACCTCGCCACAGGCACGACCGCCTCAAGTCCCCTGAACAGAGGACAGTCCGTATCGAGCCGGGCGTCGGACTGTTTGCCATGCATGAGCCTTCCGGCGTAGGTGATCGTCGCGCCGAAAGCGGCGCAGATGGCCTGATGCCCCAGGCATACGCCCAGTATGGGCATGCGCCCGGTGAGTTCCCGCGCGACGGACACGATATGGCCGGCCTCCTCGGGCCGTCCGGGGCCGGGGGAAATGATGACGCGTCCGGGCTGCAGCGCGGCGATTTCGGGAACGGACATCTCATCGTTCCGGATCACCCGGATATCCGGATCCAGCTCTCCGACCAACTGGTAGAGGTTGTAGGAGAAGCTGTCGTAATTGTCGATCAGAAGAGTCATTCATCCACCTCCCCGGCCCGCTCAAGGGCGTTGATGACGGCCCTGGCCTTGTTGACGCATTCCTGATACTCTTTTTCGGGAACAGAGTCGGCTACGATGCCCGCCCCGCGGCGCACGAACACGCGGCCGTTCTTCTTCCAAGCGATGCGGATCGCGATACAGGTGTCCATGTTTCCCGTGAAGTCGATATAACCGATGGCCCCGCCGTAGATGCCCCGCTTGTTCTTTTCCAAATCTCCGATCAGCTGGCATGCGCGCAGCTTCGGCGCGCCGGAGAGCGTTCCCGCGGGGAGAACGGCTTCTATGGCATCCAGGGCGTCTCTGTCATCGCGTATCTCGCCGCGCACCGTACTGCCGATGTGCATCACGTGCGAAAACCGCTCGATGGAGTGAAGCTTTTCCACCCTGACTGTGCCGAACTGGCTGATCCGGCCCAGGTCGTTCCGCCCGAGGTCGACCAGCATATTGTGCTCGGCGAGCTCCTTCTCGTCGGACAGCAGATCGGCTTCAAGCGTGGCGTCCTCGGCCTCGGTACGGCCTCTGGGCCTCGTGCCGGCCAGGGGGAACGTGTGCAGAACGCCGTCCTGGAGTTTGACCAGCGTTTCGGGCGACGCGCCGGCCACCTCCACGTCTGTACCGGACAGGTAGAACATGTAAGGGGACGGATTGATCGTACGCAGCACCCTGTAGGCGTTTAAAAGGCTTCCCTCAAAGGGCGCTGACAGGCGGTTGGAAAACACGATCTGAAAGATGTCGCCCTCCCTGATATGGTGTTTCGCGCGCTCGACCATGCCGCAGTACTGATTCTCGTCGAAGAGTTGTTCCACGGGCCCCGTCATGCGTCCGCCCGGTTCTTCTTTGCGAGCGCCGTTGATCAGCAGATTTCGCAGGCGCTCGAGTTCCAGTACGGCGCGGTTGTAGCCGGTGTCCGGGTCGTCCAGCTTCATATTGACGATCAGGGTGATTTTCTGACTGAAGTGATCGAAGGCGATCACCTTGTCAAAAAGCATCAGATCCACGTCCTGAAAGTGTTCCGTGTCGTCCACGGGCCTTTTCGTAGTCGGCTCGCTGTATCCCAGATAGTCGTAGGCAAAATAACCCACCAGTCCGCCTGTAAACGGAGGAAGGCCGGGGAGCCTGGGACTTCTGTAATCCGAAAGGATCTGCCTGAGGACTTGAGAGGGGTTGTCGGTATGCATGCGCACGCTACCGGCCTTCAGTTCACCGTCAAGGCAGGTGATGTCAAGGACCGGGTCGAACCCCAGAAAGGTATACCGGCCCCATCGCTCACGGTCTTCCGCTGATTCCAGCAAAAAGCAATGATTTGATACTCTTTTCAATATGCGCAGACATTCGATGGGCGTCAGCCTGTCAGAGAGCATTTCACAGCTCACAGGCAGAACCCGGTACTCGCCCGACACGGCGTATTGCAAAGCCTGCCGCGCGGTAGGAGAGACCTTCATACATTTCACCTCCAATAAAAAATCCCTGACAAAGACTTCATATGAAGTCTCTGTCAGGGACGAATATCACGAAAATCCGCGGTGCCACCCTGATTTTACGGCATAAGCCGTACGCTTTTCCAGGATACAATCATATCCCCGGCAACTGACGTATGCCCTCACGTCGCATCATACTCCGCGCTTAAAACGCGCGTTTCCTTGCGCCCTCAGCGGTCCATTTGACGGTACGTTACCTACCCGTTTCACAGCGCCACGGGCTCTCTGTGAGGACGTCCTCGCCGTTATCTCCGCATCATCAGTTTGTAAATATTATTTTTGTGAGATAATAACACTGAGATGACCCGCTGTCAATAACCAGAGCGCGCGGAAACAAAAAGTTAACTTAAGCTTGAGCGTGGAGCCATCGGGCTTATTGCGCGGGATTGAAGGCGTAATAATCCCCGTCAAGGAACAGCTTTACAGGTACGCGCCGGTTACACTGTCAGGATGGCTCCTGATGTCCTCAGGCGTGCCCGCGGCGACGATCCGTCCGCCCAGTGTGCCGCCGCCCGGACCCATGTCTATGATGTAGTCCGCGCTGCGGATGACGTCCAGGTCGTGCTCGATGACGATGACCGTCGCGCCCTGGTCGATCAGGCGCTGGAACACGCTCATCAGCGTCTGTACGTCCAGCGGGTGCAGGCCGATGGTGGGCTCGTCGAAGACGAACACGCTGTCCGCCTGACCCCGGCCCATCTCGCTGGCCAGCTTCAGGCGCTGCGCCTCGCCGCCGGAGAGGCTGGGGGTTTCCTCGCCGAGCGTCAGATATCCGAGACCCAGGTCGTGAAGGATGCGAAGCCGATTTGTGACGAGGCTCAGATCGGCGCATTCCGGGAGAGCTTCGTCCACGCTGAGCGCCATCAGCTGGGGAAGGGAGTATCCGCCGGCTCCGTCTTTCCTGAAGCGCCGGATCTGATAGGCGGCCTTTGCGTAGCGGGAGCCGCCGCAGTCCGGGCATGGGACGTCCACGTCCGGCAGGAATTGCACGTCCAGACTGACGGTACCCGTGCCGTCGCATATCGGGCAGCGCAGATTTCCCGTATTGTAGCTGAAATCGCTCGCCGAATAGCCCTTCTCTTTCGCGTCCCTTGACCGGGCGTAGACCTTGCGCAGCTCGTCGTGCACGCCCGCGTACGTGGCGACGGTGGAGCGGACGTTGACGCCTATGGGCGTCGCGTCGATCAGCTTTACCTGAGCGATATCCGGCGCGGACAGGCTTTGCACGTGCCCGGGCAGTTTTTTTCCGGCGGTCAGCGCCTCCAGCCCGGGAACGAGGCTCTCCAGCACCATGGTGGTCTTTCCGCTGCCTGATACCCCGGTGACGACGGTCAGTCTCCCCTTTGGAATGCGCACGGAAAGGGGCTTTACCGTGTGGATGGAGCCCGTTTCCATGCTGATCTCGCCCTGCTCAAAGAGGTTCTCCGCCGGCGT
>JAFRLF010000013.1 GCA_017431365.1 Clostridia bacterium | reverse complement strand
TGGACATGGCTTGACCTCCTTGGTTTCTGTTTGTAGCAAAACAATTTTACCAATTGGTCTTCGCTATGTCCATTCCTGTTTTCACAGGTGCTGAATGAATTTGCGCAACTTATTGTACCTTATCTTTGCAATTTAAACTAATTCCAGTTTGATGCACATAAAACGCAGTCAATTTTTTATATGTAAAGATTCACAGAATAACATTGACAAGTTAGTTAGATTAAACTATAATCCGAGTTAGTTAGATGAAATTAATTGGAGGCGTGATGACATGATGCCCGTCAGCTACTGTAACCCCGGCGAGGAAGCAGTGATCCGCAGGATCGGCGGTAGCCCGGAGGTAAAAAAGCATCTGGAGAATCTGGGCTTTGTGGTAGGCGGCAACGTAACGGTAATCACATCACTGAATGGGAATCTGATATTGAAGGTCAAGGAATCACGCGTAGCCATCGATGAAGAGATGGCCCGTAAAATCATGGTCTGAAGAGGAGGAACGGAAAAATGAAGAATCTGAAAGAAGCTGCGGTTGGCAGTACGGTCAAAGTAAAAAAGATTCACGGTGAGGGCGCTGTGCGACGCAGGATCATGGATATGGGAATAACCAGGGGCGTTGAAATCTACGTACGTAAGGTGGCGCCTCTGGGGGATCCGATCGAGATAACAGTTCGCGGGTATGAATTATCGCTGCGCAAGGCCGACGCCGAAGATATCGAGTTGGAATAATGTCTCCAGAGGTTACAGAAAATTTCTGATCAAATCGAATGCAAACAAGGAGTGGGAAGGTATGGATATCAGGATTGCGCTTGCCGGAAACCCAAACAGCGGCAAAACCACTTTGTTCAACGCGCTTACCGGTTCAAACCAGTTTGTAGGCAACTGGCCCGGCGTAACTGTCGAGAAGAAAGAGGGCAAGCTCAAAAAGCACAACGGCGTTACAATTACAGACTTGCCGGGTATCTACAGTTTGTCGCCTTATACGCTTGAAGAAGTTGTCGCTCGGAACTATCTGATTGGCGAACGCCCAGACGCGATTTTAAATATCGTGGACGGTACGAACCTTGAACGCAACCTCTACTTGACAACGCAGTTGGTAGAATTAGGAATTCCGGTCGTCGTGGCCATTAATATGATGGATGTCGTCAGGAAAAACGGCGATAAAATCGATACCGCTGAACTGTCGCGGCAGTTGGGCTGCAAAGTCGTCGAAATATCAGCGCTGAAGGGAACTGGTATTACCGAAGCGGCGGAGACTGCTGTCACAGCGGCGAGCGGTCCAAAAACCATCCCTCAGCACACATTCTCTGGTCCTGTTGAACATGCTCTGGCGCATATTGAGGAAGCTGCCGTTCATGGTGCGCCGGAGGAGCAGCAGCGCTGGTATGCCATAAAGGTCTTTGAACGGGACGAAAAGGTTCTGGAGCAGATGAACATTGCTCCAGACACCATGGAACACATCGAGGCGGACATCGCTGCCGCTGAAAAAGAACTGGATGACGACGCGGAGAGCATCATCACCAACGAACGGTATGTCTATATCGCTCAGGTGATTAAATCTTGCTACAAGAAAAAGAAGACGGACAGCCTCAGTGCCTCTGACAAAATCGATAAGGTCGTCACGAACCGTTTTCTTGGTTTGCCCATCTTTGCGCTGGTCATGTTCCTGGTTTACTGGATCGCGATGGTTGCCGTCGGAACGCCCGCGACAGATTGGGCTAACGACGGCCTGTTCGGCGACGGCTATCATCTGTTCGGACGCGGCAGCGCTGAATATGAAGCAGCCGCTGAACGATACGGCGACACCGATGAAATAATCAACGCTTTCTCCGAGGCATATAGCGTTGAAATTGATGAAGACAATACGGAAGATTCATTGAACACTCTTCTTGCCGCCGTACCGGAAGACGCCAGCGTAACCTACATCACACAAGATGAGGAAACCCTGGCAATTGAAGAACATCCGGATACAGGGAAAGCAGATCTTGAGGCGGCTGTCGCGGAGTTTCTCAGCACCGAAGAGGGCTATAAACCTGACGTCGGCGCGCCGGATCCGGCCGCATACGGCACCTGGGTTCCCGGCGTACCGGCAATCGTTGAGTCCGCGCTGGACAAAATCGGCGCAGCCGAATGGCTAAAGGGTCTAATCCTCGATGGCATTGTGGCTGGCGTCGGCGCCGTACTGGGATTTGTTCCCCAGATGTTGGTGCTTTTCTTCCTGCTTGCTTTCCTTGAGGCCTGCGGCTATATGGCGCGCATCGCTTTCGTACTTGATAGAATATTCCGTAAATTCGGCCTGTCCGGCAAATCGTTCATTCCTATGTTAATTGGCGTAGGCTGTGGCGTACCCGGAATCATGGCTTCGCGCACGATCGAAAACGAGCGCGATCGCCGCATGACTATCATGACGACCACGTTTATCCCCTGTGGCGCAAAGGTACCGTTTATCGCAATGATAGCCGGAGCGATTTTTTCGGGTTCCGCTTGGGTGGCCACCAGCGCCTACTTTATTGGCATGGCCGCTATCATCATCAGCGGTATTATGCTGAAAAAAACACGTCGATTCTCCGGTGAGCCCGCTCCCTTTGTCATGGAACTTCCCGCCTATCATTGGCCGACACTGGGTAACGTTTTGCGCTCTATGTGGGAACGCGGCTGGAGTTTCATTAAGAAGGCCGGCACCATCATTCTCCTTTCGACGATCCTCGTCTGGTTCCTGAGTCGTTTCGGTGTAACGGAGGGCGCGTTCCGCATGCTCGAGGAAGATGAACTGGATCTTTCCATCCTGGCGCGTGTCGGAAGTGTCATTGCCTGGATTTTCACACCGTTGGGCTTTGGCACATGGCAGGCAGCCGTCGCCTCGATCACAGGCCTGATAGCTAAGGAGAATATCGTTGGAACGATGGGTATACTGTATGGCGGCACAGAGGCTTATGCCAACATTGCAGCGGCCTTTAACGGGGTTTCCGCTTACGCTTTCCTGGTATTCAATCTGCTGTGCGCACCCTGCTTTGCCGCTATTGGCGCGATTCGCCGTGAAATGAATAACGCGGGATGGACATGGTTTGCAATCGGTTATCAATGCGGATTTGCCTATGCTGTATCGCTAATGATCTATCAGTTTGGCATGCTGATTATGGGACATGCCAACGTGTTTGGAATGATCGCCGCCCTCGCTGTATTAGCCGCTATGATTTACATGCTCTTTTTCAAGAAGTATCATGAAGCGACGTCGTTGAATACCAAGGTGTAAGCAATATCAGTATTGGACAAACGTAACATGCGCAAAAGGAGATGAACAGTCATGCTGGCCTGGGTGAGTGAGAATTTGGGAACACTTGGTGTCTGCGCTTGCCTGTCAGCTGTTGTCGTCTTGATTGTGATACAATTGTTATCTGACCGGCGGCACGGTAAGCGATCATGTGGCGGCAACTGCGGCGCGTGTACGATGTCCGGCGCATGTAATCATGGAAAGAATTGAGTGATGCGTTATGATAAAGACAACTCTCGATATCTCCGGAATGGTTTGCGGCATGTGCGAAGCGCACATAAACGACGCTGTTCGCAACGCGTTTCATGTCCAGAAAGTCACATCATCCCGGAAAAAGGGACAGACAACAATCATTTCACAGGATGCACTGGAAGAGGATAAGCTCAGGAAGGTCATTCATGATACAGGCTACACTCTGTTAAGGCTTACGACGGAACAGAAGTGAAAAGAGAACTCATGGGCCTCCCGGGAACCTGACGACAGAGCCAATAAAAACAGAGCTCGGCTGAACTTCAACTATTCAGCCGAGCTCTGCCTTTTTGCGTGAATACTGTTTTGTGGATGCCAGATCCTCCATCATTAATTAAGCTGAGGCTCAGCTGTCGACCTGTGTTGAGAGGAAGGCGTACTGCGCCTTCAGCGTCGTTCCCTTGAGCTGCTGACGATACCACGCCTCCAGCGTCAGTCCGCTCTTCCATACGTCTGTAGCCGTCTCTACGCCCAGATAACGCATGTGCCAGGGTTCAAACGCGTATCCTGTTTCCCTGACTCCTTTTTTGGTATAGCGAATGATAAAGCCGTATTCATGCGCGTGCTTTGTGAGCCAGACATAGGCGTCGGTTTCTGCAAAATCCTCGGTCAGGTCGGTGTAGCCTTCAATGCCGAGATCCATAGCCAGTCCAGTCTGATGCTCGGAACGCCCGGCTTGAGCGACGTACATTGTGACATGTTCAAGACCATTTCGTTCAAGCCCGGCCTGATACAGTTCCCTTTGCGTCTGGTACGACCTGAAGCCGGATATCCCGAGCAGTTCGAACCCATCCTTTGAAGCGGCTTCAAACATGGCCGCCAATGCCTCGGCAGCTTCCCGCCGCATGAGTTTTCTTGATTCGATAACGCCGGGAGCGAAGGGAACGTCGCAGGTCACGAGATCGTCGGGCGTGTAATTGGATGGGAGCGCGTTCTCCTTATTGACAAGGATCAGCGTGCTGCTGCTTACTTCCGCGCTTGCCTGACAGCCGAGTACGAAGATCATGATCATAACACAAGCCAGACATTTCACAAGGTTTTTGCGTATCATAGTTAACTCCCAATACTGATTATTCGCCGGGCTTTATCCATTTACATGATTTCAATGGATCCGTTTTTTAACATTCGCTCCACGCGATTAATGAGCGCTGTATCCGCCTGACATTCGACGACAGTGCACGCGTCGGTATATGTTTCAGTAAGGATTTTCCCCTGACTGTGCAAAACGGCGAGCACCTGTCCTTCGGCATAAGGCACTGACACTCTCACTTTGCGGTGTGAAGAGGACAGCTGATTTTGAATCGCCAGAAGCAGATCGTCCAGTCCTGAACCCGTCACAGCCGACACCGCAATGATCGTGGACGTACTCATGGGTACATCAGGCAGTCTGTCGCACTTGTTGAGCACTTCAATCATCGGTTTATCAGACGCGCCAAGCTGATTCAGCACTTCATGAACCGTCTCCCGCTGTTCACTGCACCTCTCGTGAGATGCGTCCGAAACGATGATGATCAGATCGGCGAATAGCGCTTCCTCCAGTGTGGATTTAAAAGCTTCGATCAGTTGATGAGGAAGCTTTCTGATGAAGCCCACCGTATCGACCAGTATGCAGTTGCCGCCGTTTGGCAGATCGATTTTGCGCATCACCGGATCCAGCGTCGCAAAGAGCTTGTCTTCGATAAAGACATCCGCGCCGGAGAGCGCTTTCATGATCGTGGACTTTCCCGCATTGGTGTAACCGACCAGCGCTGCGACCAACTGCCCTGTCTTTTCGCGGCGTCGGCGGCGAAGCGTTCGCTGCGCATCCAGTTCAGCCAGTTCCTTTTCGAGATCGTTGACTCTCCGGCGAATGCGCCTTCGATCGACCTCCAGCTGTGTTTCACCGGGGCCTCGCGTTCCTATGCCGCCGCCAAGGCGTGAAAGCACCGTGCCCAGCCCCTGAAGCAGGGGCATGTTGTATTTCATCTGAGCCAGTTCGACCTGCAGTTTACCCTCGTGGGACTGGGCGCGCTGAGCGAATATGTCCAGAATCAGCGCCGTACGGTCAATGACACGCACGCCAGCTCCCAGTATTTCGCTGACGTTGCGGTTCTGCGACGCAGTCAGTTCATCGTCGAATATAACGAGATCTATTTCCGCCGCCTGGCAGAGAAGAGCGATCTCGGAAACCTTTCCCGAGCCGATATATGTCGACGGGTCAGGCTTCAGTCTTTTCTGAAGGACGCGTTGAATGACGACGGCGCCGGCCGTATTTGTCAGGCTCTCAAGTTCGTCTAGGGATTCGTCAGAATCCGTACTGACCAGGAGCACGCGTTCCTGCGTCTTCTCCCAATTGCCCTCTCGAATTGTCTTCAGTACGCGTTCGTCGGCCACCTCGATCTCACGGAGCCATTTCTCCTGCGGTACGCGGCCGGGCTTGACCGGACCGTGGACGTGTATGGACAGTTGGCCATACTCCATTTCGCCTAAAAAGGCCGCCGTGATCCCTGTGGCAATACCCTGATCCACGCCGATTGCGCACATCGCGTCAAATCGCAGCAAACGAAGCGCCTGCTCATCTATATCGGAAAGGCGCGCGTTGCCACCCGGATGCGTGTGTATGCAGCGGATTCCTGAGAGGCGTTCAACATTGCGCCTCAGGCTTCTCTCAGGAAGGGCAACGCTCTGCGCTGAACCAATGGATATTTCAAGCACATTCCCATCGCGCGTCATGTAGACCATGATCTCGCGATTGAGAACGTCAGTGTAATGCACCAGTACGTTAAGCAGTCGGTCCGGCAGGAACTGATCTCTCGCCCAATCCGTCTCGTACAGGCGTTCGAGTTCTTCCAGGACAGATTGTCTTATTCCCTCAGTATTGCCTCTGATCATAGGCTGTCCTCACAAGATAATCTTATGTCCAAAGTCGCTCCCGTCTTGTCAAAGAGAAAAGGCCTCGTCACTCTTTAGCTCATCCGGCGCCGATGGGGACATATTCCGCAGGCGCTGTACGACCACCGATAGCGTTTGAAGCACATAATCGATCTCCTCAATCGTATTCTCTTCATTGAGCGAAAAGCGCAAAGACCCACGAGCGACTTCCAAAGGCAGGCCGATGGCCAACAGCACATGGCTTGGATCGACAGAGCCTGACGTACAGGCCGAGCCGCTCGATACGGCAATGCCCTTGATGTCAAGACTGAGCAAAAGCGATTCGCCCTCGAGGTATTTGAAGGATATGTTACAGTTGCCCGGAAGGCGCTGCTCTCGCGAGCCATTGATCCGGCATTCGGGTATTGAGCGAAGGATGCCGTCCATCAGCCTGTCCCTAAGCGCTGCGACGGATGCGAATTTTGCCGCGAGATCAGCCGTCGCCAGTTCTATCGCTTTACCCATCGCTATGATAGAAGCCAGGTTCTCGGTTCCCGCGCGCTGCGTGCGTTCCTGTGCCCCACCCTGTATGAGGCGCTGAAGGCGGATGCCTGATCTGACGTACAGCGCGCCGACGCCTTTGGGCGCGTGAAATTTGTGCCCTGATAACGACAGCAGATCAACGTTCATCTCTTTGACGTTTATGGGTATCGCGCCAACGGCCTGTACGGCGTCCGTGTGAAAGCGTATGCCGTGCGCCTTTGCGATAGCGCCTATTTCTCTGACAGGCTGAATCGTGCCGATCTCATTGTTCGCAGTCATGACGGAGATCAGGATCGTTTCGGGACAGATGGCTTTCTCAAGATCATCCGGCGAGATGAATCCGTCTTCGCTGACAGGCAAATATGTGACGCGGAATCCTTCGCGCTCCAGCTGCTGGCAGGTATGCAAAACCGCGTGGTGCTCGATTGATGAAGTGATGATATGATTGCCCTGTTCGCGCAACGCGTAAGCGGTGCCACGCAGCGCCCAGTTGTCAGATTCCGTACCTCCGGCCGTGAAATATATCTCTCTCGAGTCCGCGTTTATGGCATTGGCCACCTGGAGGCGGGCAGCTTCCAGAGCTTTCCTGGCCTCACGGCCAAATGAATGAACGCTGGAGGGATTGCCGTATATCTCAGTCAGATATGGCAGCATCGCTTGTAAAACAGGTTCAGTGATGCGCGTGGTAGCAGCGTTATCCATGTAAACGCGTCTCATTACTGCGATTTCCTTTCACACTTCCGAATGGCCGTCAGGCGACGTCGTATGCCCGTTAACAAGAGGGCCATTTCATTCCACAGTGAATCTATCTTTTAATTATATCATTGACGGATTCAGATATCGGGATATATTTGTAAAGTCAGAGTAAACAACCGTAGCAGTGCTTCAGTTCGATCAGGTAAGTTATTCTTCAGCCCAGCCGGCGGTCAGCGCTACGGCCCTGTGCCATCCACGCACTCTCTGATCCCGTTCTTCGCACGTGATTTGCGGCGTGAAGACGCGGTCATCTTGCCTGTTTTTCAATATATCTTCTCTGTTTTGCCAGAAACCTACGGCCAGTCCGGCGAGCGAAGCGGCGCCCATCGCCGTCGTTTCCACACATGCAGGCCTGCGCACTTCGGCCTGAAGGATGTCCGACTGGATCTGCATCAGCAGGTTATTCTGCGATGCGCCGCCGTCGACCTGCAGGGCTTTAATGGCGCCGGCGTCAGCTTCCATGGCCTTAATGACGTCATAGGTTTGAAACGCGAGTGATTCGAGCGTCGCGCGGATCACGTGGAACCGGTTGACGCCACGCGTCAATCCGACGAGCACACCACGGGCATAAGGATCCCAATAGGGAGCGCCCAGTCCGGTAAAAGCGGGTACCAGATAGCATCCATTCGTATCTTTCACCTTTGAGGCGAAGTATTCGCTGTCGGCGGCGGAATCCAGAAGGCGCATTTCATCGCGGAGCCATTGTATCGCCGAACCCGCAACGAAAACGGAGCCTTCAAGGGCGTACTGCGTCTGACCGTTAATGTTCCATGCAATTGTCGTCACAAGACCGTGTTCGGAAAAGACTGGCTTATCCCCTGTGTTCATCAGAAGGAAGCATCCTGTTCCATAGGTATTCTTGGCGGAGCCGGGAGAAAAACATCCTTGACCAAAGAGCGCGGCCTGCTGATCGCCAGCCGCCCCTGCTATCGGTATAGATTCGCCGAACAGGCTGGAATCCGTTTCTCCATAGACGCAGCTTGACGGCATGACAGTCGGGAGCATTGCTTCGGGAATGTCCAGGAGATCGAGTATGTCCTTATCCCAGCGCATTTCAATGATGTTATAGAGCATTGTGCGCGAGGCGTTGGATATGTCTGTCACATGACGCTTTCCGCCAGTCAGTTTCCAGATCAGCCAGGTTTCAATCGTCCCGAAAAGCAGTTGGCCTTTAGTGGCCTTTTTTCTGGCGCCGTCCACATGATCCAGCAGCCACTTGATTTTTGTCCCAGAAAAATATGGGTCAATGACGAGTCCCGTCTTGCGGCGAATGCTCTCAGTCAGGTTTTGCTGACGCAGCTCGTCACAAATGGGAGCAGTTCGCCTGTCCTGCCAGACAATAGCCGGCGCAATGGGTTCTCCTGTGTATTTGTCCCAAACGACAACAGTTTCGCGCTGATTTGTTATGCCGATGGCCGCGATATCCGAGGCCGAAGCTCCGGCCATAGCCATAGCTTCGGAGGCCACGGCATACTGCGTCAGCCAGATTTCACCGGGATCATGTTCCACCCATCCAGGCTTGGGAAAATACTGAGAAAACTCTTTCTGGGCGACAGCTCTGGGAGTCAGAGACTGATCGAAAATAATGCACCGACTGGACGTCGTGCCCGCGTCAAACGCCATGATGTATCGGCTCATATGCCGTTCCTCCTTTGTCGCAAATGATCCTAACAAGCCAAACCATCTATCAGCTTGTGAAACAACTAGCCATCTGAATCGTAAAGTTGGTAATACAAATATCGACTTTCATATGATACCAGAATTTACGGATTAACGCAATGCACACGCTCGTCATAACGCCGAATTAATGAAATAATGTCGAACGAATTAATCCCTGACGCTTTTCCACAGAGAAAACGCGTCAGGGATTTAATATATCTGAAGGGTGAAACTTGTTTATTATCGATGCTCTGCGAAGAAGAACAGAGCGAGCGTACCCGGTCCTGAATGCGCACCGATGACCAGATCAAGGGCGTCGATAAAGATTTCCTTGGTGCCGAATTCAGAGCGCACTCTCTCTGCTAGTTCCTGCGCCCGCTCAAGACAGTCCGCGTGCGTAATGAACACCGGCAGTTCAGGATCGCGCATGGCCGTGGCTTGCATGTGTTTAAACATTTCGCTGACCGCGCCACGCACTCCGCGAACCTTTGACATCGGAATGAGCTTACCCTCGTTATCGACGTGCAGCACAGGTTTGATGTCGAGCAAGGTGCCGATAGCGGCGCTTGTGGCCGATACGCGGCCGCCCCGTTTCAAATATTTGAGGCTTTCCACAGTAAACCAGTGAGCGAGATGCAGCTTTTCCCTTTCAACCCAGGCTTGAACTTCACGGATGTCGGCTCCCGCATCGCGCTTTCTCGCAGCCATCGTGACGAGCAGGCCTTGCCCCATTGCCGCCGCCAGCGTATCACAGTCGAGAATGACGCGATCCGGATAACGCGTACGCAGTTCGTCGAGAGCCGTCTTCACGTTTTGATAAGTAGCGCTTAAACCTGAGGAAAAGCCCAGATAAAGAATGTCATTTCCCGCCTGGAGAATCGGTTCAATCGAGAGCGCGGCTTCACTTGTGTTGACACACGAAGTCAGAAAAACGGCGTTTTCGTCTCTCATACGGCGGTAAAACTGCAGTGTGTCGATCGGACGCCCGTTGTCAAAGCTCTTGTATTCGGTAGAATGATCCTTTTCATGAAATGTCAGAGATAAAACGTGGATCTTATAGCGATCAATCAATTCCAGCGACAGGTTCGCGCTTGAATCCGTGATGATTTCAAAGCTCATAGAAAAATCTCCTCACATTAATCTGGTTTTCAATACTATGATAAGGCGTATTGAAAAAAATGTCAAGACCTGGAATTGTTACTGAAGTGAAAGTGCGCTGTTGACGCAAAATTGATTTGACATATCGCCAAAACAGTGTCATACTAAACGGAGAGAAAATACAGGGAGGTTTTCGCCATGCAGGTTTTCGTTTATAAGAATGAACATGAAGTCGGCAAGGCTGCCGGTATGATCGTCGCTTCGGAAATACTCCGCAAGCCTGATTGCGTTCTCGGTCTGGCGACCGGTTCCACCCCTATCCCCACCTATCAGGAAATGATCCGCATGAACAAAGAAGGGATTCTCGACTTCTCACGCGTGCGTTCATATAACCTGGACGAATACATCGGTCTTTCTCCCGATCATGTGTGCAGCTACCGCCGTTTTATGAACGAACAGCTGTTCGACCACATCAACATTGACAAGAACAATACGCACGTCCCCTGCGGGATCGGCGCTGACCATGAAGCGGATGCAAAAGCCTATGACGCGGCTGTCGAAGCGGCGGGCGGCATTGATCTGCAGATACTGGGCATCGGCCATGACGGTCATATCGGCTTCAACGAGCCGGGAGATGTGTTTGTTTCCAATACGAACATCGTCACGCTGACAGAAATGACGATCGACGCCAATACCCGTTTCTTTGAAAAGAGAGAAGACGTTCCCCGTCAGGCGATTACCCTGGGCAACCGGAATATTATGGCCGCTAAGCGCATCATTCTTCTGGCGACAGGAGAAGGCAAGGCTAAGGCGATCAAAGAAGCGCTGAAGGGTGATATCACGCCCAGAATGCCAGCTTCTCTGCTGCAGGTTCACCCGAACGTTCAGTTCCTTCTCGACGAAGCCGCAGCGAGTCTGCTCTGATAAACATTTTGTTTCAAAACCCGGATATCTTCTGTCCGGGTTTTTTATATAAATACTGCACGCATATGGCGCTGCACTATTACAGGAGGCTGCCAATGAGCGATATTCGATATACGACTGGCACAGCTGCTAACTGGCCAGACATCATCGATTTTGCGAATTACGTCTTTTCACAGGCGCACAGACCGCATGACTTTAAGACGCTTCTCCCCGGCGTTTATGGGCGGAGCGATCCCGAGGTCCCTGGCTGGCACTTTATTGCCGTCACAGGCGACGGGCATATCCGAGCGCTTGTCGCAGACAAGCCGCAGATCATGACATATGCCGGTAAGACGCTGAAAGCCGGCTGTGTGGGAACGGTTTCCGTCCATCCGTACGCCCGCAGCGAAGGACATATGAAACGGCTCATGTCCGATATGATTTCGGATGCGCAAAACAAAAACTACGACATGCTGATCCTCGGTGGACAGAGACAGAGATATAATTATTTCGGTTTTGAGAAGGCGGGCTACCAGTACTCATACAATATAACAAGGACAAATGTCCGCCACGCGCTCGGCGATGTGGACCCGTCGGGGATTCGCTTTTTCGAAATCCAGCGAGAGGATCATGACATCATTTCTTATACAAACTCGCTCTCTGGACGCCTACCCGTTCACGGGAACCGGCCTGCCGATAAGTACTATGATATCATGCACAACTGGAGTTCGGCCTTCAGATGGATCGAAGTCGATGGCCGAAGGGCGGGATATATCGTCGGTGATGGCCTGGAGATCGTCCTTGAGGACGAATCAGACCTCAAGCGCGTCATAAAGGCATTGCTCAAAGACGACAGTCTTCGACAGTTGGAAATCACCTGCGCTCCTCATGAAAAAGAGAGAATGACTGGTTTGAGCGAGTTTGCTGAGAGCACGACGATCGGAGGTGTTGAGATGGTTCGTGTTCTCAACTGGAAGAACGTGATCGAAACGCTATTGCATTACAAGAGCACTTTTACCACGCTTGAGGACGGTGAATTCACCCTTTCGATCGATGATATGCCCAGCCTGACAATCACTGTAGAGAACGGGAATGCCGCTGTGCGCGAGCTGGATAGGGAGCCGGATCTTGTGTGCAGTCACATGATGGCGCAGCGGAATCTGTTCGGCCTGGAAGGCTTTGTTCGGCCGGTCTATAAAAACTATTTCCCCCTGCCATTTTATATCAGTTCTGTGGATACGTTCTGAATACCCACGTAATGCATCTGGGAGAGGTTATATCGCCGTAGCACCTCGGGCGATAAAACCTCTCCCTTATTTTTCAATCGTTACTTTTACAGCGCTCAGTAAACGACGACCGTTGTTCCGGAACCGCAGTGCTCCCATATCCATTTGGCATTCTCGACCGACAGCCTGATGCAGCCGTGTGACGCCTTTGAACCCAGCGCGTTGACGGAGCCCTGACTAACGCTCCTTTCATCCTTTCTTGAAAAAATGACTGAATGAATCATAATATCGCCGTCGACATACCATGCGTACTGCGCCCAGCAGTCAAACTTTTTAAAGTAATGCCATGTCGCTCCACGTCCGGTGTTTTTAAACGTGCCCTTTGGCGTCGGATGGCTGTTCGTTCCGGTCGAGCACTTGAATTCCTTCACAAGGATCGTGTAATTGTCCGTTTCATCGGGAGAGTAGACGTAGACCCTCTGATCAGCGATACTCACCTTGATCATATACGGTTTGATGGCCTTGACCGCGTCGGGCGTAAACAAAATGTACTGCGTCGCCTGATCGGCGATGCCCGTAGGCTCCATGTGATTGCGCGCCTGGAAGGACGATATGGCCTTCTTCGTACCTCCGCCGTATATGCCGTCTATGCCGCTCGCGGTCAGATACTCGAGCGAAGCCAGCCTGCGCTGTACGCGCAGGACAAGGTCGCCCCGATCTCCTTCCCGCACGATATCAGAATAGACCTGAATGCCGTCTTCCAACAGACGGCGCGTCAGTGCGTCCGTCATAATGCCCGTAGCTTCAAAACCGGCCGCGTCAGCCGCGGAGTGTGACTCCGATTCCGGGAGTATTTCATACGGATTCAGTTCGGGATCGCCTTCGATATCACCGATTTCCGCCGCGGATGCCGCGTCAACAACCGCAAGGTCGCTGGAAGCGGCTTCGTCGGCATGCGTCAGCATTTGAGTGATAAAGGACTGATTGTCCAACAGGTATAGATACTTTTCAAGCGCCTTGACACCGTTGCTGGTCGACGTATTGTATGTCCCGGTGATACCGCCATTCATGAAGCCCAAGATAATCAGCTGCTGCTGTACGGCGCTGACCGCCTCGCCGCTTGAACCGATGACCATCTGGTTGTAAACCGGCTTTTTAGAAACGACGGGGTTTTCGCTGAACAGAGCGTTTTGAGTCAGTCGATCCGCTACGCCTGAGGGTTCCAGACCGTTTACGTCCTGAAAAGCCTTCAGCGCGGTTTCGGAATTGACGCCGAATACGCCGTCCGCCATATCGTTCAGATAATTGAGGAGGATCAGCTTTCGCTGTACCCTCTTGGCAGCCAGGCCGTGCGAACCCAATTCGACATCGGAGAGATACATCTCTTCGACTTCCGCATAGAGCCAGTCCTGAAATCTGAGATCCGCGACTCCGTCGACATTGACATCCGGCGTCGGCAGCGGTGTCGGAGTCGGCGTCGGAGCCTACGTGTCGGTAGGAAGGATCTCGACGGCCTGTACTTCTTCGACAAAGGATTCATCGTCTGCCGGATAGGGCGTGAACGGCTCGGGTGTCTGCGTTGGCGCGGGCGTCAGGCTGGCGATGTATTGATCAATCTTTTTCTGTTCGAGCTCTCTCCAGTAGGACTTGGCTTCCTGAACGGCAGCCATGGTGTTGTTGCCGAAATCGCCATCAATGGCCGAGGTGAAAAAGCCGAGTTGGTACAACCTTTGCTGCAGAGAGACAACCTGATCGCCCTTGCTGCCGATGGAGAGATCCGTCGCCTCTTCCACGACTTCGACTGCCTGTACGGTCTCTGTCGGTTCAACGCCCTCTGCCAGGCCGTATACAGCTGAAGATGATACAAAACTTAGGATGAGAATTACGCATATAAATGCCCGAAAGCCGGAATTTTTCATGCTGGTACCTCTTTATATCTTCTCAAAGGTTCAATCGTCAATGATATATTTATATTGATAGAGTGAACGCCTTATTATATAACTTATAGACGGATTTGTGTTGGATTTCGTGCCGTTTATTCCGGTTAAATCTTGACAAAGCAAAGCGCGCATCTACCTCGCGTGGATAGATGCGCGCCAAATCGCAGCGTGGAGAAATTCAGGCCGTTTCTATGGCAGCGGCTTTCTGTAAATTGAGCTTTTTCACGGCATCCTCTTTCATCTTGTATTTCAGGATTTTTCCGGCAGCATTCATGGGGAATTCAGTTACAAAGTCGACATACTTCGGTACTTTGTGCTTGGCCATATGGTCGCGCACATACTTTTGCATTTCCTCGACGGTCATCTCTTCGCCGTCTTTTAGAATGACGCAGGCCATGATTTCCTCACCCATCGCCTGGTCCGGCACGCCGATGACCTGCACATCGCTGACTTTGGGATGCGTGTAAATAAACTCCTCGATCTCCTTAGGATAGATGTTTTCCCCACCGCGGATGATCATATCCTTCAGTCGCCCGGTTATCCGATAATTGCCCTCTGGCGTTCTGCAGGCCAGATCTCCTGTGTGCAGCCAGCCCTCAGCGTCAATGGCTGCGGCCGTGGCTTTAGGCATTTTATAATAGCCCTTCATGATGTTATAGCCCCGGGCGACAAATTCGCCCGTCACGTTGTCAGGGCATTCCTCACCTGTTTCGGGATCGACGATCTTACATTCGATCTCAGGCATAGCTCGTCCGACGGTGCTGACCCGCACTTCGATCGGGTCGTCCGTCGAACTCATCGTGCATCCGGGAGAGGCTTCCGTCTGCCCGTAGACGATAGTTATCTCCGTCATATGCATTTTTTCGACGACGTCGCGCATGATCGCCACAGGGCAAGGACTGCCCGCCATGATGCCGGTCCGCATATAGGAGAAATCCGTCTTCGGGAAATCCTCATGCTGCAGCATAGCGATAAACATCGTTGGGACGCCATGAAAGGCGGTTATGTGTTCCATATTGATGCAGGCCAGCGCTGGCTTTGGAGAAAAATACGGCAGTGGATAAAGCGTGCCGCCATGGGTCATGGTGGCGGTCATGGCCAGGACCATGCCGAAACAGTGAAACATTGGCACCTGGATCATCATCCGATCAGCTGTCGACAGATCCATGCGGTCTCCAATGCACTTGCCGTCGTTGACGATATTGTAATGCGTCAGCATGACCCCTTTGGGAAATCCCGTCGTTCCGGAGGTATACTGCATGTTGCACACGTCATTTACATCCACTGCGGCCGCCATTCTGATGATTTCATCCTGAGGCGTCCTCTCGGAGAGGTCGAGCGCGTCATTCCACGTGAGACATCCATTCATGCGGAAACCGACTGTTATGACGTTTCGCAGGAAGGGCAGCCTGTGCGCGTGAAGCTGTCCTCCGTTTTTCACCTTCTGAAGCTCCGGGCACAGTTCGCTGATGATCTGAGCGTAGTTCGAGTCTCTGTAACCCTCGATCATGATGAGCGTATGCGTATCGGACTGCTTCAGCAGATACTCCGCTTCGTGAATCTTGTAAGCCGTATTCATCGTGACGAGTATGGCTCCGATCTTTGTCGTCGCCCAAAAAGCGATGTACCACTGTGGAACATTCGTTGCCCACACCGTCACCTTTGTACCCGCTCTGACGCCCATGCTCACCAAAGCCCGGGCGAACTCGTCGACGTCACGGCGGAATTCGGTATACGTCCTGGTGTAATCGAGCGTCGTGTATCTAAAGGCCAATTGATCCGGGAACTCATCTACCATGGTATCGAGTACGTCTGAGAAGGTCTTGTGGATCAGATCGTCCTTTTTCCAGACAAATTGCCCTGTCTTTGCACGATTGGCATAGAGCGTGCGCCGATTGCCGCGCTTGGTCTCAAAGCGGCCCATTATGCTCGCGTAGTGCGTCAGGATGACTTCGAGATCGTCAAGGCCGGGCATCCACTTCGGATCCCAGGTCAAGGAGATAAAGCCGTCGTAGTTGACAGAGCGCAGGGCGTCCATAAGCTCATGCAGGGGCAGCATGCCCTCGCCGATCAGCTGCGGCTTCACTTCGCCGCGCCAGGTTGACATGTCAAATATATGAACATGCCGGACGTAAGCCCCAAGATTTGTGATTGTCGATTCAGGTTCCTCGTGTCCCACGACGCATGTCGCATTCATGTTCCACAGTGCGGCCAGATGATCGTCGGCATAATGGTTCAGCAGTTCTTTCAGTTTGCTTGTGTCGGAAAACTGGCCTGTCGTCTCAACCAGAACGATGATCTTCGTGTCCTCAATACGTTTGAGCACCGAGTCAAGAATTCTTTCTACAGCCGCCATATCGTCACAGGCAGTATGCATGCCGATATACGATACGCCAAGATCGAGAGCCGTATCGATACATTGCCTTAATTCTTCGTCGAAATCGGGAGACGTCATATCGGACTCGACTTCGATCTGGGGAATCTGGAGGCCCATCTGCGCCAGATGCCTGCGCGTCGCAGCGGCCATCTCAGGATTTGTCGGGCTCGTCTTTTCACGGTATAAAGGACTTGTGATGTTTCCAAGCTCAATGCCGTTCAGTCCGCTGGCAATCGCCGTTTCGCACTGAGTATCCCAGTCGATGCCCTTCCAGTTTTTCACCGCATAAGCCAGATTCATACTCAGGCCTCCTCATAGACGATCTTGTTCAGCGCGTTCAGATATGCGCGTATGGAAGCGCCGATTATATCGGTCGATATACCGGTGCCAGAATACAGCTTCCCCTCGTAACGGAGCTTGACAAGCGCGCTGCCCATCGCTTCGCGTCCTTCGGTAATGGCCTGAATCTGGAAATCATCCAGTTCATAATGGTGCCCGACGATCTGTTCAATGGCCAGAAAAGCCGCGTCTATGGGGCCGTCGCCCATGCTCATGCCCCGCAGAAGGTCATCGCCCTTCATAAGGGCTATGTTTGCCGTCGCCATGATGATATTGCCGCTGTTAATCACGTAGCTTTCAAGGTGGAATGTGGAAGGTACCTGCAGAGCGCTGCTCGCGATGATGGCTTCGAGCTCACGCGTACCGACAAAGTTCTTCTTGATCGCGACGCGCTTGAAAGCCTCGTAAACGCTGACCATATCCTCTTCCGTCAGGTCATACCCGAGCTGCTGGACGACTTTGGCGACTTCCGCCAGAGAATCGTTCGCTGTCAGAGATAGATTGGCGTTTTCCGTTCCGATACCCGGCTGAGCCAGGACGTTAACCTTTCCCTTATCCATCATCCAGTCGAGCTGGTGCACCGTGCGGCGCAATTCAGTCATGCGAACGCCTGTCGTGAGATCGAGTTCCGCACCCCTGCTCTGCAGGAATCGGGCAAAGTCCTCAAGATTGATCATACCCATGTCACCTGACGTCACCTTAAAACCGGACACAGCGCCTTGAGCAGCCTGCGCCGCGTTTGCCGTTGCCATGGTGATGTTATTTGACGCCTGTACGCTGACGAGCGCGGAACACAAT
>JAFRLF010000145.1 GCA_017431365.1 Clostridia bacterium | reverse complement strand
GGGCTTCCATTTTCAGTGCCTCACTTCTTCATAGTGTTTTTCCTCGTCGCTGTTGGTGTTGACTTCGAGCCGGCCGATGAGGTGGCTGGATACGGGGCTCGTCAGCCACAGCATGACGATGGTCAGCAGCAGCTTGAGCGACAGCGCGCTGAGGCCGCTCATGACGGCCAGGCCGCCCAGCACAAAAAGAATGCCCAGCGTATCGCCCATAGCGGCGGCGTGCATTCTGTTAAGGACATATTTGAACTTGTAAACGCCGAGAACCGACATGATGAGAATGAATAAGCCGGCGACGATCAGCAGTCCTCCGATTATGAACTGAACGACGTCAATCACCCTGCTTCACCTCGCTCTTCTTTGTCCGAAGCTTGCGCTCGACGTAAGCGCCCATGAACACCTTCGTCAGCAGCACGACGGCCAGGAAGCTGACCATCGCGTAGATGAGGCCGATGTCGGCCAGATAGCTTTCGCCCAGGCGATAGGCCAGCACGCCGATGATGCATATGACGTTTGTGCCGACCATGTTGACGGCGACCAGCCTGTCAGAGGCCTTCGGCCCGATGACGCTGCGGATGAGACACAACAGAAGCAGGATCCCCTGAACGATCAGCACGATATCAAAGAAAAGACTTTTAATCTCACTCAGCTGCATTAGCCATGGCCTCCACTTCCAACAGGCGCTTTTCAAACTCAGAATCGACCAGCCCGTCCGCCAGAGGTTTGTCCAGCGTATGCACACACAGCTCGTCGTTTTCCAGCTTGCAGGTGATCGTGCCGGGCGTGATCGTGATGGAGTTTGCGAGCATGACGCGCGAGAGGTCATTCTTCAGCGTGGTGCGGAAATAGTGCAGCTGCGGTTCAGGCTCGATTCCGGGCGTGACGATCAATCTCAGGACGTTGATGTTGCTCTGAAAGATCTGCTTCAGCACAAAGAGGAAGTACTGCGCGGACAGAGCAAACAGCTGTGATCTTCTCGTCAGGGATTTTTTCTCCGGCCTGCCGATCAGGCAGCGGCAGAAGACGCACAGCGCCGCGCTGATTATGACGCCGATGACGAGCAGTTCAAGCGTGACGCGCTCGTTGAACACAAACCATAATCCGAGGAGGATGAAGAACACGAAATCACAACCTTTCAATTCATCGCAAATTTTACGCTAAGTTCACAGTGATTTCAATCGCATTCGTGATAAATAAGGCGGTATTTTGTGTTGATTCGTTAACATAAGAAAATCGACCCGATGGCGTTCGGGCCGAGCGGTTGTTTTTCATGAAGAGTTTATCAAAAAAGCGTGTCACTGGTTTTCGAAACTGCGCTCGTAATTGACGAGAGCCTGACCGAACGCCGCGTCCTTATTGAACATGACGGCGTCATAAAACTGTTGAAACGGTACGATTGCCACGTCGTTGACCTCGGCGCGGGAAAAATGCAGCCCGCCTTCCGGCATATGGACAAGGCATCCGTATACGTAGATGATCAGACCGGTGCCGTCGTCCCAATCGGCGTGGTATCGGTAGATCTCGCGCATATTTTCGGGGTCGACTGTGACGCCCAGCTCTTCCATGGCCTCACGGATGCCGGCCTGAGGTGGTGTCTCCCCGCTGAGGACGCCTCCGCCCGTCACATCCCAGACGCCGGGGTAATGCCGCGCGCTCAGGGATCGCTGCTGCAGGATATAGCGCCCATCATCGCATCTCAGAATGTCGATCGCGTGAAGGAAGTAATCTCCCGGCTGATTGTGCGCATGCTTAGGCCGGGCAGCGCCTTTTGGCGCGCCTTCCCGGGTATATACGTCGCGATACTCCAAAGCCGTCAACATCCTCTCTGGCCAGATTCCAATCGAAACGTCCTCCGCTCAGGGCAGCGGCACCGTACGGAAGGCGTTCATGAAATCGGCGATATACGCGGCGCAGGCGTCGAGCATGTCCGTGCCCCAGACCTCGGTGGCGTGCTTCGGATGGTCGGGCCCGATCCATCCGTTGTCGCTGATGGCCGTTACCGGACGGACGAGGGGAATCTCCACGCCCTTGTATTTCACCGTCTTAAAGCCGGTGGATTCGATTTCTTCAGATAAGGGCTTTAGATACATGTCCTCGACCTCGTTCCACTGGACAAGGCTGGGATCCACGGCCAGCACGCCGGCGGTCTCCTCGGCGCCGCCATGGCCGCCCTTCCACGCGGGGTTGAGATCCCAGGCCATCAGCCACCAGTTCATCTGGGCGAGCAGGCAGCCTTGCCTGTACAGATCAAGCGCCACCCGGTCAAGGACAGGTATGTTTCCGCCGTGGCCGTTCAGCACGACGAACCGGCGCACGCCGTGGGCTTTGAACCCCTGCGTCAGCTTCGTGAAAACCTGATACAGCGTGTCCTGCCCGAGGGACACGGTGCCGGGGAATTCCGTCTGGCTGTCGCACGCGCCGAAGGGAATGATCGGCGCGATGGCTACGTCGGTCTGAGGCTCGATCAGGTCGAGCAGCTTTTCAGGGATCAGCGTGTCGGTGCCCAGGGGAAGATGTCTCCCGTGACATTCGATGCTGCCGACAGAGAGGAGTAGGATGTCATTGTGACGGAAGTATTCCTCTGCCTGTACCCAGGTCATATTGGCGATTCTCATAATTTCCGCGCTCCTTATACAATGATCATGTTTTCACGCGTTAGTATAGCATGGATCGCGCGGGATGGCAATGGGAAAAGACATGATCGATCTGCGCGGGGAGAATCTGGGATTCTCGTTATTATTTATATTGCGTAAAAAGCGCTTCGATGATATCATATGTTTATCACAAAATGATATCGAGGTGTGCGTTATGGCTTTTTCCATCGATCACGATATGCATTGCCACACGGTTTTGTCGTCCTGTTCCTCTGATCCGACGCAGTCCGTCGGCGCTCTTCTGGCTCACGCGAAGGCTAACGGTTATACGCTTCAGTGCGTGACGGATCATCTCTGGGACAGCGCCGTACCGGGCGCGAGCGACTGGTACGCGCCTCAGGATATCGAACACGTCCGCGCGAACCTGCCCCTGCCTCATGACGATCAGGTCCGCATGGTATTCGGCTGCGAGACGGAGTTTTGCGGCGGGAAGAAGCTCGGCCTGAGCGCGGCGCACTACGACGATTTTGATTTTATCGTCATACCGCCAAATCACTTCCACATGAAGGATTTCGTGCGTCCGTCCTGCTACGACAGCGAGGAGAAGATCGCCGACCTGCTCGTCGAGCGCCTGGAGGAGATCTCGAATATCGATCTGCCCTGGCACAAGGTCGGCATCGCGCACATGACGTGCGGGCTCGTCTTCACCGAAGGCGATCAGTATAGGGTCTATGAGCTCGTCGACGAGAAGCGCTTCCGCGCGGTCATGAACAAGCTGGCGCGCTTCGGCTGCGGCATCGAGATCAACCTGGCTTCCTTTGGAAAAGGTTGGACGGATCACGAGGACGCCATGCTGAGACTCTACCGTCTGGCCCGGGAAGAAGGCGCGAAATTCTATCTGGCCAGCGACGCGCATCACCCGAAGGAGCTGGATCTCGTCCCTGAGCGCGCGCCGCTTGTCATACAAAAGCTCGGCCTTAACGAGGAAGACCGTTTCACGCTCGACTGAGGAGGCGAGATCATGCCGTCTGTTTGGAAAGAATCGCTCGAGACGCCCGTCGTCGACGCGTATGACGTCTGCGTCGTGGGCGGAGGCGTCGCGGGGGCTGCGGCTGCCCTGGCGGCGGCGAGGCGGGGTGTCCGCACGTGCCTGATCGAGAAGGAATACGCGCTCGGCGGGCTGGCTACCCTCGGTCTGGTCGTCATCTATCTGCCCCTGTGCGATGGGCGCGGCAGGCAGGTCATCGGCGGGATCAGCGAGGAATTTCTGAAACTTTCGTTAAAGTACGGGCCGGGGGATCTGCCCGCCTGCTGGCGTGAGCCCGGCGGTGATCCTGCTCAAAGGCGCGCGAGCCGTTATCAGACGCGGTTCGAGGCCGCGCCCTTCATGATCGCTTTGGAGGAGGCGCTCATACAGACTGGCGTCACGCTATTTTACGACAGCCGCTTCTGCGGCGCTGTTCGGACAGGTGAGCACATCGACGGTGTGATCATCGAGAACAAGTCTGGCCGTCTCGGCATCGCGGCGCGCGCGGTGGTCGACGCCACGGGCGACGCCGACGTATGCTTCGCCGCGAGCGAGGATACGGTATCAGACCCGACGAACGTCTGTACCGGATGGTATTTCTCCCAGGGACGCGACGGCGTCAGGCTGCACGGCGTTTCGGATCCGATCCGGGGCGACATTCCAAAGGGCCACCGCTTTTACGCGGGAGACCGCCACGACGACGTGACCCAGCACGCCATCGACGGGCGTAGGATGATCATGGACGACGTCATGCGCCGGCGCCGGGAAGAGGATGGGGGATTGTTCCCTCTGATCATCCCCTCATACGACGGCATGCGCATGACGAGGCGGCTGCGCGGGCGCTATGAGCTGGACGAGAGCGAGGCGTTTGTCAATTTCCCCGACGGCATCGGCCTGACGGGCGACTGGCGCAAGAGCGGGCCTGTATTCTGCGTACCGTGGAGGTGCCTTTGCGGCGTGAAAAACGACAACCTCGCCGCGGCGGGGCGCTGCATCTCCGTGACGCGGGATATGTGGGACATCACAAGGGTCATTCCCACGGCCACCATGACGGGTCACGCGGCGGGCCTTGGCGCAGCGCTGTCCGTCATACAGGGCGTCGCTTTGCGTGATCTGGACACGGACACTCTGCGGGCGGCGCTGAAGCGCGACGGGGCGATCATAGAAAATCATGATTTGTTTACGTGCAGGGGAGAGAATGAGCATCATAAAGCAATTCGTGGCCAGATGGAAAACTGAGTACGATTACAAAACGTATATGACCGCAGCTGCGTCTCTGGCGGTGACGGTTATTTTCGCGTTTTATAACGGATTTCTGGGTATAAGCCATGCCTCCCTGTGGTACGGCACGATATGCGTTTACTATATCATGCTCACCATCCTGCGCGGGTTAATTATTGCCGCGGCAAAAAGGCTTTCTCAACGCAAGGCGTTGGAAGCTGCAAGACATCGTGCTTCTCAGGTGATATCCTTTCTGCTTTTGATCCTGAATGTCAGTCTGATCGTGCCCGTGTCTATAATGGTCAAACAGCAGAAGCCTGTCAATCTGACGCTGATCCCGGCAATCGCTATGGCAGCTTATACGACATACAGAGTTATCATGGCATCAGTCAATTTAAAAAGGAGTAAGTCAACTTCAGACAGTTTGGTTCGGCTGCTGCAGACGATCAGTTTTATAGATGCGCTCGTATCGATCCTCACGCTTCAGAATACCCTGATCATGGTCAATTCAAACGGAGAAGATCTTGGCATGCTGCCTTTGACGGCGGTCACCAGCGCGGTTATTTGGGGCGCGGCGTTGTTTCTGTCTGTGAACGCAATTATCAGAGCTAAGGACAGGTGAACTTGATTGCCGGATTTTATCAGAATGCTGGAAAGCGCTGAATATGACTTCCTTCGCACCAATCAACATCTGGGGCGACGTATCATGCTGCTTGGATTATCCGGCAGTTACGGATATGGCACGAATCGTGAAGACAGCGATGTGGACTTTCGTGGCGTGAAACTTCAGCGGCCATCCGATATTCTTGGGCTGACCGCATTTGAACAGTATGTGGATGACGGCACTGATACGGTTGTGTATGGCTTTAACAAGCTCGTGAAGCTCCTGCTGGACTGTACTACTATTGAGTACGCCGTCGTTGACATTCAGCATATCCCTTATGCGGATCAATCTTTCGACATGATCATTGCAAATATGATGCTCTATCATGTGCCGGACATTCCGAGAGCCTTATCAGAAGTGCGAAGAGTGCTGCGAAAAGGCGGCACATTCTGCTGCGCCACCTACGGGGAAAATGGCATCATGGAATACCTGGCCGGACTGTTTCAGGAATATGGGGTGACAGGAGAAGCCAATCATACGTTTACACTGCAGAACGGAAAGAAACAATTGCAGGCGTATTTCGACGCGGTTGAACGGTATGATTATGAAGATTCTCTGGAAGTGACAGACGTGAATGATCTTGCGGATTACATTCTTTCGCTGACGGGCATGTCGTCATTGCGTGCTCTTCCCAGGGAGACCATCATAAAGGTGCTAAATGCAGCATCTGTTGACGGCGTTCTGAAGGTTCCCAAGGAGTATGGTTTATTCCTGTCGCATTGATGGCAAAGGCTGAGGGAGGAGGTGCAGGCGCAAGGTGAGACCCGTATCGTTTAAGGGGTTTCAGATTTTCCTCTTGGAATTATGCGTTTGTAACAAAACCTTAAGCTTAAGGGACATTAGAATGCGGAGGTGAGTAAATGCTGATTTCAACGAAGGGGCGATACGCTTCACGGATGCTGGTGGATATTGCCATGCACCAGGGAGATAACGGATATGTTTCAATGAAAGATGTGGCCGCGCGGCAACAGATTTCAAAAAAGTACATGGAAGCCTTTACGGCCCCTCTGGCAGCCGCCGGGATTCTGGGAATACGGCGGGGGAAAAGCGGGGGCTACCGTCTGCTGGTTTCGCCGGCTGAGGTCACGCTGTGGCGGATCATCTGCCTGATCGAGGGACCGCTGCACGCGGTTGCCTGTCTTGAACGGCCTGTCAATGAGTGTGCCAGATGCGGGTTCTGCATCACGCTGCCTGCCTGGGAGGGCCTGGAAAAGGTGGTTCGCAATTATCTGGAATCTGTTTCCCTGCAGAATCTGATTGATCAGGCCAGGCCACAGCCGTCCAATCTTGAGGATTATCCCTGCGGCGTATGATCTGAAACGTTATAATACCCTGCCGCTCAAATCCGCGCGACAGGGTTTGTGTTTTGATGCCGGTATCACACGAGTCCGCTCAAGACCCGCAGAGCAGGCGATACATGTCGGTATGTCGCAGCAGGTCGCTCCCGCTTCAACGACATTGTTGACGCATAGATATAAGATATTTGCCGCTTGCCTGTCAGCCTCTTACCAAAGGGGCGGAAAACTCCTCGTTGATCTGACGCAGTTCCTTGATCCCGTCAATGTAGGGCTGATAAATGCTGTCCACTCGACCTCCGCCCCGATTGTCACAGCCGGAGCAGAATTCACAGTCTACACCGCAGGATCCCCACAGCGCCTGCTGGACGATGCGAATCCGTTCTTCTCTTGTTGTGTCTTTTATAAGCAGGGATTTGAATGTCATTTTTGCACGCCAAATAGATCGTCGCGGTAAGCGCTCAGGTATTCGATACAGTATTCATCATAATTGAGCAGGGCTTCGGTTGCGTATACGCCACCGAGCATATCGCGGTTCAGCGGATCCATGATTGCGCTGTCCATGCCATTCAACATCGCGCCGATTAGGAAAGCATGGTTGATCGCTTTTCTATAGGGGAGACCGAAGGATATGTTGGACAGACCGCTGATGATATGAATATCGGGGTGGGACTCGCGGATCAGCTTCGACGCGCCGATGAAATTGAGAAAGCCCTCGGGCGTTGTGGCGACGCTGAAGACCAGCGGGTCGATGAACAACCTGTTTTCGGCGATACCGTATTTTTGCGCTTCGGCAAGGATGCCATCGAAGTTCTCCATGCGCTTCTCCACAGTGGTCGGCATGCCGGTATTGTCCAGGAGCAGCGCGATGACGTTCCAGCCCTTCTTCTCCGCGACAGCCGGGAAGAGCTTTTCTGTTTTTCCGCTTTCGAGTGAAACCGAGTTTATGATGCCGGGATTTCTGCATTTGTCCATACAGGCCAGAATGGTATCGGGATTTGGACTGTCGATGCTGAATCGTACGTCCGGATGATCTGTTTGGATCAGATCAATCATCCATTCAAGCACTTCGGTGTCCTGGTCAGGTATTCCGGAACAGATGTCGATATAATCCGCCCTGCTTTCAAGCTGACGCGTGGCGAGGTCCCGTATGAAGTTATTGTCGCGCGCTTTGATCGCCTGAGCAACGGCTTTTATGGCGCCGTTGAGTTTTTCGCCTATGATGATCATGCCTCAAAACCTCCCTTGCCGTTCCCTGTTTTGTCAAGTTCTTTTATGATTTCCGGAATGATCTCAAACAGATCGCCTTTGACGGCGATATCAGCCATCTGCATCATGGGTGTCGTGTCGTCAGTGTCGATCGCTATAATCGTCCTGCAAGACTGCATACCCACGAGATGCTGGATCTGCCCGGAAATACCACAGGAGATATAGACATCCGCCTGTACGGTCTGTCCAGTCTGACCGACCTGATGCGGATATGCAATCCAGCCATTGTCCACGGCCGCCCTGCTCGCGCCTACGGCTCCGCCGAGCCTTTCTGCTAACGCTTCCAGCAACTTGAACCCCTCTGGCCCTTTCATCGCTCTGCCGCCGGAAACGATAACGCGCGCGTCGCCGAGACTGACCGTGCTCTGCGTCTCCGCAACCGTTTCGACGATTTGTTTGATTTTCAAGAAATCATCCGCCGCGAGCGTTTCGCTGATGACGCGGCCCGTTCTTTCGGCATTCGGTTCTGACACCTTCATGACTTTCGGCCGCACCGTCGCCATTTGAGGCCTGAAGTCGCGGCAGCGAATGGTCGCGATGATGTTGCCGCCGAAAGCCGGGCGCGTCTGCAGCAGTTCTCCTGTTTCGCGGTCAATCTCTAGTCCCGTGCAGTCTGCGGTCAGCCCGGTATGCAGTTTGCTTGCGAGGCGTGGGATCAGAGCGCGCCCTCTGACGGTCGCGGCGCCGAGCAGTATGTCAGGCCGATATTTGCGCACAAGCCTTTCGAGCGCGCTGCATTCGAGTTCATCGTTAAATCCCTCGAAGCGCTTGTCTTCGATCTCTAAAACCGTATCCGCGCCGTAGCTGATGAGCAGCGGTGAAGTTTGCGCGCGATTTGCTTTCAGCGAGACGGCCCAAACCTCGCATCCGGAATCATCGGCAAGCTTTCGGGCAGCTCCGAGCAATTCAAAGGTGGCGCTGTGTACAGTGCCTTCGGACGTAAATTCAACCAAAACCCATATGTTTTTATAGGACAGTCTGTCCTTTTCGTCTTTCAGCTTCATTCGTGTACCCCCTGTATAAGCTTTCGCGCGAGCAACTCCGTCACCAAACGCGAAGCCGCGGCATCCGGACTGCCTTCGATTTTCAGGGCTGCGGTTTCGCGTGGGGCCGGAGGCGCCGTCTTAACCACCTGCGTAGGGGAGTTCTTCAGCCCGATCACTTCCGGATCCGCGCTGATATCCTCCGGTTTCCAGATGGGGATTTCCGCCCGTCGGGCGATGCGCGCGTCATGCAGCTTGGGTATGCGGGGTGAATTGATGTCTTTTACAACCGTGATCAAGGCGGGATATTCCAGTTTTACAATATCATAGCCTCGTTCGTTCAGACGCCTGACTGCGATGGCGTCTTTTTCGATACGCTCAATCTTGCAGACATTGGTCGCTTGCTGTATGTCGAGCTTTGCGGCGATGCCCGCGCCGACCTGAGCTGTGTCGCCGTCTATGGCCTGTTTTCCGCATAGTATCAGATCGACGCCTCCAATTGCCTCAATCGCCTTGGCCAGCACGTAGCTTGTAGCCCAGGTATCGGAGCCGCCAAACGCCCTGTCGCTCAAAAGGACGGCGCGGTTCGCGCCCATGGAAAGGGCTTCGATCAGAGCGGACTTTGCCTTTTCAGGCCCCATGGTCAAGACGATGACTTCTCCGCCCAGCTGTTCCTTTATAGCGACGGCTTCTTCGATTGCGTATAAATCGAAAGGATTGACGACGGCTTTACTGCCCTCGCGCACGATCCGTTTGGTTTCAGGATCAATCTTTGCGTCGTTATTCGCGGGTACCTGCTTTACGCATACTGCGATCTTCATGAGCCCACCTCCGTTCGCTTTTTCCCCGCCATCTCCTCGATCAGAGGATATTGCGTCTTAAATCCGAGCAGCGACAGATAAAAGCCGCATCTCGCATAGACGCACCGCAGGTTTTCGAGGGTAGACATCGGATCGTATTCTGCGTCCTCGGGTATGGGATAACCGACGACGTCACTCAAGAGGTACAGTTTTTTTGACATCCACGCCTCTATCGTCACTGGCAGAGCATGGTATTCTCTGAGAAGCCTGTCGATTACAGCGTTTTGTTCGATGATGGGCTGCGTGATGACAAAACTGGCGCCAGCGGCCAGCTTTCGTTCCAGTTTTGCAAATTCGTGGGTTTCCGGTTCATACGGATTGAAAGCGACACCTACCCTGAAGTCAGGATAGCGCTCCCGAATATAGCGTATGAGTTCGACTGAGGTTACAGCCGACGTACTATCCGCCCCGAGATCGGCGGGACGAAGCCTGGGCAGACGCGCGGAACCGTCTCCGCTGATCGCCAGAACGGAACGTATGCCCAAGCGAAGGCAGGATGAAAGAATTTCGTCAAGATTGTTCTTTGTGTGAAAGGTATTCAGATGGATGAGTATCTGATCCGGCTTGATCGCAAGCCCAAGTTCATCGATACATTCATGTCCCTGAAAGGCGAGCAGACCAATCGCGTTGTCAGTTATGGACGCGGTAAAACCGCTTTCCATGACGCGCTCCAGTTTGGACGCAAACAGTTTCAGATCGCTTTCCAGCTTTTCGCTGTCCTGCTTTGGAGGAATGATTTCGATGTGACAGTTCTTTGCGAATACTTCCGCTGACGCTGCCATGTCATCACCAGCCTTAAAGTATATTAATATTATAGACTAAATGTATTATAGTAAAAGCCCTGTGACACGTCAATAGAGAATATGTGTCTTTACTTGGTATTAACAATTGACTATCGAAGCTCTATATCTGCTGCTTCTCAAAAAACACAAATCTATTTCGATCTGCCGATCGTTTTTCCTGTACAGCGATGGGACTGTGCGGCATCCTCATCCATCGAATTCAAAACTATAAGACGACATATAAAACTATCATGAAGGTAAAAAAACCCGCTTTCCTGTCCGATGATCGGTCGGGAAAGCGGGTGTGAGCTTTTGGCCCTTTGCTTTTACTGAATTACTTCAGCTCAGCGAAGTACATTCCGGTCAGCAGAGGAGCCGGATACTGATATATGATCCTGCCGGGATCAGAAAAAATGGATCGC
>JAFRLF010000144.1 GCA_017431365.1 Clostridia bacterium | reverse complement strand
GGAGCGTTTACATGTTCGCTCCTGACGGCATGGTATCCGGTGCGCTCGAATTTATCGGGCATCTTATTGCCGGACGCGATGCCAAAGAAGTCGGCCACGTCCATGTGCGCCTGATCCGCCAGAGAGACGGTGAAGGCCTTCGCCGTCAGGATATTCTGCGTCGTCTTGTGATCCTCGTCAATGAACAGGGCGATCTTGTCCATCGCGCAGATCATGCCCCAGGCCGCGTTCATCACATTAACCTTGCCGGTCTCGTCGTATGCCGCAATCATCAGCACAGGCATCGGATAGACGGCCTGCGTGACGCCGATACTCTTCTTCATTACAGTTCGCTCCTTTTCGGTTGTATTACTCGGATTTCCACAATCCGTGCAGGTTGCAGTATTCGTAAGCCGCGACGACCTCGTCGTCATCGGTCAGGGCAAACGTGGCTGCGGGACGGTCTCCGGGCTTCAGGATCTTGCGTTGGCGGCCCTGCTGGGTTTCGAGCATGATCCAATTGATGTAATGCGCGTCGAGCATCGGATGCTCGACGGAACCGACGGTTACCGTCACTGTCCGGCCTTCTTTGGTGAGAACTGGGACGTGCTTCTCCCCGGCGCCGTCGGACGTGTTCGGCGTCAGGGGCTTCATCGTCTCGCCGCAGCAGACGCACCGCACGCCGGAATCGTTGATGTGAGCTATGATGTTGCCGCAATGCTCGCACTTGTAGAATGTCATGCGATCACCTCCGCTCTTAAGATACACTATCCGGGATATCCCGTCAAGAACTTTACGGATAAAGCCCTTGCAAGGCTGTAAAAGAAGCCGCCAAAGACCGAGCTTGACGTTTGTCCCGCGGAAGGATACAATCAACGCTGACAGGCATAAGCCGGAGAGGATGAGGTCTTTGGATTATATCAGCCGCTATGATTCGCCATTGGGCGGGATTACCCTGGCCAGTGATGGAAGTGCGCTGGTCGGCCTTTGGTTTGACGGCCAGCGTTACTTTGGAAGTACGCTTTCCGCCGAGTATACAGAGGCGTCTCTCCCTGTTTTTGACGCGGCCGTTCGCTGGCTCGATGCGTATTTCGGCGGCGCGGATCCGGGATTTACGCCTCCGATTCACCTGAGGGGCACGCCCTTTCAGGAGAAGGTCTGGCGCGCTCTTCTGACGATTCCATATGGAAAGACCATGACATACGGGGAGCTCTCGCGACGTCTCTCCGCGGAGAAAGGCGGCTGTTTCGCGTCTGCGCGGGCTGTCGGGGGTGCCGTTTCGAGAAACGCTGTCTCGCTGATCGTCCCGTGTCACCGTGTCGTCGGCGCGGATGGAAGCCTGACGGGGTACGCGGGTGGGATGGAGAAAAAGCTTTGGCTGCTGCAAATGGAGAAAGCGGCCGTCACGCGCAAGAATGACGGCCGCATGGGAGACATATGAACGGGAATAGGCGGGCGCGTCAGATGCGCGTCTCTGCGTCCGGCTGCGCGCCGTCGTGTCCTTCGGCGACGACGCCCTCGCGATAGGCGGTCAGAAGGAGTTTAAGATCGTCTATGCGCTTCTGAATCTCTCGGCCCTTGTCGGTCGCCTGGATCCTCTGTCGGGATTCCATGCGCTCAAACACGATGGTGGAAGAAGAAATGTCGTCGTTTTCGCGCAGGGCGAGCTCGTGACCGGCGAAGGGCTGGTGCGCGACGATCCTATACGCGTGCGAATTGTAGATGAGGGTATACCCCGCGATGCCCGACGTCTTTTGATACGCCTTGCAGAAGCCGCCGTCTATGACGATCAGCTTGCCACCGCCCTTGATCGGACTTTCACCTTTTTTCGTCTTTACAGGGACGTGTCCGTTGATGATGTGACAGTGCGGACCTTCAAGACCGAATTCGTGAAGGATTTTGTCGCATACTTCGGGATCCTCGTACAGCGTGTAATAGGCGTTTTTCGGCTCGGCCCACGCGCGCTCGTCAGCGATGAAGCGCCGCTCGAACGTCGTCATGCGGTCGCGTCCGAAGATAGGACTGTTTCGACCGGCCCAGAGGAACCACATGAGGTCCATGCACCGCTCGCGCTCGGGGGTGCCGGGCTTGTGATAGTAGGCCTGCCGGGCGGCCCTTTCGGCGTAGTCAAGGAATTCCCTGCCGCGCCGCTCCGTGCCGTCAAGATTAAACGAGAGGAACTGCCCTTCGTCATCCATGGGGATGCATCCGTGAAACAGCAGGTTACCGTTGAATACTTTGTAGAGACTGCCCTTCGCGTAGAGAAAGCGCACATGCCGCTGCAGCTTTTCGCTGTGTCGGAACGAATCGGTCAATTGATTTATGACGGCGTTTTCCTCCGACGTCAGTTCATACGGGTGGTCAGGGTCGACGGTGGGGAAATCCGTATCCTCGAGCGGCCAGGTCGTCCCGTCGATAGTGATCTGTCGGCCGGCGTAATCGATCTTGTCGAGCAGAAGGCGATCCGACATGCCGTATTCCGGGTGATTGAGGATTTTCTGGCCTTCGAGCTTGAACAGAATGATCGAAATGGCTTTGAACATCCGCGCCGAGAGCAGCTTGTCCTTGTCAGACGCGTCGTATTCGCCTTCGTCGGTTTTGACGGCGAAGCGAGACACGTCACAGTGACGGTACACGTCGTTGGCGAACACCGAGAGGGGCCTGAGGGAGATGCCGTAACCCGTCTCGACGACGTCGAGGTTGTTGTAGTGTATGGAGTTGGAGAGGACGGTGGCTACCAGGGTTCGGCTGCCGCAGGCGGCGCCCATCCAGAGGATATCGTGATTGCCCCACTGTATATCGACGCTGTGGTGCCTGAGCAGCGAATCCATGATGATGTCCGCCCGGGGGCCCCGGTCAAATATGTCTCCGACGATGTGGAGGTGATCGACGACCGCCCACTTGATGAGCGCGCACACAGCCTCGATAAAAGCCGGCGCCTGCCCGATTTCGACGATCGTCGCGATGATGCTCTCGTAGTAGTCTTTTTTGTCGATCTCCTCGCTGTGCGTGTACAATAGCTCCTCCAGGATGTAGTCAAACCCATGCGGCAGCGCTTTGCGGACTTTGGAACGGGTATACCGCTCGGAGACCACCCGGGCCAGCGCGATCAGCCTGTGCAGCGTGATGCGGTACCACTCGTCGATATCGCTGATCTCAGGCTTGAGCAGTTCGAGCTTCTCGCTGGGATAGTATATGAGCGTCGCGAGCTGATCTCTCTCGCTGCGGGTCATGCTGTCGCCAAAGATCTGATCGATGCGCTCGCGCACAGCGCCCGAGCATGAATTCAGTATGTGGAGGAAGGCTTCGTATTCGCCGTGGATGTCGGAGATAAAGTGCTCGCATCCCTTTGGCAGACCGAGTATCGCCTTGAGATTGATGATCTCAGTTCCCGCGGCCTGCACTGTGGGGTAGAGCCTCGAGAGCATTTTAAGATAGCGCAATTCGTCTTCGGCATAGGAGCGATGGGCTTTCATGACTTTGACCTCCAGGGGATCAGCTCTGTATGAATCTGTTTTTGACCGCACGCGTCACATTTTCAGCATGAACTGCATGCATATATCGTCGGCGTCGGGATAGTACTCGTGTCCGAAGTCCGGATAGATGACCATGCTCTTCGGAGAGGTGATCCGGTTGAACGCGGCGAATTGAGTGGAAGGCGGACAGATGGTGTCCATCAGGCCGGTGAACATCTTGACTTCGGCGCGGATGCGGTGAGCCAGGTTGTGATTGTCGATATACCCCAGCTTTGTGAAGACGGCCGTTTCCCGCTCATGCCGGGGATCAGAATGACGGAAAAACTCCCGCAGTTCAGCATAGGCAGCCACGCTCAGATCCATCTCCCAGACTCGCCGATAATCGCAGAGGAACGGCATAAACGGCGCCGCCCGGTTGAGCGTCGGCGTCAGCGCCGCGCAGGCCAGGGTCAGCCCGCCGCCCTGTGAGCCGCCCGTAGCGCCTATGCGCGTCTCGTCGATTTCAGGCATGGCGGCAAGGATTCGGGGCAGCTGAGCGGCGTCGAGAAATACGTTGCGGAAGTACAGCCTGTCAGGGTCGGGGTCGTCAAGGCCGCGGATGATGTGACCGTTCAGCGTGTTGCCCCGGACGGGGACGATGTCCTCAGACAGGCCGCCCTGTCCCCGGCAGGACATGGAGGCCGCCGCGAAACCCGCTGAAGCCCATGGAAGCAGCGCCGAAAAGTTGCCGCAGCTCCCTGAATACCCATGGAACAGGCACATGGCGGGGAGTTTCCCTGAATGGGATTTCGGCCGGACGAAGCGGCCGTGTATCCTCGCGCCGCCGACGCCGGTAAAGTATATTTCAAAGCATTCGATCCCGGGCAATTGGAAATCGGCGCGGACGAGTTCACATTCTGTGCCAAGGGCTTCCATTTCCCGTATGGCCCGATCCCAGTATGCGTCAAGATCCTGCGGACATTCATTCCGACCAAGGTACGTTTTGAGCTCCTCGAGGGGCATGTCGACGATAGGCATAAAAGAACCTCCTGTCGTTTCAGATTCGTCATTCAATGAATTGACCTTGGGTTTTGTTCCGGTACGGTTTCATTCTATGGCATGGCTGTCGGAGTGTCAAGCTTTGAAAGTATCCGTTTCAAGCGATGTGCAACAGCGTTCGGCTAACGGACAGAAAGCGGTTGCGATGAATGAGGAGCGATCATCGGGTAACGTCGGTACCCGGGAAGCCGTTCATGGCGAAAATGCCGCCCGCGCCTCCTGTGTGCAGGAAGAGTACGCGCTCGCCCGGTCTGAACGCGCCTTCACGGGCCATGGCGATCAGGCCGGCGAACGCCTTGCCCGTATAGACGGGATCGAGGAACAGCCCCTCGTGTTCGGCCATCAGCCGGATCGCCTCATTGCCCTCATCCGAGGGGATTGCGTAACCCGGACCGCACATGTCGCGCAGATCATAGTTGTCGCGCATTGCGCCGTCGTCGGCTTCGAGCAGGGCGGCTGTCTCACACATCAGCCGTGGCGTGATCACGTCAAACGGGTCGCTGTCCACCATCATGCCGTGGACACGCGTTTTCGGCATGCAGATGCCTGCGCCCAGCGCCATGCCAGCCATCGTGCCGCCACTGCCCTCCGCGCAGACGATGTGATCGAATGCGACGCCCTGCCCGCTGATCTCGTAGGCGCACGCGACATACCCCAGACTCCCGAGTGCGTTCGACCCGCCGCAGGGGATCTTATAGTACGGCACGCCGAGTGAAGTGCCGACGCGATCCATCTCAGCGTAGATGTCGGCGTAGTCGTCGGTATCCATAAAGATGACTTCGGTGTTCAGCATCCGCTCGAGCAGCTGGTTCCCGACGCAGTCCGTTACCCCTCTCTTTTTAAGAATGAGAATGGCCTTCATGCCGATTTTAGACGCGGCCGCAGCCGTGAGCATCGCGTGGTTTGACTGCGCGCCGCCCGTGGTGAACACCACCTGCGCGCCCTGCTTTTTCGCGTCGGCTAGGAGGAATTCGAGCTTTCGGACTTTGTTTCCTCCGAGACCGAGGCCGCTGAGGTCGTCGCGTTTTATGTATATGTCCGCGCCGAGTAGCCGGCTGATGTTGGCGAGGCGGTGGATTGGCGTCGGGAAGAGACCGAGCGGGACTCTGTCAAACTCATTCAATGCTTTCATTCGGTGCGCCTCCTGTGCTTCTTTCATTTATGCTCATATTATACCGCAACGAAGGGCCCGAAGTCACGGCTTTTTTACGCGCGCGGCGGAGATTCCCGCGACGCTCAAAAGGATACTGGACAAAAGCTGATATTATGGTATAATGACTCCGTAAAAGAGAGTATCGTGGAGCGCGAACGGTTGCCGTGCTTGGAGGGGAGGAAGAAGATGCGTTTTGGCGGTATGATTTTCGGACAGTGGGACTCGCCTGAGCAGTGGGCGGAGCGCGCGCGTGAGATGGGATACACCGGCGTGTATTTCCCGGTCGATTACCGCGCGGATACGTCGGTGATCGACGGCTATGTAAATGCGGCCAGAGAGGCCGACCTCGTCATCTCTGAAATCGGGATATGGAACAATCTGATGGATAGAGACGAGAAGAAGCGGTCTGAAAACCTCGAAAGGGCCGTTCACCAGCTGGAACTTGCGGATTATATATCCGCCAACTGCTGCGTCAACATCGCGGGATCTTATTCGGACACCTGGGACGGGCCGCATCGCGACAACCTGACGCCCCGCGCTTTTGACGAGATCGTCCAAACGACCCAGCGGATTATCGATGCGGTCAGGCCGAAGAACACGTATTATACGCTCGAGCCCATGCCGTGGATGTACCCGGACTCGGCGGACAGTTACCTGTCCCTGTTGAAGGCGGTCGACAGGCCGAGGTTCGCGGCGCACGTCGACATCGTAAACGTCCTGTCAAGCCCTCAGCTCTGCTACCGCAGCGGCGAAGTCATTCGTGAATGGTTCGACAAGCTCGGGCCGTTCATCCGCTCGTGCCACGCCAAGGATATCCGCCTGGACACGAGGCTGACCGTGCATCTTGACGAGTGCCGTCCCGGTCTCGGAGAGATGGATTATGAAACATATGTAAGGTGCGTCTCGAGCCTGCGGGACGATCGGATCTGCCTGATGCTCGAGCACATGACGCTGCAACAGGATTATGTCGAGGCGACGCGCTATATCAAGGGCGTGGCGGAGAAGATCGGCGTCAGACTGTAACAATTAATACGGATGTTGAGGAGTGATATTGTGAAAACTTTCAAACTTGCGGGGATGGACGCTTCGAGAGTGGCGCAGGGCTGCATGCGCATATCGGGTCTGAGCGAGCAGGAACTCGACAGGCTCATCAAGACGGATCTCGCGTGCGGGATCAACTTTTTCGATCACGCGGACATCTACGGCGGAGGAGCCTGCGAGACGCGCTTCGGCGCATTCCTGAAGTCGAACCCCTCTCTTCGGGACGAAATGCTCATTCAGACCAAATGCGCGATAAGGCCGGGCATGTACGACTTTTCGCATGATCACATCATCGAAGCCGTCAATGGGAGCCTGAGCCGACTGGGGATTGATTCCGTCGATTTTCTGCTCCTGCACAGGCCTGATACCCTGATGGAGCCTGAGGAGGTCGCCGAGGCGTTCAGCGAACTGCGTCAGGCGGGGAAGGTCGCTCATTTCGGCGTTTCGAACCACAACCCCATGCAGATCGCCCTGCTCAATCAGGCGCTGGGGGATGATCGCATCGTCATCGATCAGCTTCAGTTCAGCCTGACGAACACGACGATGATCGACGCGGGTCTGAACGTTAACATGGAAAACGCGGGCGCGGTGAACCGCGACGGCGGCGTACTGGAGTATTGCAGGCTCAAGGGGATCACGATACAGCCCTGGTCGCCCTTCCAGTACGGCTTCTTCGAAGGGCCGTTTATCGGCAGCGATAAGTATCCCGCCCTCAACGAGAAGCTTGACCAGATCGCGCGGGCGCACGGCATCACGCCGACGGGGCTCGCGATCGCGTGGATCCTGCGCCATCCGGCCTGCATGCAGCCGATCATCGGCAGCACGCGTCCTGAACGCATGCAGGAGATCGCCGCCGCTTCCGATATTACGCTTTCGCGCGAGGAGTGGTATGAGCTGTACCGTTCCAGCGGAAAGACGCTCCCGTAACGGTTTAGTTCCGAGGGGCTGCCGTGAGACAGCCCTTTTTTGCGTTTGTTCGGGAGACATGGCGGGCTGTTTTTTTCATGAAATTCACGCAATCAGCGCTGTGATGTGCTATAATCTCTAAAATTATCATCCGGCGCCAAAGCCGGACGCTAGTATCACAAAGGGGGGCGGAACGCCATGAAACGCATACTCAGCCTTGCGCTGACGCTGTTGCTCGTCTTCACGCTTGCGGCGTGTTCACAGACAAAAGCCCTGCTGAACCCCGCGGGCTCCTATACATCGAAGGACGATGTCGCGCTTTACATCGATACCTACGGACGCCTGCCGGCCAATTTCATCACCAAGAAGGAAGCCCGAGCCCTCGGATGGAGCGGAGGTGATCTCTGGCGCTACGCCGAAGGCAAGAGCATAGGCGGTGACCGATACAACAACTATGAGGGGACTTTGCCGGAAGGCAGACAGTATACGGAGTGCGATATCGACTACAGGGGCGGCAGCCGCGGCGCGAAGAGGATCGTCTATTCCGAAGATGGATATATATACTATACCGACGATCACTACGCCACTTTTGTGCAGCTGTATCCGTAAGGAGGAAAGATCTATGCCCGTACTTGACGGTGGAAAACTCACGGAGAGGGAAACGGCCTTTTCGTATTTGAGTGAACAATTGGCCTTTCCGGATTACTTCGGCCGAAACCTTGACGCGCTCTACGACATGCTGACGTCGATGGATCCGGCTCAAACGATTACGGTGATCGAGCCGGATGAAGAAACGCAGTTTTATCAGTGCCTGAAGCGCGTCTTTACGGATGCCGGCTTTACGCACTTCATCAGCCGGGAGCGCTTTGAATTTCCCAAAGGATATAAGCCTTCGCTCAACCTGTATGAGACGCAAGCGGCCATCGGCATCCTCAAGCGCACGTTCGAGGATACTCTTTCCAATGCGCTGAATCTCAAGCGCGTGTCAGCGCCGCTGTTCGTGGATCCCGCAACTGGACTGAACGACGACCTCAACGGCGTCGAGCGGCCCGTCGTGTTTGAAGTCAAACAGACGGGCCGAAACGGCGCTGTCGTCCACTCGCTGGCCAAATGGAAGCGGCTCGCCCTGCGGGATTACGGTTTTCCCGTCGGCGAGGGGCTTTATACCGACATGAACGCCATCCGAAGAGACGAGGACATGGACAATCTCCACTCTATTTATGTCGATCAGTGGGATTGGGAAAAGGTGATTTCCGAGGATATGCGCAATATCGCCTATCTGAAGAATACGGTTGAGACGATCGTCTCGGCCATCTGTCTGACCAACGACGCCATGCGCGCCAGGTTTCCCTCGTTGAACTGGCAGCCTGACCGCACGGTCTCCTTTGTGACGACGCAGCATCTGGAGGATATGTATCCTGATCTCACGCCGAAGCAGCGGGAAAACGCTTACACGAAAGAACACACGACGGCCTGTATTCTCCAGATCGGCGGCAAACTCAGATCAGGCAAGCCCCATGACGGGAGGGCGCCAGACTACGACGACTGGACGCTGAACGCGGATATCGTCTTTTACAACCCCGTTCTCGAACGCGCCTTTGAAATCTCTTCGATGGGCATTCGCGTCGATCCGGCGGCGCTGGACAGGCAGCTGCGCGAATCCGGCTGCGATGAGCGCCGCACGCTCAGCTTCCACAGGCAGCTGCTCAACGGGGAGCTGCCGCTGACGATCGGCGGCGGCATCGGACAATCGAGGCTGAGCATGCTCATCCTTGGAAAAGCTCACATCGGCGAGGTACAGGTATCTCTGTGGGACGACGATACGAAGGCCGCGGCAAAGGCGGCCGGCGTCACGCTTCTTTAATCGACTGAGTGAGGTGATACATCAATGCTGGTTAAGAATTCCGCCGAGCGGGCGCTGAGCGCCGCGGTGGCGACGGGCGGCGATTTTGCCGAGATTTTCTATGAGGATACGAAATCGTCCAGCCTCACTATGATCAACGATCAGACCGAAAACGCCACGATTTCCCGCGCGCACGGCGCAGGTATTCGCGTGTACAAAGGGTTTCAGAGCGTCTACGTCCATACTAACGATACGACTGAACAGGGCTTGATCAGAGCGGCCGCGCAGGCCGCCTCTGCCATCGGCAACGAGACCGTCGCCGCGGATATCCGACTGACGGGTTCCATCGCGGCGAATATCCACCCTATCAAGATTATGCCCATGGACGTGTCTGGGCAAAAGCGCGCCTGCGTCTGTCACAGCGCCACAGCGTCGGCGCAGAGCGTCTCTTCGGACATTCGACAGGTCCGCGTCCTTTTGATGGGCAAGGAAAGCGACATCACCATCGCCAATCCGGACGGCCTCTTCATAGGAGATACGAGAGTTTATACGCGTCTGAGCGTCACCGCCCTGGCGAGCAACGGCTCTGAGAATCAGACGGGATCATCCAATCCCGGCGCGATGATGGGGTTTGAACTGTTCGACACGCGCGTGGACGTGGATAAGGCGGCCCGTGACGCAGCCAAGACGGCTGTTACGATGCTGAACGCAGAGCCCTGCCGCGGGGGCGTCATGCCGGTCGTCATCGACAATGGCTTCGGCGGCGTGATATTCCACGAGGCGTGCGGCCATTCTCTTGAGGCGACGTCCGTGGCCATCGGCATGAGCGAGTTCAGCGGGAGACTCGGACAGAAAATCGCTTCGGAGAAGGTCACAGCCATCGACGACGGAACCATACCCAACGAGTGGGGCTCTCTTAACATCGACGACGAGGGCACGCCGACGACCCGGCTCGTCCTTATCGAAAACGGTGTCCTCAAAAACTACATGATCGACCGCCTGAACGGCAGGCGTATGGGTATGCCGGTCACCGGCTCGGCCCGTCGGCAGGATTATACCTTCGCGCCGACGTCGCGCATGCGCAACACGTTCATCGCCGCCGGTACGGACGAGGAAAGCGAGATCATATCGACGGCAGGCGACGCCCTTTACGCCAAGAAGATGGGCGGCGGCTCCGTCAATCCCGCGACCGGGGAATTCAACTTCGCGGTGCAGGAGGGATATATCATTCGCGCCGGACAGATCGACCGTCCTGTGCGGGGCGCGACGCTCGTCGGCAAGGGCAGCGAGATCCTGCTCAAGATCGATCGTGTGGGCAGAGACATGAAGATGGCGCAGGGCATGTGCGGCTCCCGTTCCGGCTCTATACCCACCAACGTAGGACAGCCAATGATCCGCGTGACGGACATCACCGTCGGCGGCCGCTGAGGAGGTATTGCCATGGACGTTGAAACCTTTATCAGGCAATTGTTTGATCGCGCGGCAAGCGAAGGCTTCGAAGCCTGCGAAGCCGATCTGAGGATGGAAGAATCCTTTACAGTCGGTGTGCGCGAGGGAGAGATATCCGACTACTCGGTCAGTTCGTCGCAGGGACTTGGCTTTCGAGGCCTCGTCAACGGGAAAATGGGGTATGCCAGCACGCAGGTTTTTGATGACGAAGCCGTCAGCTTGCTCGTCACCGGCGCGAAGGAAAACGCCTCTCTCATTGAAAACGCCGACACCCAATTTATCTATCAGGGCGACGAGGCTTATCCGCAAGTCGATATATACAACAGCGCCGTCGACGCGCTGACCTCGTCCGAGAAGATCGAACTGGCAAAGTCGCTGGAGAAGGCCTGCTTATCCATTGATCCGAGGGTCACCCGATGCCAGCAGGTTCAGCTCATGACGGAGAGCTCTTCACGTCGGCTTGTCAATACGCGAGGCCTGGACGTGGCGTACAGGGGCAATACGATAGGCGTTTACGCGTCGGTGCTGGCTCATGAGGGCGCCGATGTGACGCGCGGTTCTTCCTTTGCCCTGCTGCGCGATCCCGCTCAGCTCGACATCGAGCATGTCGCGCGCGAGGCCGTTGAAGAGGCGATTCATTATCTCCAGGCAAGTCAGGTAAGCTCAGGCGAGTATCCTGTGGTTCTGCGCTATGACGTCGCGAGCGCGCTTCTCAATACATTCTCAGAGATATTCAGCGCGGACGCCGCGCAGAAGGGCATGTCGCTTTACAAGGGCCGTGAGGGAGAGGCGATCGCCGCGCCGTGCGTCAGCATTGTAGACGATCCGCTGAATCCTGAAAGCCCGGACGCTGCGCCCTTCGACGGCGAGGGCGTCGCGACGCGCCGGACGGATCTCGTGAAAGACGGCGTTCTCAAAACGCTGATGCATAACCTCCGGACGGCGGGCAAACAAGGCGTCTGCACCACCGCAAACGCTTCCAAACGGAGCTATGATTCGCCCGTAGGCGTCGGCGCGCGTGGAATGTACGTCGTGCCCGGCGCCGAGAGCCTTGACCAGCTGCTGAAGCGGTGTGGACAGGGCGTCTTCATTACCGATGTTCAGGGCCTCCATTCTGGGGCAAATCAGATCAGCGGCGATTTCTCCCTTGGTGCGAAGGGCTTTACGATTGAGAACGGGGCAATCGGCCGTCCTCTCAGCCAGATTACCGTGGCTGGAAACTTTTATCAATTGCTGCGTTCGGTCAAGGCTGTTGGAAACGAACTAAAGTTTGGCTTCTCACGCGTCGCGTCTCCTGATCTGCTCATAGACAGTCTATCGATAGCGGGCAAGTAATTCCATCAGGATTCCGTGAAACAAGGGGTGTGAAGTTTGAAATCAGATTTGATTGTCATTACAGGCGGCCCCTGTGCAGGCAAGTCATCCGCGCTGTGCGCGATCCAGCGGCACTTTGAGAAGCTCGGTTATACGGTGCTCGTCGTTTGCGAGACGGCTACCGAACTGATCGGCGGTGGAGTCGCACCGTGGACCTGCGGATCAAACGTCGATTACCAGATCGGACAGATGCGCCTGCAGATGGAAAAGGAACGCGTCTTCGAGCGTGCCGCAAGGACGATGTCGGCTGATAAAATCCTCATCGTCTGCGATCGCGGGGCGCTGGATAACCGCGCGTATATGACGGAAGCAGAGTTTCAGAAAGTGCTATGGGAGCTGGACGTCAACGAAGTGACGCTGCGGGATCATTATGACGCCGTGTTTCACCTCGTGACGGCCGCGAGAGGCGCCGAGGCCTTTTATACGACGGCAAACAACACGGCCCGCACGGAGACGCCCGAGCAGGCAAGAGCGCTCGACGACCGCATCATCGCGGCCTGGACGGGGCATCCACATTTCAGGGTGATCGACAATTCGACGGATTTCGAGGGAAAGATCCAGAGACTGATCGCGGAGATCAGTGTCTATCTCGGCGAGCCGGAGCCGTTTGAAATCGAACGCCGGTTCCTGATACGGTATCCCGATGTCGAATGGCTGACGAAACACCCCGCGTGCCGCCGCGTGGATATCGTACAGACCTATGTTCAGCCGGATCATGAAGAGCGCTTTCGCCTTCGGCAGCGTGGATATAACGGCAGCTATGTCTATTTCCTCACTCGGAAAAAGAGCGTTTCGCCCATCAAGCGGATCGAACTGGAGAATCGTCTTACCCGGGAGGAGTATCAGGCTTACCTCTCGGGCGAAGGGCGAAAGACGCAGCTTGCCAAATCGAGATACTGCCTGACGTATAAGGATCAGTACTTTGAAATCGACGTCTATCCCTTCTGGACGGATCAGGCGATCATGGAAATCGAACTGCGTTCCGAAGACCAGCCCGTGATCCTGCCGGAGGGCATCGACGTCATTCGCGAGATCACGGGTGACAGAAGCCTGAACAATTCCGCCCTGGCGGAGGAGTATGGCGTCACCCTCTGAAGATGGGCCGAGAATCCAGAATCGGATCAGAACGCCTTTGGCGAAAGAAATACTGCCGTGAATCGCCGGCCTTGAACGGACGATTCACGGCAGTGTATGTTTATAAGCGTATTTCGAATTGTGAATACTGCGGAATCAGGGATTGACTTTGCTTCGTGTGCGTGGTCATAATCCAAGGTGCCTTCTCAGCATGTCGATATAGGCTATCGCGGTGTCCTTAGTGCTGGCCTCGGCGCAGAGCCTGAGCAGCGTTTCCGTACCGGAGAAGCGGCACAGCACAAAGCTTCCGTCCTCGAAGTAGACCTTGCATCCGTCCTCATAGCTGACGTGGTTGACGCTTTCACCGAAGTCCGGGAGAGATTTGTCCTCAAAGACGATGCGGCGGATCCTGTCCCTGTCAGACTGCTCGTACGCATAGTTGCGCTCCACCATGCAGAACCTGCCGTATTTCATCGTCAGATCATGCATGATCTCCGTAGGACTCTTGTTCATCGTGGATATCATTTCTACGAACAGCGCGGCGGCGTAGGCGGAGTCCTTACCGTGAATGTGCCCCCGCACCGTCATGCCGCCGGAGTTCTCGCCGCCCAGGACGGCGTCCGTTTCGTCGATCTTGGCGGAAATCCACTTGAACCCAACGGGGACTTCATAGCATATCTCTCCGAGGGATTCGGCGACGCGGTCCAGCATATGCGTCGTCGAATTGTTGCGCACGACGGGGCCTTTCCACCCCTTGTATTCATGCAGATAGTAGTACAGCATGACGAGGATCTCGTTGGCGGAGATGTAGCGGCCGTTGGAGTCGATGACGCCGAGCCGGTCGCCGTCGCCGTCCAGCGCAATGCCGAGGTCGTAACCGCCGCGGACGACGCCCGAGGCCAGATCGTGAAGGCTCTCTTCGTTCGGCTCTGGCACGTACCCGCCAAAGAAGGCGTCCCGGCCGATGTGCATGGTGTCTACCGTACAGCGCGCGGTGTAGAGTATGGTCATCAGGGCGTATGTGCCCGAGCCGTACATCGGGTCGAAGAGGATCCTGGGCCCGCGCTCCCGGATAGCCGCCACGTCGATCTGGGCGAGAATGTCGTCGAGAAACTTGTTGAAAGGATTGCGCAGGAATTCGATCTTTCCAGCCTGCAGGGCCTCTTCAAAGGGCATGATGGGTATGCCGGTCAGTTCGCCGATATAGCGCTCGATGCGCTCTGTGACGCTGACAGGCGCATCGCGTCCGCCGTCGACGATCACCTTGATGCCGTTGTAATTGGCGGGGTTGTGACTGGCCGTCACTTCGAGGCCGCAGTGCAGGTTCATATCACGAACGGTGTGCATGATCAGCGGCGTCGGCGCTGAGCGATTAAGGAACAAGACCTTGAATCCCGCTCCGCAGAGCACTTCCGCGATCCAGCGGGCGGCCGTATCGGAGAGGAAACGGTGATCGTAACCGATGATGACCGGCTGATCGTCCAGATGATCCTCGCGAAGTAGACGCGTTACGCCCGCCGCGACGGCGCGCACATTTCCGCTGGTGAATTCTTCACCGATTCGGGCTCTCCAGCCTCCCGTGCCGAATTTGATCATGACCCATTCACTCCTGTCTGAAAAAGTCTATTCCGCAACGCGGTCAAACAGCGGTTTCATCTGCGTATAAATGTCCCGATATATGGCAAAATGCTTGGCGTAGGCGTCGATCCACTCGGCGCGCGGAGCGTGCGTCGACCTGTACGTAATAAAACTGGCCGCCTGTTCGTAAGTGAATATGCCGGCGCCGACGCCCGCGGCGATGGCGGCACCCAGCGACGTTCCCTCATCGGGGCGCTCAAGCACGTGCGTTTCAGCACCGATGAGCGTAGCCAGCATGTCGGGCCAGAGCCGGCTCTGCGCGCCGCCGCCCGTGAGCATCAGAGACCGGGCAGGGTAGCCGCACTCGGCCATCGCTTCAGCGCAGGTGGCGAGAGCGCAGGCTATGCCCTCGTACAGCGCGCGGGAGACGTGCGTCCTGTTGTGGTAAAGCGTGAAGCCCCAGAGTACGCCGCGCGTGTGCGGGTCCCAGTAGGGCGTGCGCTCGCCCATCAGCGTCGGGAGGAAGAACACGCCCTCAGCGCCGGGCTTTGCCTGCATGGCCAGGGTTTCGGCTTCTTCGATGCTGACGCCTTCGCCCAAAAGGTTCTTTACGCCCCAGCGCAGCGCGTCGCCGCCGCACTGTATCGTGCCGCAGCAATGGTTGTGCTGCCCGTCCATGTCGAGATAGTTGAATACGCGCGCCTTTGGGTCGATGACAGGTCTGTCCGTCATCTGGCTGACCCAGGAGCTCGATCCGAGACAGCTGTATGCGCTGCCCGGCTGAAACAGGCCTGATCCGCGGGCGGCGCACGCGCCGTCACCGCCGCCGACGGCGACGGGCGTGCCCGCCTTTAGTCCGGTCAATGCGGCGGCCTCGGGGGTGATCCGTCCGGAGATGTCGTGTCCGGGCAGGATCTCGGGCATTTTTGCAGTATCTACACCGAGATCGGAGAGCAGTTCTTTAGCCCAACGCCCCTTGTTGATATCAAGGGCGATGGTCAGAGAAGCGTCGGAGTAATCCGTCACGCCGATGCGCCCAGTCAGATGCGCATAAAGGTAATCCTTTGTGTTCAGAAAGTACTTTGCGGACTTATAGACTTCGGGCATGCGCTCGCGCAGCCAGAGGATCTTTGGCAGCGTGAAGTGATTGTCGAGACGGTTCCCTGTCAGGATATAGAAATCCTCCGGGGTAATACAGCTTCGGATCAGGTCGAGCTGGTCGACGGCTCTGGAATCGGAGTGGATAATGTTCGGATGCAGGGCGTTGCCGTTTCCGTCGACGGGAATACAGCCGTTCATGGTTCCGGATAGGCCGACGACCGCGATTTCGGATGGGTCGATGTCAGCGGTCAGCGCCGCGACGGCTGCGCAGGTCGCTCTGAAAATGGTATCAGGATCCTGCTGCGACCAGCCGGGCCTGGGATACTCGGTATTATACTCGCCCTTGGCGGAACGAACGCTTCGCAGCTGTTCGTCGACAAGGGTGCATTTGACGCTGCTGGTACCCGCGTCCAGTGTGAGGATATATGCCATATACGATCATTCCTTTTTATTTTTTAAGTGTCGCTGTTCCCGCGTTCACGCCTGCGTTTTACGGCGCCAGCCGACGCGCCGATCATGCCGAAAAGGGCGCTCAGGAGCATTATCCCCGGGCTCAGGGGATATCCGATCACGGCCCAGGGCGCGCAGGCGACCGCCACGGGGGGGATGATCCATCCCAGATAGTGGCTCAGGCCCCTTCGACAGGGCGCAAAGGCCGAGCATGCTGAAAGGGCTGGCAGCGCGGTCCACTGCAGTAGCGCCTTAAACAGGGCGTATCGGTGGCCGGACAGCAGGGGCAAAAGCGCCGCAAGTATCGACGCGATCAACATGACGATGGCCTGCAGGGCGAGCCATGGGACCCAGCTGTCCCTGAGCCAACTGTGAAAGCCTCGATTCTCAGACGCCATGGCGGTCGCGGCAGTCCATCTGATAGTTCCAGTCCGTCCGGCTGAAGAAATGCGTCCCCGGTCTGACGTGATAACATACGCTGCCGTCATGCAGCGGCGCGTTAAGCTCAGGCATGCGCCCGTCTGTGATCAGGCCGGGCAGGCGCAGCAGCCGCCACGCGGGACTGGCCGCGCAGCAGCCGAGAAACTCGTTCTCAGGATGCGCCCATTGGTCCTGGTCCGCAGAACAGACATAGAGCAGTCTCGGCGCGACCAGAGCGAGCAGCATATGTTGTTCGAAGGGCATTTCATCTTCACGGCCGCGCCAGTTGCGGTAGTTCCCGCAGAACCAGAAGGGGAATCTGTCCGTAATATCGGCAATCTTCTCACCGACCTTGTTCCTGGTTATGGCAGCTCCCGAACAGCCGGAGTCGTTGGAGATCACCATGCTGAAGCGTTCGTCCTGCGCGCCGCACCAGAGGGCCGTTTTTCCCAGACGTGAATGTCCGACGACGGCAGCGCGGGCTGAATCGATTTCGGGACGATCCTCGAGATAGTCGAGAACGCGGCTGCACGCGAAAGCCCACATGCCGATTTTGCCCCAACCTGTTTTTTCGTCAACGGGGTACTTCACGGCCAGGCCGTCTATTTCGGCGCCGTCAGCCGTGACGTCGGTATAGCAGAATGAAGCCAGAGCGTATCCCCGGTCGATGATTTCCTCAAGCGGACAGTATCTTTCCGGGAGATCCGGTCTGAAAGCGACGTTGACAAACACGGGCACGGCCCTGTCGGCCTTGGGATACGTCAGCATCATTGGGAAGGTAAAGCTTCCGGCCGGCGTATCAAAGGTCAATTCAATGCGCTGCTGAACGGCTTTCCCGGCAAAGGCGTTGTCGTCGCCGCTCACGATGGCGCCTTCGACGCGACTGGGTGCCTTAGGCGTGTAACCATATTCCTCCCGGCTGAGAAGATCTATCAGCTCGGCGCGTCTCAGAGGCCATTGCGAAGCCTGACGCACGGGCGTACCGTCGTTGAGCGTCATCAGGTCAGGCAGGTTCAACTTTTGCATCAGTTCCGCTGTCATTTAAGAGCCCCCTTTTTAACAGACATTGTCACTATTTTTACGCCTTTGATTTTAACACGAATACAAACAACATGTTAAGACTATGCATTTGTTGACTTTATAGTGCGTTATATCCTGTTATAAGTTCCCAAAAGTTGTTGAAAACATATAAATACGATTATGAAAATATCACGTATCCCTTTATGCCTTTACATATCATCACTCAAATTGGTGTCAAAACTGGTGTCAAGCCCAGATTGTGAGCTAAGTGTAGATTGTACATTGTAGAAGTCGGACATTGCCGTGGATTCTGTCGTGTGCGTGTATCGGTCGAGTGTCATCTTAGATGTCGCGTGCCCCATGATGTACTGCAGATTCTTAACCCCCATCCCAGCCTGAGCCATATTTGAGCAGAAGGTGTGACGAAGGATATGCGGAGTAATGTTCGGCAGCTGATCCATATGACTCGCGTTGTATCTGGCTACTGCCCTGCGAAATATCGTGTATACAATCTGCTCGGTAAGTAAACCCTGCTGAGTATTGCAGGCTATAAAATCAGTAACAGATCCGACTGATACACGTTTAGTCTCTGGCATCATAGATATGAGATGATGTATACTCCGCTCGACATCGTCAGACATTGGAACAAGTCTATTGCTGGCTCTTGCCTTGGTAGGAGTTACAACACACACGTGAGATTCTCTATCGTATGATAGCTGATGGTCAACCCTAATGCAATGGCGTTTGAAGTCGATGTCGTGTATCGTGAGGCCGCAGAACTCAGAAATTCTTAATCCGGTGCCGAGTAAAACAACAGCCCAGTCGTAGACGGGGTACTGTGTCGGGGCTTCGATAAGACAATTGAGAAATGCTGCCTGTTGATGCGGTAGTAGCGCATCTTTATTTGAAGCATCATTTTTGATGACCGAACCAAACGCGAATGCAAAGGGATTCGTTGTCAGCATTTCATCATCTAGAGCTAACTCGAACGCACCTCTCAAAACCACATAGACTGCATGAACTGTGCCAGAACTTAGACCGTCGTTTTTCAGTGTTAGTAGACAATGTTTAGCATCAATCCTTTTAATAGATGATATTGGATGTGTTCCAAAAGGTCGGTCGGTTACTAACTTGATGCAGTATGAATAAGTTGACCATGTCGAACGTCTAATGCTGTTCCGCTTCTGGTCAGCGTAACGATGCAGAAGATCAGAAACGGTGCATGCCGCTTGCGGTGAGTCATCCTGATCGCATAGATTGTCCGTGGGAATGTTGCGTTCCTTTTCCCGAAGCTCTGCTAATGTGGACGCGTAAATCGTACGACGTTTGTTTGACAGGTCTAAGTAGCGGAACTGATACCTTCCGTCAGAGCGTTCGCTTTCACCGTCACGAAGTACGTGCCCGTTGGAGTCCTTTCTTCGCTTAAACAAGATAAATCCTCCTTCAAAATGTGCAAAGAAAGAGCTCCGGTACAACTCATACTATGATATCATACCAGAGCCCAGATGTAAATCCAT
>JAFRLF010000143.1 GCA_017431365.1 Clostridia bacterium | reverse complement strand
TTGATATACCAGCAATTAGGGATTTCACAGCACATTTCGTGTCCACTACTTGGGGACGTCGCCCTTTACGGGTGTCCATAGATTGGGGACGTCCCGGTCCATTTCACAGAACCAAGTGTCCATTTTATGGGGTACAGTATAAAGAAGGCCGCCATCGTTTTCACGCGTTTCACGCCTTTCACATAGGGGCATATAAAGCTTATTGATTTTGAATCAAAACTGTCCCGTTTTGGACGTTTTTTTGTGGTATGATGATTCCAGTGAAGATAAAATTACGGTTTCGGACTTTCCAATGAAGCCGTTTCATGATAAAGTGAGACTGACACAAAGTTCCATGACAAAGGGGGAGACGGGCGCATGAGCACGGACAGCGCGGCGTGGTTCCGGGACGCAAAATACGGCCTTTTCGTGCACTGGGGGCTGTACAGCATCCTGGCCGGCGAATATAACGGCATCGTCACCGACCGGATCGCCGAGTGGATCGAGAACAATCTCGACATCCCTGTGGAGGAATACCGGAAGCTGGCCCGGCGGTTCGACCCGAAGGCCTTCGACACGGACGCGTTCGTCCGCCGGGCGCGGGACGACTGGGGGATGAAGTACATCGTCCTGACGGCCAAGCACCACGAGGGCTTCGCCATGTATGACTCCGCCGTAAGCGCCTTCAGCGTGACAAGGGCGACGCCCTGCGGGCGGGACATCCTGATGGAGCTGAGGCGGGCCTGCGACAGGTACGGCGTGAGGCTCGGCGTCTACTACTCCCAGGCTCAGGACTGGGACGACCCGAACGGCTATATGCAGTACAAGGACAACAGCCGGAAGGATTTTCAGAAGTATTTCGACGAGAAGTGCCTGCCTCAGGTGTGCGAGCTGCTGACCAACTACGCGCCGCTGAGCCTCATCTGGTTCGACACGCCGATGAGCATGACGATGGCGCAGTCCCAGGCGCTTAGAGACCTGGTCAAGGTCCTGCAGCCGGACTGCCTGCTGTCCGGGCGCACGGGCAACGGCCTGGGCGACTACATGACCACGGGCGACAACGCCCTGCCCCGCCTGCCCTACGACGGCGACTGGGAGCTGCCCGCCACCGTCAACGACACCTGGGGCTACAACAGGCGCGATGACCGATGGAAGTCGCCGGAGCGGATCATCGCGACGCTTATCAAGGTGGTGAGCCGGGGCGGAAACTACCTGCTCAACGTGGGGCCGACTGCCGAGGGCCTGGTGCCCGAGCCGTGCGTCAGGACGCTGGACGCCGTGGGCCGCTATGTAAAGGCCAACGCCGAGGCCATATTCGGGACGCGGAGCGCGGGGCTGTACCCCTTTGAGGTGCCCGGCATCGAGATGACGCACAAGCCGCATAAACTGTACGTGCACGTGCTCGAGAGCCGCGTGCGGGTGGAGCTCCTGAACATCGGAAACGCGGTTACCGGGGCGTATCTCGTCGAGGACCGCACGCCGCTGGACGTGAGGACATACCGGACCTGCGAGGGCGACGCCATGGTCGAGGTCGAACTGCCGCCCCGCCTGCAGGCGCGCGCCCACTACTGCGTCTGCCTTGAAACGGCGGAGCCGGAGCCCGTCTATGAACCCATCAGAAAATAACGCGCAATTCGCTTGAAGGAGAGATCGATATGAAAGCCTTTATGGATGAAAACTTCCTGCTGAGCACGGACACCGCGAGGACGCTGTTTTTCGATCACGCGAAGGACATGCCGATATTCGACTATCACTGCCATCTCAACCCGCATGAGATCATGGAGAACAAGTCCTTCAGGAACGTCACCGAGCTGATGCTGGGCGGGGATCACTACAAGTGGCGGGCCATGCTCTCCAACGGGGCGGACGAGTCCCTCATGTACGGGGACAAGGGCGGCGCGCCGGATTTTGACAAGTTTAAGGCCTACGCCGCCATGCTGAAGTACGCCATCGGCAACCCATTGTACCACTGGACGCATCTGGAGCTGCGGCGCGTTTTCGGCATAAACGAGATCCTGAACGAAGACAGCGCCCGCCGCATTTACGACCAGGCTAACGAAATGCTTCAGGACGACGCCTTCCGCTGCCGGGCGCTGATCGAAAAGTTCAACGTCAAAGTCATCTGCACGACGGACGACCCGGCCGACAGCCTGACGGACCACGCGGCGCTGAAGGAGGACCGGGGCTTCGGGGTCAAAGTGCTGCCCTCTTTCCGGCCCGACAAGTGCATGAACCTGAACGCCGCGGGATACACTGATTACATCAAGGCCCTGAGCGCGGCGGCGGACGTGGACATCTCGTCGTTCGAGGGGCTGATGACGGCCCTCGAGAAGAGGCTTGACGTCTTCCACGCGCTGGGCGCGCGGGTCAGCGACCACGGCCTCAACACGGTGCCCTTTGCCCGGGCGGACGCTTCGGTGCTGGACGCGACCCTTCAGAAGGCGCTGAAGGGGGAGAAGGTCTCGCAGGACGAGGAGGACGCCTTCCGCACGGAGGCGCTCATCCGCCTCGGCGGCCTGTACCGCGAGCGCGGCTGGGTCATGCAGTACCACATGAACGTGCTGAGGAACACCAATTCGCGCCGCTTCGCCACCCTGGGGCCGGACATGGGCTTTGACTCCGTGGGCGGGTGCGACGTGGCCCTGCCGCTCAGCCGGCTGCTCGACGCCATCGAGAGCGGCGGCGGGGTCCCGAAGACCATACTGTACTCCCTCAATCCCGCGGACAACTACGTCGTCGGCACGATGATCGGCGATTTCCAGGGCGATGTGCCGGGCAAGGTGCAGATGGGCTCCGGCTGGTGGTTCCAGGATCAGCGCGACGGCATGGAGCAGCAGCTCCGGACCCTGGCGGCGCTGGGGCTTCTCGGGCGGTTCGTGGGCATGCTCACGGACAGCCGCTCGTTTATCAGCTACCCCAGGCACGAGTACTTCCGCCGCATCCTGTGCAACGTGATCGGCCGGTGGGTGGAAAATGGCGAGTACCCCTGCGACATGGACGCGCTGGGAGAGATCGTCCGCGGCATCAGCTTTGACAACGCCCGGAATTACTTCGGCATCGAGCTCTGACGGCGCGAAGGGCGCAACTATTTCGGCCGCAGATCGGTCAAAGCGGGGAAGGGGGAGAATATCGTGAAAAAGACCGTACTGTATATCGTCATTCCCTGCTATAACGAGGAAGAGGTCCTTCCCCTGACGGGCGGGCAGTTCCTGGGCAAGATCAAAGGCCTGATCAGCCAGGGGCGCGTCGGCGACGAGAGCCGCGTCCTCTATGTGGACGACGGCAGCCGCGACGGGACGTGGCGGATTATCGAAGATCAGGCCCGGGCGGACGGCCACGTCATGGGCATACGCCAGAGCCGCAACCGCGGCCATCAAAACGCCGTGCTGGCGGGGCTCATGGAGAGTTACGCGCTGGGATGCGACGCCGCCGTCAGCATCGACTGCGATGGGCAGGACGACATCGACGCCGTGGACAGGATGCTGGACGCCTACGAGGACGGGTGCGAGATCGTCTACGGCGTCCGCGAGGACAGGCACACGGACACGTTTTTCAAGAGGTTTACGGCGGAGAGCTATTACCGGTTTCTGCGGTTCATGGGCGCGGAGGTGGTGTTCAATCACGCGGACTATCGCCTGATGGGACGCCGGGCGATCGAGGCGCTGTCCCAGTTCAAGGAGGTCAACCTCTTTCTGCGGGGCATGGCGCCGCTGATCGGCTTCAAGAGCACGGCCGTCAGCTACGCCAGGCGCGAGCGGCAGGCCGGCCGGAGCCACTATCCGCTGGGAAAGATGCTCAAGCTGGCGTTCGACGGCATCACCAGCCTCTCGGTCAAGCCCATACGCATGATCACGCTGACGGGCATCGCCATATCGCTGATCAGCCTTATCGGGATACTCTGGTCGCTGATCACGGTCTGGACGGGGCACGCCGTGCCCGGATGGGCGAGTACGGCCTGCATCGTGTTCTTTATGGGCGGGCTGCAGGCGCTGTTCATGGGGATCATCGGCGAGTATATCGGCAAGATATACCTGGAGACAAAGGGCCGTCCCCGCTATATTATCGAAAGACGGACGTTTGACGCGCGGGAGCCGGACGAACGGCCGATATGTGAGGTGGACAAGCGATGAACTGTACGACGCGCCGACTGAGCGGCTTTCTGTGCGCCGTTTTGCTGCTGCTGAGTTCGGTGGCGCTGGGCGAAGGCGCCGCGGACGCCGCGCAGGCCGGATCCGCCAGCATGGATGGCGGACTCCGCGTCTATCTGAAATCCCTGGGCACGCCCGAAAGCCTCGGCCTGACCTTTGAAGGGACGTATTCGCTGGGCGGCAGCGCGGGGTTTGTGTTTGACGACGGCGCGTCTGTGACGCTGCGCGCCGCGGACAGCCAGGTCTGGATGAAGAGCGCCGGCCTGTCCGTCAACCTGGGCGAGGAGGCCAGCTTCGTCCGCCATGACGAAAAGGGCGGCCTGTACATCGCGCAGTCGTCCCGCGGCAACGTCTATCAGGGATCGCTGAAGGTGCGCGCCAACGGAAGCGGGCTTCAGGCCATACTGACCATAGATGTTGAGACGTACCTGAAGGGCGTCGTCCCCTACGAGATGAGCGACAGCTGGCCCATGGAGGCGCTGAAAGCCCAGGCCGTGGCGGCGCGGACATACGCCCTCTGGCGTAAGGATGCCCGTTCCTCACAGGAGTACGACGTGGTCGACACGCCGGCGGATCAGGTCTTTCACGGATACTCTGCGGACAACGTCAACGCCGCCGCCGCGGTTGACGCGACGCGCGGCCTTGTCGGGCTGTACGGGGGCCGCTGCGCAGCGGCGTATTACACGGCCTCCAACGGCGGGCAGACGGCGCTGGCGGGCGACATCCTCGGCGCGAAGGAGAACGACGCGTATCTCGACGTCAGGGAAGACCCCTACGACCTTGAAAACCCGCTGAGCAACGTCAAGACGATGGCGCTGGAACGGGATTTCCGGGACGCGCCGGAGGCGCTCACGGCGTGGCTCAGGGCCGCCGCGGCTTCGCAGCTGGAAAAGTCGGAGACGCCGTACAGCCTGGCCCTTTCGGATATTCAGCCCGTCGAGCTCATTTCCGCGAAGGCGCTCGACCCGAAGGGCGGAGAGGGCAGCCTTCAGTTTACGACGCTGCGCCTGACCTACAAAGTCAGCGCCCGGCCGCTTGAACCGGTCTTCGCGGAGCCCACGACCGAGCAGCGTGTGAGGGCGGCCCTGCGCCGCGAGGCCCCCGTGACGGAGGTCGTGGGCGAAAAGCCGGGAGAGGCGGAGGTCTGCGACGCGCTCATGAGCTGCGATTTGCAGGTGTACGGGCAGGTCAAAGACGAGCTGGGCCTCAAACTCAACGCCATAGACTGCGAGCTGCTCAGCGTCATCGAGGAGGAGGACATCGTCGTCCTTCAGATGCGGCGCTACGGTCACGGCGTGGGCATGAGCCAGCGCGGCGCGCAGATGATGGCCGGTCAGCACGGCATGGCGATGGGGGAGATCCTCGCCTTCTACTATCCGGGGCTGAGCTTTGAGACCCTGACGCTGACCGAGCCTGAGACCGTTCCGATCGGCGAAGCGCCCGTGACCAGCGTCTCGATGCAGGCCGTCCGCGAACTCGAGACCGGCGAGGGGGAGATCGTCGGCGTCGTGACGCTGGCGACCCCGACGTCGACGCTGAACGTGCGGGCCGAGCCGTCGACCACGGCGCCGGTGCTGACGTACCTGTACAGCGGGACGCAGGTCGCCGTGACCGAGATCCAGGACGAGTGGGTGAAGATCCGCACGCGCGACGGCATGGAGGGCTACTGCGCGAGGACGTACGTCGTCTGGCAGGCCGCCGGTCAGGATTGAGGCCCGGCATATAAAAGGGGGCCGTCCGCCGAAATGTCACGGCGGACGGCTCTCTTTGACGGAATGAACCCGATTCAGTTCGCCAGGCCCTGGAATGTATAATCTTCGTCCTCTATGGCCGATTTGACGGCCTGCAGGTCCATTTCCCCGCTCAGGACGACCCATGCCTCTCCCTTTTCATGGCTGGCTCCGGCCCGCGTGACGAAGGGGAGCGCTTCAAGGGCTCTTTTGACGGTGGCTTCGCAGTGCTCGCACATCATGCCGTCAACGCGGAGGACTACGGTCTTTTCATCGCGCGGGCAGGCTGCCGGGGTCACGGATTTCAGGACCGCGTCCTTAAGGGCCTGGGGGTCGACGCGCTTTGCGCCGCGGCGCGGCCGGTCGCGCCGGATGTCCTCCGGCTTAAAGAGGTTGAGGCGCAGCGCGTTCATGCACACGGTGAAGCTCGACAGGCTCATGGCCGCCGCGCCGATCATGGGGCTCATGTACAGGCCGAACAGCCCCGCCGCCAGCGGGATGCAGATTAGGTTGTAGAAAAACGCCCAGAACAGGTTTTCGTGGATATTGCGCTTGACGGCACGGCTCAGGCGCACGGCCCGGGCCACGTCCGAAAGGGCGCTGTTCATGAGGACGATGTCCGCGCTGTCTATGGCGACATCCGTCCCCGCGCCGATGGCGACGCCGGCGTCCGCCTCCGTCAGGGCCGGGGCGTCGTTGATGCCGTCGCCCACCATGGCCACGCGGCCAAGCTCTTTCAGCGACTTTACGACCCTTTGCTTGTCCTGCGGCATCGTGCCGGCCGCCACCTCGTCCACGCCGGCCTGAGCGGCGATGGCGCGCGCCGTGCGCTCGTTGTCGCCCGTCAGCATGACCACGCGGATCCCGAGGTCCTTGAGCTGGGCGATGGCGGGGGCCGAGTCGGCCTTGATGGTGTCCGCCACGGCGATCATGCCGATCAGGCGGCCGTCCTCCTCGAAGTAGAGGGGCGTCTTTCCCTGCCCTGAGAGCTCGCCGCCCGCCCTTTGCATGTCGGCCGGAATGGCGGTCAGGGAGGAGATGTACTTTTCGCTGCCGCCGTGCAGGACGGCTTTTCCGATTCTCCCCGTCAGACCGCTGCCGGACAGGATTTGGAAGTCCTCAGCGCCGCTGAGCGCGACGCCGCGCCTTTCGGCCTCCGCGACGACGGCACGCGCCAGAGGATGTTCGCTCTGATTCTCTAAAGAGCCCGCCCGGCGCAGGAGCTCTTCTTCGGTCAGGCCGGACGCGGGGACGATGTCCGTGACCCGGGGCTCGCCGGCGGTGATGGTGCCCGTCTTGTCCAGGGCGACGATGTCGATCTGGCCCGCGGTCTCAAGGGATTCCCCGGTCTTGAAGAGGATGCCGCGCTTCGCGCCCATGCCGTTGCCGACCATGATGGCCACCGGCGTGGCCAGCCCCAGCGCGCACGGGCACGATATGACCAGCACGGATATGCCGCGCGCCAGCGAAAAGCCGAGCTCCCGCCCGGCGAGCAGCCACCCCAGCGTGACGAGGAGCGCTATCCCGATGACGGCGGGGACGAACACGCCGCTGACCCTGTCGGCGATGCGGGCGATGGGGGCCTTGGTGGCCGCCGCGTCGGATACCAGCCGCACGATCTGGCTGAGGGTGGTGTCCTCGCCCACGCGGGTCGCCCGGCACGTGAGGAAGCCGGACTGATTGATCGTAGCGGCGCTGACTGTGTCGCCGACGCCCTTGTCCGCGGGAATGGATTCGCCCGTCAGAGCGGCTTCGTTGACGGCGCTTGAGCCGTCCGTCACCACGCCATCGACGGGGACGCTCTCGCCCGGCCGCACGACGAACACGTCTCCGACCCTGACTTCGGCGGCGGGCACTCTGACCTCCTGTCCGTCCCGGAGGAGGGTCGCCGTTCGGGGCGCGAGGCTTAAGAGGCTCTTCAGGGCGCTGGTGGTGCGGCCCTTGGACATCGCCTCGAGCATTTTGCCCACGGTGATGAGCGCGGGGATCATCGCCGCGGACTCAAAGTACAGCTGATTGTGGTAGATCTCCATCAGAGAGGCGTTGTCCGCCCCCTGCGTGATCATCGCGGTCATCTGGTAGAACACGAAGACGCTCCACCCGAACGATACCGACGAACCCAGCGCCACGAGCGTGTCCATATTGGGCGCGCGATGTATAAGCGACTTGAACCCCGACCTGAAAAACGGCGCGTTGATGATCATCACGGCCGCGCTCAGGAGCGCCTGCGTCAGCGCCAGCCCCAGGTGATTGTGGACGAGAAAGGGCGGCACCGGCCAGCCGAGCATGTTGTGGCCCATGGTGACGTACATGAGGATCAGCAAAAACCCCGCCGAGAGGATGAGCCGACGCCTGAGGCGGGGCGTCTCGCGGTCCTTGAGGGCGTCTTTCTCGGCCTCAAAGCCGAAGGCGTTTTCCCCGGCCTCCTGCTCATGGGGCGTGCCCTTTTCCGTGGCGCCGTAACCGGCTTTTTCCACGGCGCGGATGACTTCAGCGGGGGAGACGTCGCCCTCCACGCCCATGGAATTGGTCAGCAGGCTGACAGATACGCCGCTGACCCCGGGCAGGGCGGACACGGCCTTTTCGACGCGCGCCTGGCACGCGGCGCAGCTCATGCCGGTGACGATGTACTGCTTCATGCGGATATTCGACTTCCATTCCTGGCAGATATTTAGCGGCCATATACCCCGTGGGGGTATCAATGTGATCATATCACGCGCCGCCCGTGCTGTCAACGCGCGTGGGATAAAGTTAACATCGTTTAACATCGGTCGTGAGCCGTCGATTAAAAGATCGCGGGCACCGTTGCGGCCAGCTCAAAGACATGTTATAATACAATTGGTATGATGCCGTCAGGCGACGCGCCATTTCGAGGGCGGCGCGTGAAAGAAAAGACAATCGGGCGGCACGCGACTGAGAATCATTATTATCAGGAGGTCATTCATATGGAACGTACGCTCCAGGATTGGCAAAACCCCAACTGCCTGCACGTTGGCCGTGAGAATCCCCGCGCCACGCTGATTCCCTATCCCGACGCACAGACAGCGCTGATCGGCGACAAGGCCCTGTCCGACGCGTATAAGCTGCTCAACGGCACCTGGGATTTTTACTATGCGCCCACGGGGATTGCGCCGGAGCACTTCCAGGATGTGGACTACGACGGCCTTGACGACGGGTGGGAGACCATTCCCGTTCCCGGCAACTGGCAGATGCACGGCTACGACGCGCCCCCAGTACACGAACGTGGCCTATCCGATTCCCTTTGACCCGCCCTATGTGCCCGACGAAAACCCCGTGGGCTGCTACAGGCGGATCTTCACCCTGCCCAGGGGCTGGGAGGGCCGCGAGGTATTTTTAAACTTCGACGGCGTCAATTCCGCCTTCTGCGTGTGGATCAACGGCCTGTTCGTGGGATACAGCAAGGTCTCCCACATGCCCAGCGAGTTCGACATCACGCCGTACCTGACCGAGGGTGAAAACCTGCTCGCCGTCAAGGTGTACAAGTGGTCGGACGGCACCTACCTGGAGGATCAGGACTTCTGGCGCCTCAGCGGCATTTTCCGCGATGTGTATCTCCTCGGCGTGAACAAGTGCCATATCCGCGATATCAGCGTGACCGCGACGCCCGACGACAGCTTCAAAGAAGGCCTTCTGACCGCGCAGGTCGAGATGTGCGCCTACGACGGCGACCGCGCTGCGACGGTGCGCGCCACGCTGTACGACGGGTGCGCTCCCGTCGCCTCCTGCGAACCGGCGGCCGCGGCCGCGGACGGCGATTCCGCGGACGTGTGCTTTGACCTGACAGTGGACGGCGTGAAGCTCTGGACCGCGGAGACGCCCAACCTGTACACCCTGCTGGTGGAGCTGGTGGCGGACGGTTCGGTGATCGAGGTTCAGCGCGTGAACGTCGGCTTCCGCAAGATCGAGATCCGCGACAGGCAGCTCTTCGTCAACGGCGTGTCCATCAAGCTCAGGGGCGTCAACCGCCACGACACGCATTCGGAGCTCGGTCACGTGACGCCGGTCGAGGCGATGGAAAAGGACATCGAGATGATGAAGTCCTACAACGTCAACACCGTGCGCACCTCTCACTATCCCAACGACCCCCGCTGGCTCGACCTGTGCGACAAATACGGCCTGTACGTCATCGACGAGACCGACCTGGAGTGCCACGGCTGCGGCATGCAGCGGCCGATAAAGGGGCCGGAGAGCTTCCATGAGCAACTGCCCGACGATCAGAACCCGGACAACCTTCTCTCCGACAACCCCGAGTGGGAAAGGGCCTATGTCGACCGCGCGGAGCGCATGGTGGCCAGGGATATCAACCATCCCAGCATCATCTTCTGGTCGCTGGGCAACGAGTCCGGCTATGGGCGCAACCACATGGCGATGCGCCGTCGCATCCTCGAGATGGACGACTCCCGTCCCATCCACTACGAGGGCGAGTATCACAACAAGGGCATGGTGGAGCGCGGCGAACTGGCTTCGGACGTGAAGTCCCGCATGTACACCAACGTGTACGACCTGCGCAAGGAGGCCGAGGACACGGAGGACAAGAGGCCCTTCTTCCTGTGCGAATACGCGCACGCCATGGGCCTTGGCCCCGGCTCTCTCAAGGAGTACTGGGAGACCATTTACAAAAGCGAGCGCCTGATCGGCGGCTGCGTCTGGGAATGGGTCGATCACGGCATTCTGACCGAGACCGAGGACGGCGAGCCCTATTACGCCTACGGCGGCGACTTCGGCGAGCATCCCAACGACGGGAACTTCTGCGTGGACGCGCTGTGCTACCCCGACCGCACGCCGCATACGGGCCTCATCGAGCTTAAGAAGGCCTACGAGCCCGTGAAGTTCGAGCTGAAGGACGCCGAGAAGGGCCTGCTGACCGTCAAAAACCTGTTCGCCTTCCGCACGCTGGATGACTTTGACGCCAGCTGGAGCCTGATCTGCGAGGGAACGTCCGTCGCGCACGGCCGAATCGACCTGAGCGGCGTCGCGCCCTACGGCGAGAAGGACGTCACCCTGCCCTATACGATGCCCGCGTGCGGCGAGTGCCTGATCGAGATCCGCGTCAGCGAGGCCTTCGACCAGCTCTGGTGCGAGCGCGGCCACGAGATCACCGCCGCGCAGATCATGCTGCCCACGAAGCCCTGCGTGCGCGAGATTCCCGTGGAGGGCATGCCGGCGCTGGACGTCGACGAATCCGACGAAGCCGTCGAGATCATGGGCGAGGATTTCTCCATCCTGTTCGACAGGCGCAGCGGCGACCTGCTCAGTTGGATCAGCGCGGGCACCGAGCTCATCGAGCAGGGGCCGGAGGTCAACCTCTTCCGCGCGCCCATAGACAACGACCGCTACTACAACGAGCGCCTGTGGAAGTGGCTCGACCTGACCCGCCTGATGACCCGCGTGGAGGGCATCACCTTCGAGCGCGTGAGCGACGCGAAGGCCGTGTTCACCGTGACGAAGGTGCACAGCCCCAAGGTCTTCAAGCCCATCCTGCGCAGTGTCATGACCTATACCGTCTTCGGAAACGGCGACGTGCGTCTGAACACGACGTTCGAGCCGCTGAGGGAGCTGCCCTTCCTGCCCAGGGTGGGCCTCAACATGATCCTGCCCGGCGAGTTCGACAGGGTGCTCTGGTACGGCCTCGGCCCGCAGGAGAACTATCCGGACGTCAGGCTCTCTGCGCTGCTCGGGCAGTACACCGCCAATGTGGACGATCTGCACGAGCCGTACGTCAGACCGCAGGAGAACGGCGCCCGCGGCGGCGTGCGCGCCCTGGCCGTGACGGACATACTCGGCGCGGGACTGCTGGTCGTGGCCGAGGAGACCTACCAGGACGACGGCTTCTCCTTCAGCGCGCATCCGTATACGGATCTGGCGCTGGACAAGGCGCAGCACACCTACGAGCTGCAGGGCCAGGACATCACCTGCCTGAACCTCGACTGGCGCATGGGCGGCGTGGGCTCCAACATCTGCGGTCCGCTGCCCATGGAGGAGTATCTGCTTTACCTGAAGGAAAAGGCCAGCTTTACGCTGCTTCTGCGGCCGTACAGCCGTCAGATCGGCGAAATGCTCACGTCGGCCCGCATCCTGCCTGAAAAATAATCCCTCATGAAACACCTGTCGAAAGCGGCGCGTCAAACGCGCCGCTTTCCGGCTGAAAACCCGTATTGCATTATCGCGTGGATTTTGATAAAATAATAAAAAATTCAGGACAATCTGAGAAAGAGTGAGGATTTGGCCGATGAGGAAGACGATCTTTCTGCTCCTGCTAGCGGCGCTGCTGGCAGCGATACCCGCTTTGGCGGATACGGACGGGGACTTTGAATACGTCCTGCTCGACGACGGCACCTGCAAGATCACAGGGTACACCGGCCCGGGCGGCGATCTGATCATCCCCTCGACGCTGGGCGGATACCCCGTCTCCGTCGTGGGCGGCATAATAGACATACAAAACGGTGTCCAGTACGACGTCTTCGAAGGGAACAAGCGCATCACGTCGCTGACCGTTTCAGAGGGCGTCCGGACGATCGGCAATTACGCGTTCAAGGACTGCTCCAACATGCAGGCGCTTTCCCTGCCGTCATCGCTGGAGCGGATCGAAGCGTTCGCCTTCGCCTGGTGTTCCGCTCTGACGGAGATCACCATTCCCGGGAACGTCGCGTTCGTCGGTGAAAGCGCGTTTACGGGGATATTCTCGCTCGAAAGCCTGACGATCGAGGCGGATCACCCCACGCTGTACCAGAATCCCTTCACCTACGCGCGGAAGCTGACCCAAATCAGCGCGCCGGCGGGCAGGGGCTATGTCATCGTCGACGGGGCGCTGGTGCGTGAGAGCGACCGCTGCCTCGTCTGCCCGGCGTACGGCCTCCTGCCCGAGGCCTACACGCTGCCTGACGAGGTCGAAAAGGTCGAGGAACTGGCGTTTTTCGGATGCCGCGGCGTAAAGAGCGTCGCGCTGCCGGGTTCCGTCCGCGAGATCGGGTTCGGTTCGTTCTCCTCGTGCGAAGACCTGACGGCCTTTACAGCCGAGGACGGCCTTGAGACCGTGGGCGCGTACGCGTTGGGCGGGTGCCTTCTTCTGGAGGACGTGACGCTGCCCGGCACGGTGACGGTCATTGACGGGACGGCGCTGTCCGGCTGCTCCGGGAATCTGCGCGTCAGCAGCGCTTCTCAGGCTGTGCGCGACCTCTGCGAGGCGGAAGGCATCGCGCACGACTGACAACACGAAGATCGGGGAGGATGTCGTTATGGTAAAGCATATTATCCTTTGGACACTGAAGGACGAGTACACGGAAGAAGAAAAGGCGGCCATCAAGAGGGGCGTCAAGGAGGGGCTGGAGGGCCTGGTCGGCGTCGTGCCGGGGCTGATCAGCGTTCATGTGCAGACGGAGCGCCTGCCGTCTTCCAACGCGGATCTGATGCTGGACAGCACGCTTGAGAGCGCGGAGGCGCTCAAGGGTTACGCCGTCCATCCCGCGCACGTGGCCGTGGCCAACGGCAAGGTCAGGCCGTACGTCAAGGTCCGCTCCTGCATCGATTACGAGACGGCATGAGCCCGGGAGGCGCTATGAATAAAAAGATACTGCCGGCGATGGGCCTGGCCCTGGCGCTGGCGCTCGGGGGAACGGGCTTTTCGGCCCTGGGCGAGTCCTCGCAGGTGGCGGGCGACATCATGTCGTCCATCATCGGCCGGACCGAGGCCCCCCCGCAGAGCGGAGAGGGCGAGGTGCTCGACGTCATTCAGGTCGGGTATTACCGCTATACGGCGGAGGAGGACGGCGCGGTCATCCGCGGCTGGGCGGGGAGCGAGGCCGACGTCTCCATCCCCGACACGCTGGACGGCCTGCCCGTCGTGAGCGTCGGCGAGAACGCCTTCAGAGGAAACGGCGCGATCGCCTCGGTCACTCTGCCGGAGGGCGTGAGGCGCGTCGAAGCCGGGGCCTTCGCGGAATGCGCGGCGCTGCACGCTGTGAACGTGCCCGACAGCGTGACGTTTATCGCCGGGGACGCGTTCGAGGGGTCGGATTCGGTGCTGCTCGTCGGCGCGGCGGGCGGATATGTCCAGACATACGCCCAGAGCGCCGGCGTCAATATGCTGGCCGTGGATATGGTCAGTCTCCCCGACGGGGGCGCGGGCGAGCTCACGCCGCTGTACGCCCCGGGCGAAACCTTCGCGGAGGGAGACTTTGACTGCCGCGTCGAGGAAGACGGAACCGTGACGATCACCGGATATCAGGGTTCCGAGCAGACGCTGGACGTGCCGGAAAGCCTGGGCGGCTGCGCGGTCGCCCGCATCGGAGAAGAAGCCTTCTTCATGAACGCGCGGCTGCAGGAAGTCGCCTTGCCCGAGGGCGTCGTCGAGATTCAGTCCGCCGCCTTCATGGGATGCAGGCAGCTTTCGTTCATCAACCTGCCGGCCACGCTCACCGCGGCGGCTTCGGACGCGTTTATGGGATGCCCCTCGCTGGTCGTGACGGCCCCGGCCGGAAGCTGGGCCGAGTCGTATGCCCGGGAGACGGGTTTAACGCTTCAATAAAGAAGACGGCGGAAGGAGATGAAAATCCTTCCGCCGTCGTGCTTTCCTGTATGTGATACGCTTACTTCTGACGCCCGTTGCAGTAGTAAAACGCGGTCAGAAGGCCGGGCCCGGTGTGCGCGCCGATGACGACGCCCAGGTTTGATATGGTGATCTCGCCGATGTCGGGGAAGGCGGCCTTCAGGTTGTCGCGCAGCCACTCGGCGTCGGTCAGGCAGTCCGCGTGCAGGATGTGGACCTCGTGCCCCTGCGCGCCGCAGGCCGTCAGATCGCGTTTGACGCCGTCGAGGATGGATTTTAACGCGCTCTTGCGGCCTCTGGCCTTTTCGATCGCGTCCAACGTGCCGGCGTCCGGGACGTAGAGGACCGGTTTGATGGACAGCATGGTGCCGAGTATCGCCGATATGTTGCTGACGCGGCCGCCGGCCCGCAGCCATTTCAGATCGTCCACCGTGAAGCGATGGGCGATTTTCAGCTTGTTGGCCTCACCCCAGGCGATGACGTCGTCAAAGCTCATGCCCTGCTCCATGCGCTCAACCATGGACTGCACGAGCAGACCTAGGCCGCCCGATATGCAGCGCGTGTCCATGACGTAAAAATGCCTGTCCGGATGGGCGGCGCGCACCTTTTCGGCGGCGCGCTGCGAGTTGGCGTATGAAATGGACATCTTCACCGACATGTCGAGGAAGATGACGTCCTTCCCCCGGGAGAGGAGGTCCTCAAAGAAGGTCTCATAGGCGTATTCGTTGATCATCGAGGTTTTGAGGATGTCGCCCTTTCTCATGCCGCGGTAAACCGCCTCGCGCGAGGCTTCGCGGCAATCGTCGGTCATTTCCTTTCCGCCCACGGTGTACGTATAGCTGATAAAGGGGATTTGATGCGCCTCAAGATAATCCCTCGTCAGATCCGAGGTGGAAGACGTCGCAATGATGTAATCGCTCATGGAATACTCCGGACGGTGCGGCTGACGGCTATGATCCTGAGCGGCCCGCGCCGCGGAATTGCGGCCGCTATTATTATTCGCTGACATTATAGCACATTTGATTCGCTGACATTATAGCACATTTGCGCGGGATTCATCAATCCCGAGTTGTTTTTTCAGGAACAAAACGGGACGCAAAATTGTCTAAATACGCGAAAACACAGCTTAGGGGAGGCACATGGGTCATGAGGAAGGGATGTTTCAGGATCTTTTGCGCGCTGGCGCTCTTGCTGGCCGTCGCTGCGCCCGCCGCGCTGGCTGGGACTATATCCGGTTCCGGCTGGTTTGACACGGACTATACCGGCTCGTAGTGGAGGTCGAGAACAGCGATACGTATTTCAAGCTGCCCTCCGGCTGGGTGACGGAAGAGGTGCTCGGCTACGTCTCCTACAGGAGCGCGGACGGCAGCGTGACGCTGAATCCGTCCCATTTCCAGGACCAGAATTACTGGGATTACGTTCAGTTCGTCGAAGAGACCGAGGGACAGGCGTGCGACGAGTCCGCGTACCTCATCCTGGGGGACGACATGGACTGGTACGTCATCCGCTGGGGAGACTACTTCATCGCGTTCTGCCCGGCCTACCGGGGGGACGGCACGGTGGCCTTTAATTTTGAGACCGACGGTTCGGAATCCGCCTGCGCGACCATGCGGCGGATCCTCAGTTCCGTCTGCTACTGACCCGGGATCCGGAGAGGAGGTTTCCTTCCATGATAAGGACGGCGCGAAAGAATCCCATCATCAGCGGGCGGGGCGTCTGCGACCCGCACGTGCACATCTTCAACGACAGGGCATACCTTTACGCCTCGCACGACGTGCCGGATGGCGGGCACATGTTCGACATGCATGACTGGGAGATCTGGTCGAGCGCGGATCTGGTCAACTGGGAGCGGATGAGCGTCGTCCGGCCGGAGAGCTTCGGCATGGGGAAGAGCTATCAGTGCTGGGCGGTGGACGCAGCGCAGAAGGATGGAAAGTTCTTCTTCTACGTCTCAAACGGCACGAAGGAGACCTGGGTCCTGACCTCCGACGATCCGGGGCGCGGCTTTACGGAGATGCTCGGTCGGCCTCTCCTGCCGGAAGGGCTGACGCCGACGCGCTCTTACGATCCCGCGGTCTTCACGGACGACGACGGCGAGAGTTACATCGTCTTCGGCACGCCCGTGTGGGCCGGGGGCGACAGCTACTACATCGCCCGCCTGGGTGAGGACATGATGTCCCTGGCCGAACAGCCTCGGAAAATCATCCTGGACGACTCCGCCGACGACAAGCCCTTCCTGCACAAACACGGCGGGCTCTACTACCTGACCTGGGCGTCCTTCTGGGCGGTCTCCGACAGCGTGTACGGGCCGTATGTGACGAAGGGGAATCTGGGCCTCAGCCACGATCACGGGTCCTTTTTCGAATGGCATAATCAGTGGTTCAAGGCCTTCACCGTGGACGAGACCGTCGGCAAAATGCGCCGGGCTACGGGCCTTGCCTATATCCACTTTACGGCGGACGGCGGCATGAAATCCGATCAGCTGATACGGGAGTACGGCGTCGGGCAGTATGACGCGCGCTGGAACAGGATCTTCGCCCGGTGGTATATGCGCGGGCAGGGCGTGGAGAAGGTCGAGAACATCTTCGACGGGTTCGACGTGAAGATGTCCTCCGGGAGCGTCGTCGAGTTCCCGCTGATTCACCATTTGCCCGACAACCCCTGGCTGACCGTCTTCGCCGTCTCGGAGGCGGACGTCGACATCGACGTCTACGAGGGGGACGTCCTCCTGGGGACGATCCACAAGCCCCAGTCATACCTGACGGGCGGAACATTTTCCCGCTATTCGACGGCCTCGGTCCGGCTTCCGCTCAGCGCGGGGACGCACGGGATCAGGCTCGTCGCGCGGGGCGACGTGCTCATAGAGCATCTGAGGTTCATGAAAGGCTGATGCCCAAGCCGCCTTTACGGTGACAGGATGATCCTCGCTCAGAAGTGACGAATCCCGGCCCTGAGCAGCTCCAATCCCCGTATCCCGCAGGGATGCGCGGTGGAGTCTGCGTCCAGGGCCGGTTGTTTTGCTGTCTAGCAGCACGGCTTCGCCGCGGCAAAGAAATATGAGCGACCGTGCGCTTGACATTTCCGCTCCCGTCTGCTACGGTTTCAGTAAGGATTTCTGTAATCTGGACGATCTCATAAAGCCGCGTCTGTTCTTTGGGTCGGACGCATGAGAGAAAAGAGGGAGGAAACGCGCATGCGCTTTTTGCACATTGCCGACCTGCACCTGGGCAAGCAGATGAACGATGTGATTCTGCTCCCCGATCAGGAATATGTCCTTGAGCAGATCGTTTCCATCGCCGAAACCGAGCGGGCGGACGCCGTGCTGATCGCGGGGGACGTCTATCAGCGGTCCGCGCCTCAGGCCGAGGCGATGGCCCTGTTCGACAGGTTCGTCTCCCGACTGGCGTCCATGGGGAAAAAGGTGTTCGTCATCAGCGGGAACCACGATTCCGCCCAGCGGATCTCGTACTTTTCATCGCTCATCAGAGACTCCGGCGTGTATGTGACCGAGGCCTTTGACGGGAAGCTGCAGAGCGTCGCCTTGCAGGACCGGGAGGGCGAGATCGTCGTCTGGATGCTGCCCTTCCTGCGGCCCTCTCAGGTGAAGCGCTTCCTGCCCGGGGAAAGGATCGCCACCTATCAGGACGCCGTGGAGGCCGTGCTGCGGCGCGCGCCCGTCGACCCGAAAAAGCGGAACATCCTGCTCTGCCACCAGTTCATCACCGGCTGCGAGACCTCTGATTCCGAGGAGCAGGCCGTGGGCGGGCTTGACAACATCGACGCATCGGTGTTCGACGCCTTTGACTACGTGGCCCTCGGACACATCCACAAGCCGCAGAAGGTAGCGCGCGACACCCTGCGCTACGCCGGATCGCCCCTCAAGTACTCCTTCTCCGAAGCGAATCACAAAAAGAGCGCGGTCATCGTGGACATGGAGGAAAAGGGCGACATGGTCGTGCGGACCGTGCCCCTCTATCCTCTCCACGACGTGCGTCTATTGGAAGGCACCGTGGACGAGCTGATGCGTCGGGATTATTCCGAGGATTACCTGTGGATCACCGTCCATGACGAGCTCGTGCCGCCGGACGCCCGGGTGACGCTGTCCACCAACTTCCCCAATATGATGAAGTTTTCCGTCGTCAATTCCAAAACCAAAATGGACATGGACGTGCTCGCGACTCAGAGCATGGAAGAGAAGACCGTTCAGGAACTGTTCTCCGATTTCTACCGCCTGCAGAATAATGACCAGGATCTCAGCGACGCCCATCGGAAGGTCATCGACAAGGTGCTGAGGGAAATGGAGGAAAAGGCATGAAACCGATCAGGCTGACCATGTCCGCCTTCGGCCCCTACGCCGGGGAAACCACCGTCGACTTTTCCCTCTTCGGCGAGGACGGCATTTTCCTCATCGCGGGGGACACCGGCGCGGGCAAAACGACGCTGTTCGACGCGATCAGCTTCGCCCTCTACGGCGAGGCCTCCGGCGGCAAGGAGCGCCGCAGGAGCAAATCCTTCCGCTCGGACTACGCCGATCCCAAGGCGGAGACCTACGTGGAACTGACCTTCCGCCACAAGGGCAAAATCTGGCGCGTCCGGCGCAATCCCGAATACGTCCGCACGATGAAAAACCGCGACGGCACCACCACGCAGGCCGCCAACGCCCGGCTGACCAGTCCGGATACGGGCGAGGTGATCGAAGGCCTGCGGGACGTGAACGAAAAGGTGTATGAGCTGATGGGCCTCACCCAGGACCAGTTCACCCAGACGGTGATGATCGCTCAGGGAGACTTTCTCAAGATCCTCCACGCCTCCTCCGACGAAAGGAAGGCCCTGTTTCAGAAACTGTTCAATACCTCCGTCTATGCCGACCTGCAGAAGAGGCTCCAGGACATGAACGGCGCCTGCGGCAAAGAGCGGGAAGAACTGAACCGGCGCATCGCCATCGCGGCCGGCAAGATCGATCCGGAGCCGGATTCCCCGGAGCGGGATCTGATCGTCCAGTACAAATCAGAGCCCCGGTTCGCCGATCTTCTGGCGGATTCCCTCGAACGCCTGCTCGAGCGCGAGAGGGAAACGGGCAGCCGGCTCCGTCGCGAGAAGGAAGCCGCCAATCAGGAGGAAAACCGCCTGATTGCCGTGATAGAGAAGGCCCGGGCCGCCAACGCCGATTTTGACGCGCTGGAAAAGGGAGAATCTGCCCTGAACCGGCTGCTTGACCGGCAGACCGCCATGGACGACCTTCTGGCCCGACTGGACAGAGCCCGCAAGGCCCGCGGCCTGACGACCGACGAGGCGCTTCTGACGAAGACTCTGACAGACCTGCAAAGGCAGGAAAAAGCCGCTCAGGAGGCGGAGAAGGTTCTGAGAGAAGCGCTGCAGGCAGAGCCGGAGGCCATGCGGAATAAAGATGCCGCCGACAGCCATGCCGCGGAGGCGGACGCCCTCCTGGCCACAGCGAAACAGCTGACCGACGTCATCCCGGTGATAAGAGAACTGGACAATCAGCAAAAGAGTCTGGAAGCGCAGCAGAAGCAAATAAAAGCCCTTCTGACGGCCAGCGCCAAGGCGGATGCTGCCTATACCGCGGCCAAGGAGGGCTACTATCGCAGTCAGGCCGGCCTGCTGGCTCTCGAATTGGCGGAAGGGAAACCCTGTCCCGTCTGCGGCGCTACGGACCACCCCCACCCGGCGGTTCTGACTGCCGAGGGCGTCACCAAAGAAGACATGGAAGCCGCCGACCAGCTTCACCGCCGGGCTGCGGAGGATCTGCACAGAGCGAACATCGCCCTGTCCGCCGTTCGGGCGGCGGTGGAGGCCGGGAAAAAGCGTCTTAACGAGCTGGGCGTCGGAGAGGCGGAGACCCAGCAGAGCCTGCAAAAGCAGATTCAGGAAAAACAGGATCAGGCCAGGCAGTATAGAGAAGCCGTCGTCAGGGCGGATAAGGCCTTAAACGCGCTTAAAATCACCATTGCGGAAAGCCGTACAGCGGCGGAGCAGGGGCGGCAGCGGCTGGAAGAGCTGCGCAAGGCCTCCGACAGGCTGCAAACCGCGTTCAGGACTCATTTGACTGCCGCGGGGTTCGAGGACGAACGGGCGTACCAGCTGGCGAAGATGCCGGACGCGGCCATGAACGAAGCCGATCAGCGCCTGAAGGATTTCGGCGAGCGGAAAAAATCACTGACCGACCAGATCGCCCTTCTCCGGGAGAAACTGGCCGGCCAGAAAAAGACGGACATTCGCAGTCTGTCTGAGCTTCTGGCCGCGCAGCAGGACATAAAATCCGCCGCCGAAAAAGCGGAAGCCGCGCTGGCCAAAAAGCAGGCGATTCACGAAGACGCCCTGAAGGAAATAAAGGAGTCCCGCAGGCAGCAGAAGCGCCGGGAGGAACACTGGGCCGTGGTGCGGGACCTGTACAACTGCTGCGCCGGGATTACGGGCGGGGCGTATCGGGGCAAACTGACCTTTGAAGCCTATGTGCAGCAGTACTATTTCAAGCAGGTGGTGGCCGCCGCCAACAGGCGGCTGACGGTGCTCTCCGACGGACTGTTCACCCTGCGCTGTAAAGAAGAAGCCCGCGACCGCGTGCGCCAGAGCGGCCTCGATCTGGACGTCCTGGACCGGGGCACGGGCCAGTGGCGCGACGTCAGCACCCTGTCGGGCGGCGAATCGTTCCTGGCGAGCCTGGCCTTGGCCCTGGGCCTATCCGACATGGTGCAGTCCCAGAGCGGCGCCATTCGCATGGACGCCATGTTCATCGACGAGGGCTTCGGCACCCTGGACGACAACGCGCTGCGCAATTCGCTCCGGGTCCTCGCCGATCTGGCCGACGGCAAGCGCCTCATCGGGATCATCTCTCACGTGCACGAGCTGGAGGAGCGGATCGAAAAGCAGATCGTCGTCACCAAGACGTTGAAGGGCTCCGCCGTACGCCTGTCCGTCTGATCGCATCGTCAACCAAATGCTCCTGAAACATCGAGCCAAACTGGAAGCCTCCCAAACGGCAATGGAAGAAGCGCAGACCAGGATGCAGGCGGAGCAGGAAAACGCCAAAGCCACCAAGGCGCAGGTGGATGAGCTGCTTTCCTGGGCACAGTGCTTTGACAAGGCTGACATCGGCACCAAGCACCTGATCGTCAGCAGATTGATCGAGCGGGTGGATGTTCGAACCGGGTACAAGGTGCACATCAAATTCAAGATTTCACTGAAGCAGTTCCTCGGTC
>JAFRLF010000142.1 GCA_017431365.1 Clostridia bacterium | reverse complement strand
CCCGGACGTCGCGCCGTCCGGCGCGCGTGTACGGAATACAGAGCCCCGTCATGACCTGATGCGTCCGCCCGGAGAGCGCGGCGAGCATGCGGCGGGCGTCTTCGGCATCGGCCGGTTTGCCGAGGGCCCGCCCGTCCAGCGACACGAGCGTGTCCGCCGCTATGACGACGGCGTCGTCAAAACGGGCGCAGACAGCGTCGGCCTTTCGCACGCACAGGAGCCTGACCATGTCACTAGGCGCGGCCGTCACGTTTTCGTCGACGTCTGATACAGAGACCTCGAACGGCACGCCCATGCGCGCGAGCAGCTCCCTACGCCGGGGCGACGCGGATGCCAGGATGACCCGACGCTGCGTTACCATGCCGACCGCCTCCTCGCGAAACGCCTTCCCTTACGGAAAGCAAGAAATCTTTTCAGTCATATCAGTATATCACACGGGGAGAGGTTCTGTCAGCATTTTCACTAAAGTGCCCAAAAAATATAACCTTGAAATTGACTTCAACGAACGTATTGCGGTGAGCGGGCGGTCGTGATATGATACAAACAAATAAACATTATGCGCCCATGGCGCGGGGAGGAGCAAGCTCGTATGATCAAAAGACTGACAGCCGTCGTCATCGCCGCTCTGATGGCCCTGATTCCGCTGAGCGGCATGGCCACCGGGGACAGCCGACAGCTGACCCTAATGATCTACATGTGCGGGAGCAATCTGGAGAGCGGGTACGGCGCGGCCACCGCCGACATGCAGGAAATGATGGCTTCAGGCTTCGACGCGAAGAAGATGACCGTCCTGGTCATGACAGGCGGGTCCGAGGCCTGGGCGCAGGGCTTCGACGCGGGCCAGGCCATGATCCATGAGCTGGGGAATAACCGCTCCAGGACCGTGTGGTCCGAATCGGCCATGGACATGGGCGACAGCGCCACGCTGCGGAGCTTTCTGCGCTTCGGACAGGAGCGCTACCCGGCGCAGCGCTATGCGCTGATCCTGTGGAACCACGGCTGCGGGCCTTTGGACGGCGTCTGCCTGGACGAGCTGTTCGGCATGGATTCGCTGTCTCTTCGGGAACTCTCTCAAGGGCTCGCGGACGCGGAACTCGGGCAGAAGCTTTCGTTCATCGGCTTTGACGCCTGCCTGATGGGCTCGCTGGAAGTCGCGTGCGCCGTATCGCCTTACGCGGAATACATGATCGCCTCGCAGGAAACCGAACCCGCGAGCGGCTGGCCGTACGGCTTCCTGCCCGGCCTCGTCGACGATGAGACCGGCGCAGACACCGGCCGCCGCCTGTGCGACATGTATATGGCGTCGGACGTCCTCCCCGGTGAAATGCTCACCCTGTCCTGCCTTGACCTGGGCAAAGCCGAGGCAGCGGCGGCGGCGCTGGGCGAATACTTCTCTTCCTACACCGAGGGATGGAACGAGAGCCTCTTCACCCGCACCTCGGCGCTGCGCGCTGCCTCCGTGGGCTACGGAGAGGGCCTCAAAGGCATGGGCGACGGCGGATACGACCTCGTGGATCTGGGAGACTTTACGGCATACCTCGAAACCGCTGGCCTGGGCGGCGACGAGCTCTACGCCGCGCTCGACGAGCTGGTGGTCTACAGCCGATCCTCCGGAGACGTGGGCCAAGGGCTTTCTCTGTATCATCCGATGTTCAACAAGGCGCAGTATCAGGCCGCCTGGCGCGAAGAATACAGGCAGCTCGGTTTTTCAGAAAGCTACACCGCCTACACTGAACGCTTCGCCGACATGCTGCTGTCCGACTCCATGACGGACTGGACCGGCCTGAGCATGGATTTGCCCACCGCGGACGACGCCGGGCGACAGACGTTCAGCGCCGAGCTCACCGAAGAGCAGGCGCGCCACTTCGACTCGGCTGAACTGCTGATCCTCATGGACACGGAGGTGTCGGAAAACGGCGCGCCGCTCTACGCCCTCGTTTCGTCTATACCCGCCGCGCTGGAAGGTCAGACGCTCTCGGCGACCTACGGCGGCAGGGCGCTCTACGCCCGGTCGGAAGACGGCTCTCTTGAAGGGCCGCTGAGCTTTGTCGCCGCGCGGGACGGCAAGAGCGACGTGGTGTTTGCCGTCTACATACCCAATGAAGGGAATATGGGCTCGGACGGCACATCGATCGTCCAGTACTGGCTGGATCGAAACAATCCCGAAAGCCCCGTCAGCGAGGTGAAAGTCCAGGACGACGCCACCGGCGAATACACAAACCGCATCGCGTTTTCGGAGGAAGGCTACCGCACCGTCATCTTCTGGAATATCATTCGCCTGCTGCCCGGAGCCGGCGAGGGCGGAACGCTGCCCGCCTTCAACGACTGGGACCTCAGCCAGGACTATTCGATGGGCAGCATGATGGATCTGGACGACGCCTGGCGCTTTGATTACGAGGAGGACACGCTGTCCGGCGTGCGGCTCTGGGCCGTTTTCCAGGTCACCGACACCCAGCAGAACACCTACTGCACGCAGCCCGCGCCAGTCCCCAACCCCCACGTGCGCGGCATTCCCGTCACGGGCGGGCTCGAGACGGATCTGCTATCCGCCTCGATGAAGGCCGAACTGGACACCTCTCAGCAGTCGCCGGGACTGCGGCTGCGCTTCACCTTTGAAAACAAGACGGAAACCGAGGCATCCTTCCAACTGGAAAACATGATTCTCAACGACACGCGCCTGGCCGTGCGCTTCAGCGGCTCGCGGGAGCGCGTGCCCGCGCAGGGCACGGTTGAGATGACCGTGGACGTCTCCCCCGAAGACATGACGTATCTTGAGTCCGTGGAATCGCTCTCGGTCACGCTGAACCACTTCCCGGACGCCGATTCCTACTTCGACAGCGAGCCGTACGCCCTGTCGTTCCGCCTTGAAGACTGCGACGTCAGGGACATCGCGCCTATGCCCGACCCCGCCGCGCTGACCGAACAGGACGGCCTGACGCTGAGCCTTCTGTCCGTGGAACCTGAATATAAGACGATCAAGGCCAACCTGTACGCCTCGAACCGGCGGGACGAAGACTGGAGCTTCGGCAATTACAACCTGATCAACGGCTCGCTTCTCGTCCGGACGAACGCGAGCCTGCCCAGCAACACGCTGCCCGCCGGCGCAGACGCCGTATTCACCGTTCGATTCGACCGCGCGCTGAATTTCTCAAAATGGGATCTGACCATGAGCGAGGCGGACGACTCCCTCGTCACGTACTATATGCACGACCTGCCGTCCTTTATGGGATTTTCAGCCGTAGAAAGCCTGCAGATCCTGTCCTCCATCGGCTACTATGACAGCGACCTGCGGGAAACGGTCGCTCTCATCCCGGAAGAGCCCCTGCCCATGCCGTCTCCGGACGTCAACGATCAGTCCGTCTTTTTCGCGCCGAAGCCGCTGATGGATCAAGCGCAGGGGTCTGTCGAACTCCTTCATGACGACGCTCTCGGCCTGACGTGCGAGGCCATGCTGACGGGAGAAAACGGCGTCGCGCTGGCGCTCACCGTCACGAACCCGACGGACAGCCCCGTCGAAGTCACGTTCGGGGATTTCCGGATCGGGCAGCAGGCCGTTCGCGCCGACTTCTACGACGAGTTCACGCGCATGATCCCGCCAAAATCCGCCTTCCCCATGCCGCTGATCCTGGGCGCGCAGGACGACCTTGCGTCCGGGACGCCGGCGGACAGGGTCAGTCTGACCGTATCCTCGGACGGCGTTGAGCGCGGCGTCTCCGTATCCGTACAGGGAGACGTCAAAGCCGTGACCGGGATGGAAGGCGGGCTGGTCATCGGCGCCGACAGCCTGACCGCCGACTGATGATAATCCACAAAAAGAAAAGGAGAACGCATATGGATCTGACTGCATTCAATCAAAAGGCCGAACAGCTGCGCGCAGTGTCGCTCGTGATCTCGCAGCATGGCAGACAGCTTGCCAAGGCCAACTGGGACGACGACTGCCGCCGCAACATCTACTCAGCCTCGAAGAGCTTCACCTCGGCGGCCGTGGGCATCGCTCAGCGAGAGGGACTGCTTGACATCGGCGAAAAGCTGGTGGACGCCTTCCCGGACGAGCTTCCGGCGCATGTTTCCGAGAACCTTCGCAAGGCCACGGTCCGCGACTGCCTGACCATGCAGCTCGGCCAGCTGGAGGCCGCCCTCATGGGCGGGCAGCGCCCCTATTACGCGGAGCGGAACTGGGTCAGGCTCTCGCTGAGCCTTCCGTTCACCGACGAGCCCGGCACGCGCTTCGTCTACAATAACGTCGGGCCCTATCTGGCGGGCGTGCTGATCCAGCGCCGCGCCGGATGCGACCTCGTCCATTACCTGCAGCCGCGCCTTTTCGATCACCTGGGCATCGTCGCGCCGACATGGGAGCACGACCCCATGGGCTACACCTTCGGCGCGGGCGGCCTGTTCCTGAATGTCGAAGAACTGCACAAGCTGGGCCTTCTGTACCTTCAGGAGGGGCAGTGGAACGGCCGACAGATCATTCCCGCCGACTGGGTCCGGGAAAGCGTCAAAACGCAGGCGGATAACGGTTCCTTCGGATACGGTTATCTGTTCTGGCGGGGCGAGGCGAACTCATTCAGGGCCGACGGGAAGTACTGCCAGTGGTCCGTCGTCCTGCCGGAAAAGGACGCGGTCGTCTCGCTGCTCGCGGAGTGCCGCGACGGAGAGGCGCTCAATCGCGCCCTGTTCGACGACGTCGTCTCCCAGCTCTGACGCCATCCGCCAAAAAATACGCATCAGCCGGCGAGCAATTCGCCGGCTGATATCATCTCCGCAAGTATTTCGGTTTTCAGCGCTCTTCCTTGCGCTCAGGCAGATCCAACGCCCGCTCCGTCCATCCCAGATTGTCGGTATAGGCCGCCGTGATCCGGCCGTCCTTCGACTCCACAGCGGCGCCGCAGAAGCGATCCTGCCCCTGTTCGCCCTGACGGACAAACTGCGGCCTCGCCCCCACGAGAACCGGGAAGTTCGCGCCGTAGCGCATCATGGGATCATCCGGGAGGAACGCGTACAGCCGGTGCTGATGCCCGCAGAGCATTAAGTCAAGCCCCATTTCGTTGAGCAGCGCCGTCCATTCGGCGTAACGCCGGCGCTCTATGTCAAACTTGCCGCCCGACTCTCCCATAAGCTCAGTCATAAAGGGTATGTGACAGATGGCGAAGCGCAGCTTCACGCCCGGCGCGTCAAATTCACTGCGTCGGTTTTCCAGAATACGCTTCAAAAACGCCGTCTGCCGGCGTCTGAACGGCTCGCAGCACACGAGGCCGCCGTACTCCGCTTCGGAATCCAGCTTGTCCTCGCCGCAATCCAGAACAACGCCCCACAGCGCGCCCGTACGGAAGGTAAAGTACGTGCGACCTTCGTCCGTGCCGATGAAATCCGTAAACTCGAGCGCGTACTTCCCCCGCGTGTCATGATTGCCCCGGGCAAAAACGACCGGACGCTCGCCGCCGGTGATGCCGCCGGCTATGTCAAAAACAGCCAGAACGTCCTTCTCCGTCTTGCTCTCGGCGGGTATATCGCCGTTCATCACCAGAAGATCAAGTCTGTCCCCAAAGTAACCCGCCGCGTCGATGACCTCGTCAATGTGGGAATGCGCGTCGGCGACATGATAGATCTGCAGGCCGTCGCTCCAATCGATGGGCCGGAAGGCGTATTCCTGACGCTCGGTTTCTCCCAGCTGCGGCCAATAGGGCTTGCGCTCCGGCAACGCGCGGAAGCATACGGCGTATTTTTTCGCGGCGTCCAGCTTCTCAACAGGTACGGTCGCACGATGGACAGTGGTCTCGCTGCGCATCAGGCCGTCGCGCTCATCCGGAAAAACCTCTCCGCCGATCTCTACCCACGCTATGCCGTGCGCGTCGGTATTGAAAACGATCTGGTAATCATGACCCACGATATACACGCAGGGCTTGCGGTCAAACATTCAGCATTCTCTCCTTTGCCATCCCAGTTTATTCCTTGATGGAGCCGAGCATGACGCCCTTGACAAAATACTTCTGTATGAACGGGTAGACGAGCAAGATCGGCAGCGTGGACACGATGATGACGCTGTATTTTGTGATTTCCTTAATCAGATGCACGTTTGCGGAGGAACCGCTGAGAGAGTTCATATAGGCGTCGGTGGTCTTGTCCTCGATCAGCATTTCGCGCAGGAACATCTGCAGAGGATACAGATCGCGCCTGTCCTGAAGGTAGACCAGCGCGTTGTACCACGCACCCCAGTTGCCCACGACATAGAACAGCGTAATCGTGGCCAGCGCCGCGCCGGAAAGCGGGAGCACCACGTTGAAGAGAATGCGCATGTCGCCCGCGCCGTCTATGCGCGCCGATTCCTCCAGCGCGGGCGGGATCGCGTTGAACGACGTGCGCAGCACGATGGTATTGTACACGCTCAGCGCGCCGGGCAGCATGACGCCCCAGATGCTCTTCGTCAGGCCAAGCTGAGATACGACAAGGAACGTGGGGATCATGCCGCCGCCGAAGTACATCGTGAACACGATGAGGCCTATGCTGATTTTCTTCAGCATGAATTCCCGGCGGGACAGCATGAACGCCGCCAGAATCGTGAGCACCATGCTGATGGCCGATCCGAGAAAGACGTAGATCAGGGTGTTGCGGTAACCCAGCCAGATGGTCGACATGCGGAAGACGAACCTGTACCCGATGGTGGAAAAACCGGCGGGCTTCAGGAGAAGGCCCTGCACCATGGCGAATTCATTGGGGTCCGACAGAGAGGCGAAAATGACGTACAGCATCGGATACAGGGTGATGGCGCAGAGTACGAGCATAAAGATATGGTTCACGTGATAGAATATCTTTTCGCCCTTTGTCGCGCGGATGGGATTAATATACTTTGCCACGCTCATCCCTCCTTACCAAAGGCTGCTCTCAGTCATTCTGCGGCTGACATAGTTGGCTACCGTCAAAAGGATCAGGTTTATGACGGAGTTGAAGATATTCACGGCCGTAGAATAGCTGTAGTCCGAATCGACGAAACCCTTGCGGTAAACATAGGTGGAAATGATATCGCTGGTCTCATAGGTCGCCTCGTTCTGAAGCAGGAAGGCCTTTTCCCAGCCGACGTTCATCAACCGTCCGATGGCCATGATGAGCATGATGACGATCGTCTCCTTGATGCCGGGCAGTGTCACGTGCAGCATCTGATTGAACTTGTTTGCGCCGTCGATGGTCGCCGCCTCATAAAGATCCGGGCTGATGCCGGTCATCGCGGCGATATACAGGATCGAATTCCACCCAAAGGTCTGCCAGATGCCCGAGACGACGTAGATCGCCCGGAAATACCGGGGATCCGTGATCAGCGCGCCCTCGTGCTTGCTGACTGAGTTGGCGAAAATCGTCAGGAAGCCCTTCGAATTGGTGAACTGCACGATCATCGCGCAGATGACCATGGTGGAAATGAAATGCGGCAGATAGGTGATCGTCTGGATGACCTTTTTATAGGACAGGCGCTGCACTTCATTCAGGAGAATGGCAAAAATAATGGGAAAGGGAAAGCCGAAAATCAAATTATATATGCTGATCAGGAGCGTATTGCGCACCAGGCGCGGAAAATAGTAGCTCGTGAAGAATTTCTCGAAATTGGTAAAGCCGACGAATTTGCTCCCCAGGATGCCCTTCAGCGGCTTATACTTCTGGAAGGCGATGATGTTGCCGTACATCGGCCAGTAGCAGAACAGCACAAAATAGGTCATGATGACGATAAAGATGACATAAAGCGCCGGATGACGCGAAATATCCCGGGCCAGCCGCTTAAAAAACGGCAGTTTTCTGGGCTTCGCTTTTGCCTGGCTCATTGTGACCTCCTAATCGAGCCGCTATACATGGCGTATCGCACGGCTCAACACGCTGTGAAGATAAAGCAAGGCAGGGAGAGAAATGACTCTCTCCCCGCCGGCGATTGTGGATTAGCGCGCCAGGTAACGGGCGTAGGCGTCCGCGTAAACCTGGGTCAGCTCTTCGAGGCCCATGGAGTTGAGGGTGGAGAGGTAGGTGTTCCAGGTGTCATCGTCCATGATATCGGCCTCGCCGATGATGAACTTGGTCATCATCTCGTCGCGGTAGGTCTCGATATCCGTCTGATGATCGGCCCTGACTTCGGCTTCGTCGGGCGTGAAGGAAACGTTGGAATTGTTGTAGTAGCGGTCGTATCCGCACTGCACGTACAGCTTCACGCACTCGGGCTGCACGCCGTAGCAGTACTTGGAGGTCAGGATGTAGTCCAGGTCGGAGTCGGACTCGGTCTCCCACTGGTACAGGCGCATGGACTGCTTCTCGTCGTCGCTCGCCGTCTCGCTGTACTCGATGTCCGTGATGACCGGGTAGCCGAACTCGTTCAGGTTGTAGCCGATGCCTTCGATGCCGTTGGACATCTCAAACTCGATCTCGTCGAAGTAAAGTGCATCCAGGAAAGCGATGGCCTCGAGCTTGTGCTCGGACGCCTCGGTGATGGTCTTGTCGTTCTCGAGAGAACGGTTGGTGACCATGACGTGAGTGAGCTCGTCGTCCTTGTTCAGCTTGGGCATCTGCACGGCCAGCAGCGCGGTGGAAGGATCGTTCTCCTCCACGATGCGGTAGTAGTTGGCGGCGTAGCCGTAGATGTGATCGACCAGAGCGCCGCCCTCGCCGACGCACATCATGGCCCAGGTATCGGACTGCGTGTCGGTCGTGAAGTCGGGGTTGATCAGGCCATCCTTGTACCAGGTGGCGATGGTGTTGATGTACTCGCGGTACTCATCGGACGCCGGGCCGTACTTGACCTCGCCGTCGGCGGTGATGTAGAAGTTGCGGGCGTCGATGTTCCAGGCGCTGGAGAAGGCGTTGCGGCTCTTCCAGTAGCCGGACTTGTTCAGGATCAGCGGGTACTTGACGCCGATGTCTTTGAAGGCGCGGAGCAGGGTATCCCACTCTTCGATGGTCTCGGGCCTCTCAAGGCCGGTTTTCTCCAGATAGTCGCTGCGGACCATCATGCCCCACATGCAGGTACAGCTCTCTTCGGAACCAGAGACGCGGCTGCCCAGCTTGACGTTGCGGCCGTTGTCGTCCAGAGCCATCTTGTTCAGGTACGGGTCGTCCATGACCTTGGCCCAGTAGTTGGGGGTATTCTCCGGGGTGATATACTCGGTATAGTCAAAGGCCAGACCATCCTCGTACGCCATCGTGGTGCCGCCGGCGTAGTAGTTGGCCACGCCGCCGTCGAAGATGATGTCCGGCAGATCGCTGCTGGCAATCATCAGCGTGAAGTTCTCGGATTCCTGACCGGCGGGCGCCATGCGGAATTCGAACTTCACATTGAACTTGTTCGCCAGATCCTGCACGATCTTCAGGTCGTTGTAGTCCTTACAGAAATCCACCATGGACGTATCCCAAGTCTCCCAGATGCTGAGCGTGACGCCGCCCAGATCCGGATAGCCGTTCTCATCCGTCGGGAAGAGAGCGGTTCCCGTGCGTCCCTCAGCCATGGCCGGCACACACACCGCGATGAGCATGAGCGACAGCAGCACCGACAACAGTTTCTTCATGGAAATACCTCCTTGCAATAATCTGTGATTTTTTGAATCACGGGTCGATTATAACGCAGTTCAATTACGATGTCAATCATTCTTAACATTTATGCGCGCATTAAAAAACTGTCCGACCGGATGGCCGAACAGTTTGGACCGTCAAGAGATACCCTCCCCGCTCACTCGTGCAGCTTGACCTTGATCCACATGGAGGAATAGAGGCTGCGCAGGCTCTCAGGAATGTCGTTGTAGTACTCGTCGAGCTCGTAACCGGCGCGGGGCAGGTAGGCCGCGTTGCCCTCGTACGTGCCGCCCTCGGCGCTCAGATCGTTGAGCACCTGATCGTTCGTGGAGGCGTAGCCCACTTCCTCGGAGATCATCAGGCTGTTATCGTACTCCAGGATATAGTTGATGAAGACGTTGGCAAGCTTGGGATTGCTGGCGTTGGCCGGGATGACCATGGCGTCGACGGCGATGTTGGTGCCCTCCTTCGGCGTGCAATAGCCCATGTCCTCGTTCTCGGACAGGATATACGCCGCATCGCCGGAATAGACCAGCGCCATCCACTTTTCGCCGTTGGCCATGGCGTCGATGACCTCGTCCGTCACATAGGAGGGGCTGACGGCCTTGTCCATCTCACGGAGCCAGTCAAAGGCCGCGTTCAGCTCGTCTTCGTCCGTCGTGTTCGCCGAGTAACCCAGCGCCTTCAGGGCGATCATGAACCCGTCGCGCTCGGAATCGTACATATAGACGTGACCCTTGTACTCGGGGTTCAGGAAGGCGGAAAAGCCCTGCTCCTCCATGGCCTCGGGGTCGATCTTCGTCGTGTCGTAGACGATGCCCACCGTCTGCCACAGATAGGGCGCGGAATAGGTGTTGTCCGGATCGTAGCCCATGTTCTGGACGCCGGCGGTCAGAACGTCAAGGTTAGTCACGACGTCCTTGTCCAGGGGCTGAAGCTTGTCCTCGCGGATCAGGCGCTCGATCATGTAGTCGGAAGGCACAAGCACGTCGTAGGACGCGCCGGAGAGGAGTTTGGTGTACATCTCCTCGTTGGAGGAAAACAGGGAGTAGTTGACGCGGACGCCGTATTCCTTCTCGAAGTTGGTGATGACCTGTTTGTCGATGTACTCGCCCCAGTTGTACACGTTCAGCACGTCGCTGCCGTACTCGGCAACGGGGTCCTTCTTCTCAGCCAGACCCGCCGCCCCCATGGCTATAAGACAGATCACCAGAACAGCCGTCAGAACCTTTTTCATCGTACTATATCCCCCTTGTTTAATTTTTTGTCCCTTATGTGAGGAATCAGGTTGACCATGATCAGGATCAGCGTAACCACCACCACGATCAGCGTGGACAGGGCGTTGACGCTGGGATTGTACCGCTTCATGGAGTAAACGTACATGGAGATGTTGTTGATGCCCACCCCCGCGGTAAAGAAGGAGATCACAAAGTCGTCAAACGACATGGAGAAGGCGATCAGCGCCCCTGAGAGGATCGCCGGATAGATCTGGGGCAGAATCACCTTGGTCAGCGCCTGCCAGGGCGTCGCCCCGAGGTCGAGCGCCGCCTCCGCCACGTTGTCGTCGAGCTGGCGCAGTTTCGGCATGACCGTCAGGATGACATAGGGTATGCAGAAGGTGATGTGCGCCAGGATCAGCGTGACCAGGCTCAGCTGGACCTTCGCCGAGATGAACAGAAGCATCAGTCCTATGGCCGTGACGATGTCCGGGTTCATGACCGGGAGGTTGTTGATTTCAAGCGCCGCTGTCCGCACCAGCGGACGCGCCTTCGAAAGGCCGATGGCCGCTATCGTCCCGACGACCGTGGACACCACCGTGGCGATCACGGCTACCAGGACGGTATAGTATATGCACTCGAGCATCGTCCGATCCTCGAACATGTTCTGATACCAGCGCAGGGAAAACCCCGTGAAGTGGGTCAGCGACTTCCCCTCGTTGAAGGAGAAGAACACCACGTAGAGAATCGGCAGGTAGATAAACACCAGCACCAGGATGAGATACCCGTTCGACAGAAAGCGACTCTTTCTCTTCTTATCCATAGGCTCAGTCCTCCTGCGCGCTGCGATCGAGCTTTTTCGTCGCCCACATGGACACGATGATGATGACCGCCATGATCAGAGAGATGGCGCTGCCGAAATTCCAGTCCCCTGCGGTGAGAAAATAGATCTCGATCAGGTTGCCGATCAGCACATAGTCGCCGCCGCCCAGCAGCTTGGGAATGACGAAGCTCGACACCGCCGGCAGGAAAACGAGCGTGATCCCGCTGATGATGCCAGGCACGCTCAGGGGCAGGGTCACCTTGGTGAAGGACTTCCATCGGTTGGCGCCCAGGTCCTGGGCGGCGGTCAGGAGCTCGCGGTCCATTTTGGCGATGGAGGTGTGGATCTGGATGATCATGTAGGGCAAAAAGTCGTACACCATGCCGATGAAGACCTTGATCTCGCTCTCGAGATCGAAATTCATCAGGATGCCGCGCCAGGCGTAGGTCTTCAGCAGCATGTTGATCCACATGGGCAGAGTCAAAAGCAGGACCATCATCGTCTGCCGGCGCTCGGGCAGATTGGCGATGAACAGCGCCGCCGGGTACCCGATGAGGATGCAGAACACCGTCGTCAGGAAGGCGATCCTCAGCGACGTCCACAGCACGCGCATAAACGTCGGATCGGTAAAGAAATTCGCGAAGTGTTCCAACGTGAACTGGAAGGTGAGCATGCTGTTGCCCGAGCGGGTGAAGGCGTACAGGAGGATCATGACCATCGGCGCCACGATGAATATGGCCATCCAGAGCAGGTACGGATAGCTCATGCGAAAAAAGGATTTCACGTCTCGTGTACCGCCTTTCTCATGACGTGGATGTCCTCCGGGCCGAAGGACAGGCCCACGCGGTCGCCTTCCTCGTGGCGGGACGTCGTCTCGACCTTAAGCTCCCGTCCCTGCGTCGCGAACGTGATGTCATACGAGCCTTCCGTCACCGACGCCGGATCGAAGTCGAACTTCACGTCCGTGATGTCGACGGGAGAATCGTCCTGCAGATTCCAGGCTTCGGCCGAGGCCCACGTCTTCAGGTCGGTGGAGATGGCCATGGACTCCTGGATCTCGTCCTGCGTGATAAAGAAGTCCAGCGCGCTGATGCCGATGTTGTGCCGCGCGTCCTCCACGTACTCCGGATGGATGACGTACACCTTGACGGTGATTTCCGTCTTCTTGTCCGTGGCGAAGGTGATCTGGTAGACGCCGGTCTTCTTTTCGATGTTATGGGTGACGCGGGTCAGGGAGATGTCCCTGTCGTTTTCATCCCACGCCTGGGCGTTGGCGATGGAGACGAAGTCCTGATCCGTCAGCTCGCCGTTCTCCAGATCGTCCAGGTCGACGTAGAAGTCGTTGGCGCTGATCTTTTCCATGGTGTCGGGGTTGGCGAGGTCGTGCTGCGTCACCACGTGCATTTTGACGGTCTTGCTGGTGCCCGTGCGGGTTTCCACCATGAGCTCGTAATGCACGCCCTTGAACACCACGCTCTTGACCTCGCCGCGCATGACACCCTCGTTGATGGGCACGATGGCGATGTCTTCCGGGCGGATGAGCACGTCCACGGTTTCGCCGGCCTTCATCCGAAGGTCGGGGATCACGAAATCCCTGTCGTCAAAGCGCAGCGTGTTCTCCGTCCGCATCTCGCCGGTGACGATGTTGCTCTCGCCGATGAATCGGGCGACGTACGCGTTGATCGGCTCGTTGTATATCTCGAGAGGCGTGCCGATCTGCTCGATCTCGCCGGCATTCATGACCACGATCTTGTCGCTCATGGTCAGGGCCTCTTCCTGATCGTGTGTGACGTAGATGAACGTGATGCCGACCTCCTGCTGGATGCGCTTGAGCTCGCGCTGCATTTCCTTGCGCAGCTTCAGATCCAGAGCGCCCAGAGGTTCGTCGAGCAGAAGGACGTTGGGCTCGTTCACCAGGGCCCGGGCAATCGCCACGCGCTGCTGCTGTCCGCCGGAAAGGCGGGTCACGTTGCGCTTTTCATAGCCCTCCAGATTCACCAGAGAGAGCATGCGGTTGACCTTCTGGCTGATGATGTCGTCGCCCAGCTTTTTGATGCGCAGGCCGAACGCGATGTTCTCGTACACGTTCATGTGCGGGAAGAGCGCGTAGCGCTGGAACACCGTGTTGATCTCCCTCTTGTAGGGCGGGACCTTGTCGATGCACTGTCCGTCGAAGATGACCGTGCCCTCGTCCTGCTCCAGAAAACCGCCCAGGATGCGCAGAAGGGTGGTCTTTCCGCAGCCGGAAGGGCCCAGCAGCGTGACGAACTCGTTTTCATTGATGTTCAGATTGACGCCCTTGAGCACCACCTGTCCGTCAAAGCTCTTGACGATGTTCCGGAATTCTATCAGCTTGCGCATACGGCTCGTCCTCCCTTAAAATGCCGGCGGGTCAGTGACCCAAATGAATTTAACGACGTGCGTTGTTTCGTTTTTCAGGGTATGAGCGGAGCGCGGATGCAGGCAGAAGCTCTCCCCCGCGCGCACCTTCTGCCGGGTCGTCCCGGTGAGAAGGGTCACAGTGCCCGTGATGACGTAGCCGAACTCTTCGCCCTCGTGCGGGGGCATCTCGCTGCAGGTCCCTCCGGGACCGAGCTCGACCAGAATCGGTTCCATGCTGTTTTTCTGCGCGTTGGGCACCAGCCAGGTGATCCGGCCCTTCAGCGTCTCGTCGTCTTCCTTGACAAACATGTCGGCGCGGGTGTAGACCGTCTTTTCATTGCCGTCGTCGCTGAAAAACTCCTGAAGCGTACACCCCAGACATTCCAACAGGTCCGTCAGCGTGGCGATCGACGGCGAGGCCAGGTTCCTCTCCACCTGCGAAATGAACCCCTTGCTCAGTTCGCAGCGGTCGGCAAGCTCCTCCTGAGTCAGCCCGCGGCGCAGCCTCAAATCCTTTAGGCGCAGCCCGAAGTCCACCGGATTCACCCCTCTTTCGAATAGCTTAACATCAAACGCGAAGTTTAGAAATCCTGTGGTTTATTTTAACTATACTTTTCGGCAAGGCATATTAAACCACATGCGCGCGCGGATGTCAATAGGCCCGGGCCCTCTCACATGATATACCTGTGTTAAAAGCTTCTACTCGCGGCGCGGTTACTTTTACAGGCGCGCAACATAAAGGCGGCGCAGCCGCCAGCGGCGGCTGCGCCCAAAAATCTCAAGTGCTTATTAAATCTCTATCCGGTTTCGCGGACGGACGGTCACGCCGCGGTGAACAGGGGCGTCGAGTAATAGCGGTCACCGCTGTCCGGGAGCAGCGCGACGATCACCTTTCCCCTGTTTTCGGGGCGCTTTGCCAGGGTGATCGCCCCGTACAGCGCTGCGCCGGAAGATATGCCCACGGAAATGCCTTCCTTGCGGGCAAGGAGCTTCGCCGTGCTGAAGGCGTCCTGCGCGGAGGCCTTGAACACTTCGTCGTATACGCCGGTATTCAGCACGTCCGGCACGAAGCCCGCACCGATGCCCTGGATCTTGTGCGGGCCGCCCCGGCCCTCGGAGAGAACGGGAGAATCCTCCGGCTCCAGCGCGACGACCCTGACTTCCGGGTTCTTCGACTTCAGGTATTCGCCGACGCCGGTCACCGTGCCGCCCGTGCCGACTCCCGCGATAAAGATGTCGACCTTGCCGTCCGTGTCGTTCCAGATCTCCGGACCCGTGGTCGCCCTGTGGATAGCCGGATTCGCGGGATTGACGAACTGTCCCGGGATAAACGCGCCGGGGATCTCCTTCGCGAGCTCCTCAGCCCGGGCGATGGCGCCCTTCATGCCCTTCGAGCCCTCTGTCAGGACGATCTCCGCGCCGTACGCCTTGAGGATATTCCTGCGCTCCACGCTCATCGTCTCAGGCATGGTCAGTATGACGCGGTAGCCCTTGGCCGCCGCGATCGCCGCGAGGCCGATGCCGGTGTTGCCGGAGGTCGGCTCGATGATGACGGACCCTTCTTTCAGAAGGCCCTTCTCCTCCGCGTCCTCGATCATGGCCTTCGCGACGCGGTCCTTAACGCTCCCGGCCGGGTTGAAGTACTCGAGCTTGACCAGTACGGTCGCCTCGAGGCCAAGTTCTTTTTCGATGTTTTCGACTTCCACCAGCGGCGTGTTCCCGATGAGTCCCAGCGTTCCCTTGTAGATCTTTGACATGATTTTCCTCTCCTTGTCGTCTATTCGGACGCATTCGTGTCATGCTTCAGGCGTCTTTTGTACGCCGCTACACGATTCGCCCGTCCGGCGCCGGTAGTCCTCCAGCGCGGAGCGGATAGCCTCTTCCGCGAGAACCGAGCAGTGCATTTTATAGTCCGGCAGCCCGTCGAGCGCTTCGGCCACCGCCTTGTTGGTCAGCTTCATCGCGTCGGCCACCGGCTTTCCCTTGATCAATTCCGTCGCCATCGAGCTTGAGGCGATGGCGCTGCCGCAGCCGAATGTCTCAAACTTGACGTCCTGAATGATATCGTCTTCGATCTTCAGGTACATTTTCATAATATCGCCGCACTTCGCGTTGCCGACCTCTCCGATGCCGTTGGCGTCTTCGATCACGCCGACGTTGCGGGGATTCCTGAAATGATCCATGACTTTTTCACTGTAAAGCGCCATGACTTGTACCTCCTCATAGAATAAAGGGTTTTTTCCCTGTCGTCAAGTCTCTCCATATCGGAGAAAACCCGCGCAGGTACTCGACGGTCTGCCTGACCGCTTCGACGATGGCGTCGGCGTCCAACGCCGTGGTGTCCTCGCCGATGCTCAGGCGCAGCGACCCGTGCGCCACGTCGTGCACCCGGCCGATAGCCAGCAGTACGTGGCTCGGATCCAGAGACCCGGACGTACACGCGCTGCCCGAAGAGGCCTGCACGCCCTTGTCGTCAAGCAGCAAAAGCAGCGATTCGCCCTCGATCCCCTCAAAGCAGAAGTTCACGTTGCCGGGCAGGCGCTTCACGGCGTCGCCGTTCAGCGCCGAATGCGGGATCGCGCGCAGCCCTTCGATGAGCCGGTCCCTGATCGCCGTCATCTGAGCCGCGCTGCGCGCCATATTCGCGCAGGATTCCTTCAGCGCTTCGGCCATGGCTGCGACGCCCGGAACGTTTTCGGTCCCGGCGCGTCTGCCGCGCTCCTGCGCTCCGCCTTCGATCAGCACCGAGGCCGGTATCCCCTTCTTTCTATATAGGAAGCCGACGCCCTTCGGCCCGTGGAATTTGTGCGCCGAAGCCGAAAGCATGTCGATGTGGTCCTCTCCGACGTCGACGGGTATATGGCCGACCGCCTGTACCGCGTCGGTGTGAAAGAGCACGCCCTTCTCGCGGCAGATCCGGCCGATCTCGCGGATGGGCTGGATGGTACCGATCTCGTTGTTCGCGTACATGATCGTCACGAGGCAGGTATCCTCCCGTATGGCGGCCTCGACCTCTTCGGGGACGATCAGTCCGTTTTCATGCACGTCGACCAGCGTGACCTCATAGCCCTGTCTTTCCAGCTTTTTCAGCGCGTGCAGCACGGCGTGGTGTTCAAACGCCGAAGAGAGGATGTGTTTTTTCCCCTTTTTTGCGCCGATGTCCGCGGCGGTCAGGATGGCCTGATTGTCGGCCTCGCTCCCGCCCGAGGTGAATATGATCTCGCGGCTGTCGGCCCCGATCGCGGTGGCGATGTCCCCGCGCGCCTTTTCAAGGATCTCCTTTGCCTTCTGCCCGTGCGCGTACAGGCTGGACGGGTTCCCCCACGCCTCCTGCATCAGGGAAACCATCGTCTGAACGGCTGCCGGGCTCATCTTTGTCGTAGCGGCGTTGTCAGCGTAAATCAATAAAAACTCCCCTTTCGTCTGCCATGACCCAATTATATCCCTATTTACCTACCTTGTCAATAGGCAAATAGGGCTTGATTTTTCCATTCACCCTGTAGTATAATAGGCGAAAACGCGAGAGGCGGTGTTCCAATGATATCTACGAGAGGCAGATACGCGATCCGCGTCATGATCGACCTTGCGACGCATGGCGCCGACGGCTATACCCCACTCAAGGACATCGCCGCCCGGCAGGGCATTTCAAAAAAGTATCTCGAAAGCATTGTCAAGGACCTCGTCGGCGGCGGATTGCTCACCGGCGCCAGCGGAAAGGGCGGCGGCTACAGGCTGAGCCGGCGTCCCGAAGACTGCTCCGTGGGCGAGATCCTAACCCTGACGGAGAGCACGCTCTCGTCCGTGGCCTGTCTGGCGTCGGAGAGCAACACCTGCCCCCGCAGGACTATCTGCGAAACGCTGCCCATGTGGATGGAGTACGACCGCATGATTCACGACTTTTTCTACGGGAAAAAGCTGAGCGACCTGATCGCGGACGGCGCTTCGGCCCACGGTTGATCCGTCGTGTAAAAGTTGTGATACCGGTTGACAAACGCCCTTCTGAACTCATATAATACATCTTGTGTCAATGCGGCTCACTAGCCCCGAGCCCATGGACGTGAGTCTGACCAGCGCCTGACCAACGCCGGGTCATACAGTTTTTTGTCTTTAATCACCTGGGAGGGAATAGAGCAGTGAGCACTTATATGGCAAAGGCCTCTAACGTAGAGCGCCAGTGGTATGTCATCGACGCTGAAGGTCAGGTCCTTGGACGCCTGGCTTCCCTGATCGCGCTGATGCTGCGCGGCAAGCATAAGCCCACCTTCACGCCCCATGTCGACACGGGCGATTATATCATCGTCGTGAACGCCGATAAAATGATCCTGACCGGCAGAAAGCTGGATCAGAAGGTATACCGTCATCACACCGGATATCCGGGCGGCCTGAAAGAGACCAGCTACCGCGTGCTGATGGACCGCAAGCCCGAGTTCGTCCTCAAAGAGGCCGTTCGCGGCATGCTGCCGAAGGGCCCCCTCGGCTACGCCATGATCAAAAAGCTGCACGTTTACCGTGGGCCGGAGCATGAGCACCAGGCTCAGAAGCCCGTGGCCTTTGATCTGAAAACCCTGAACAAGTAACGGGAGGAGGACGAAAACATGTCTGAAGTTTCCTACAATGCAGTTGGCAGGAGAAAGAAGGCGATCGCTCGCGTTCGTCTGATTCCTGGCGAGGGCAATATCATCATCAACAAGCGCGAACTCGACAGCTACTTCGGCCTTGAAACGCTGAAGACCGTCGTCCGTCAGCCTCTGACTCTGACCGAAACCGGCGCCCGCTTTGACGTCATCGTCAACGTGCACGGCGGCGGCTACACCGGCCAGGCCGGCGCTATCCGTCATGGCATCGCCCGCGCTCTGGTCAAGGCCGACGCGGACCTCAAGCCCGCCATCAAGAAGGCCGGATTCCTGACCCGCGATCCTCGTATGAAGGAGCGCAAGAAGTACGGTCTGAAGGCCGCCCGTCGCGCGCCGCAGTTCAGCAAGCGCTAATCAGGCCCAACAAGAGTCAACAAGCCCTGGAAATACGCCATTTCCGGGGTCTTTTCATGCCCGTGAATCTTTGATGGCTTTTGATGGCGAATCATGGATTTTGCCGGGAATTTAGTAGTTAATACTGAGACAATAGTT
>JAFRLF010000012.1 GCA_017431365.1 Clostridia bacterium | reverse complement strand
GCGCCGCCCCGACAGCCGGACATCGGCTGGCGGGGCGGCGTCTTTCTAGGTTCCGGCGGCTCGTCAGCACCTGAGTTTCACCCGGTATGTCTTGATTTCATATGGCTTGATATACAGGTCGACGGCGTCCCCGTCGAGCGGGAGCTCGCTCTCGACGTCCTCCATCAGATTGCATTCAAAGACCGCGTCAACCGGAAAGCCGAATCTCAGCTTCACAGGACTCCGCGCGCCCTGGGATTCGTAGAGGCGGAAGATCAGCCCGTCTCCGTCCTCGACGCCCTTCACAGTGTCGATGATCACGTGATCGCTATCGACAGAGGCAAAGGAGAAATCCCTCATGCCGGGCGCACCCGAATCCTGGCCAGGCATCGCTACCAGCGGCGCGTTCAGCTCATACGCCGCGCGCACCGTACCGCCCACGCGCCAGTCCCCGCCGTGGGGATAGACGGAGTACGTAAAGACGTGCTCGCCCTTGTCGCCCGTGGGATCGGGGTAATTTGGCGCGCGCAGGAGCGTCAGCCTCATACAGTTGTCCTTGATGTCATAGCCGTACTTGCAGTCGTTGAGCAGGCTGACGCCGTACAGGCCTTCGGACAGATCCGCCCACTTGTGTCCACAGACCTCAAAGCGCGCGATGTCGTAGCTGGTGTTCCAGTGCGTCGGGCGCTCGATGGCGCCGAACTGGATCTCGTACGTCGCCTTCGGAGAGAGCACGTCCGGGTAAAAGGCCGCCTTCAGCATGCGCTGGGTTTCCCGCCAGTCCACGCGCGTGACAAAGTCCACCCGCCGCGCGCCGCGCGCGAGGACGATATCCTGTTCGATGGTCGACAGATTGAACCGCCGGGTGACACGGACGACCGCGCGAACGGCGCTGTCCTCGACAAGCTCGACACTTTCGGCGCTGTCAAGCGGCCATGCGTGATTCTGATACTCCAGGTCGATATTCCAGGCAGATTCCCTGTGAGGGATGTCCTCAAACACGGTCAGGAGGTTGTTGAGTGTCCCCGTCTGGAATACCTCGCGCCCGCTGTCCCTGTCATAGAGGGAGACGACGTTCCCGTCATGGTCCAAACGCAGGCGCAGGTGTACGTTTTCCAATTCCATCGCCGAAGCGCGGAGCGGGATCTGCGCCGCCTGCCCGTTGTACGCCGTGTAGACGCGCGCGCCAAGCGGCGGCACCGCCTCGGCCCGGAACACGACGTCCGCGCCGCCGTCGGCCGACGTGACGCTGGCCGACGGTTCACGTCCGTCCGCGTCCATCAGGCCCGACATACTTCCGGGCAGACGCGCCGCGACAGTTTCAGTCACGGGCCAGCTCAGGAAATTCCAGACGGCTACCTGATCACTTTGCAGACCCAGGCTCGCAGCAAGAGCTTCGATCGCGCCATCAAGAAGAACCTGCGCCTTTTCGAATATCTCAGCGTAGATCCTGTCGCAGTCCTCGTAAACCTGATGGATCGAGGAACCGGGCAATATGTCGTGAAACTGGTTGGTCAGCAGCTTTTTCCAGAGCCCGGCGAGTTCCTTCGTGGGGCAGGGCCGCCCCGTCAGAGCGCAGGCCATGGCGCAGGCTATCTCAGTCCGCCTGAGAAGGAGCTCGCCCTTGCGGTTGTTCTTCTTCGTCCGCGCCTGAGAAGTGTATGTTCCGCGATGAAACTCGTAGTACATCTCGTCGTTCCATACAGGGATCCTGTCCTGAACCTTCTCCGCGTCCTGGAAAAAGGCCAGACTTGTGGAAAAGGCCGAACGAGGCAGGCCGGGAAAGTCCCTGAGGCGTCTGCCGCGTTCCAGCATCTGGTAGCTCGGGCCGCCGCCGCCGTCCCCGTAACCTATGGTCATGAGGGACGTGTCGCAGACGTCCTTCTGGTCAAAGCGGGCATGGATCGTGCGCAGCGTGTTCGCGTCCAGGTCGCCGTTGTACCCCAGCCGCTGCAAATACGAGAGGATCCGCGTCCCGTCTACGCCCTGCCACATGAACAGCGAATGAGGGAAGTTGTTCGTGTCATTGTTCACGAGTTTCGACGTGAAAAAATAATCGACGCCCGAGCGCTTCATGATCTGCGGGAGCGCCCACGAGTATCCGAAGACGTCCGGCATCCAGAATACCCTGGACGCGCGGCCAAATTTCTCAAGATAGTAAGCCCGCCCGTAGAGCAGCTGACGCACGAGCGACTCGCCCGACGGGACGTTCGTGTCCATCTCGACCCAGGCGTTGCCCACGAGTTCGATGCGGCCCTCCGCCACGCGCTCGCGGATCCTCTCGAACAGCTGAGGATAGAAGCGCTCCGTGTAGTCGAAAAGCTGCGGCTGACTGAAGGCGAAGATGAATTCCGGGTAACGGTCCATCAGGTCGAGGACGTTGGAAAACGTCTTCCCGCACTTGCGAACGCTCTCCTTGAGCGGCCACAGCCACGCGGTGTCGATATGGCTCTGCCCCACGAACCTGACCATGGCGGACGCCTTGTCCGGGATGCCGGCCAGGCCCCGCTTCAACGTCTCAGCCGCCGCCGGGACGGAAGCCCTGAGCCGTTCAAAGCCAAATTCCAGTTCCAGCTGATCGACGGAGCGCATACAGGCTGAAAACAGCTTTTCGTGCAGGCCGCTGTCGGCGTTCAGGACGTCCATGACCCGCTGCACAGTGGGATTAAGGACGCGCGCGTTGGAGCGCTGCAGCGCGTCCAAGGGGTTCTCAAATGTGTCCATGGCCTCCACAGCCGTCAACAGGTCGAAATAATAGCTCTCGACTGCCTCGTCCGCCGCGGCAAAGTCGGCCCTTTTGAATGTATACTCGACGACCGGATCCGGCGCCTCCGAGCTGACCGTATAGCTGCTCTCGAGAAAGTTGAGGCAGGCTTCGATCTCTATCTCGATCTCGTCGCCCGCGCGGCACGACTCGGGCAGCACGACGCGCGTGCGCAGCCGGTCGCCCAGAAAACTCCCCGGCAGGTACGAGACGATCCCGGAGACGATCTGTCCGTTAACACGCACCAGGCCCTCGCCGCCCACGTCGAGGATCAGGTAAGGCCGCCTGCCTTCAAAGACCGCCGGTACGACCGTCCTGCACCGGAAAAAACGCGTCCTGTCGTAGGTGCTGACCCAATGACCTCCGACGCCTATGGGCGACCACGCCGCCTCGATGGGTTCAAAGCGCACGGGCTCGGTATACAAAACCTGCCGCGTCTCCCAGCCGACGATCGGCGTCACGTCGCGGTCGATCTGTCTTTTCAGCATGCCCAACTTGTTGTCCAGAATGATCCGGCTTGTGTATCGCATAGGCTTCTTCCCTCCCCAGCGTGTATTCTGTCAAAAAATCACTGCATTGCAGACGTCACGCCCCAAAGGGGATCCCTGAGCAGCGCCCGCCCCACGCCGATGAGGTCGGCCGTCCCGGCTTCGAGGAGGGTTTCCGCCTCGTCGGGGCGCGTGACGCCGCCTGTGAGCAGGATGGGCACACTGACGGCCTGTCTGACCGCGGCACTCATGTCCGAAAACCATCCGGCCTCGTCATGCCCCGCCCTCGAATAGAAACACATCCCGCCGGACAGATCGATGAGGTCTGCGCCCTCCGCCTCCAGCATGGCGCAGGCCGTCACAGCGTCCTGCACCGTGCTGCCGCCCGGTTGATAGTCGCATCCACCGAGGCGAACGGCGATGGGATAGTCTGGTCCGACGGCTTCCCGGGTCAGCCTGAGCGTTTCGATCAGAAAGCGGAGGCGATTTTCGAGCGCGCCGCCGTACTCATCCGTGCGCTTATTCGTCAGGGGCGAATAGAACTGATTCAGCAGATAGGCGTGCGCGGCATGGATCTCCACGCCGTCATAGCCCGCCTGCCTGACGCGGCGGGCGGCTTCGGCGAAACGGCGCTCGACAGAGCGAATCTCCTCACGCGTCATGGCGCGCGCCTGCCCGCCCTTGCCCGAGAGGGCGCTGGCGGAGACGAGTTCCTGTCCCGTCACCTCGGGCGAAGTGTTTTTCCCGGCGTGATTGATCTGAGCGAAGATCGTCAGATCCGGGTTTACGGCATGGCAGGCGTCCACGAGCCGCCTCTGAGAGGGGATCACGCCGTCTTCGGCGAAGGACATCTGCCGCGAACTGGCCTTGCCCTGGATGTCAACATAGCTGTGTTCGGTGATCATCAGGCCGATCAGAGGATTGCGCGCGTACGCCTCATAATACGAAACGAGCCCGTCGTCCGGCATGCCACCGCTGTCCGACTTCTGCGTGGCCATTGGAGGGAGGACGAGCCTCGTGCGAAGGGAGAGCTTTCCGCTGATGAGCGGGGTGTTCAGCATATACCCATCTCCAATCTGACGTAAATTCCGGATGTAAACCGACAGGCGCGAGTCAAGCCCCGCGCCTGTCGTTCAATCTTTGGTTTTATCTCTGCACGCGACCCGAGCCGCTGCCGTCCATGAGCGCCATGACCTCGTCCAGAGTCACGCGGTTGAAATCGCCCTCGATGGTGTGCTTCAGGGCCGAGGCGGCCGCGGCAAAATTGACTGCGTCGGCGTCGTTCATGCCGTTGATCATGCCGTAAATGAGGCCGCCGCCGAACGAATCTCCGCCGCCCACGCGATCGACGATGCGAATGGCGTACTGCCGGGAACGGACGGCCGTGTCGCTCGCGGCGTCGTACAGCAGAGCCGACCAGTTGTTGTCGTTGGCGGATATGGATTCGCGCAGGGTGAAGGCCACCTTCTTCGCGCCGAAGGTGGAGGAAAGCTTGCGCGCCAGATCGCGGTATCCCGTCTCGGAGAGCTTTCCGCTCTCGATGTCGCTGCCCTCAGCCTCGATGCCGAAGACGTCCTTGGAATCCTCTTCGTTGGCGATCATCACGTCGACGTAGGTCACCAGTTCGGACATGACCTTTCGGGCCTTCTCGCGCGTCCAGAGTTTTTTGCGGTAGTTGAGATCGCAGGAGACGGTCAGTCCCTTTTCCTTCGCCTTTTTGCAGGCTTCCAGCGTCACCTCGGCGGCGCTGTCGGACAGAGCCGGTGTAATGCCCGTCCAGTGGAACCACTGCGCTCCGTCGAAGACGCTGTCCCAATCGATGTCTCCGGGCTTGACGCCGGCGATCGAGGAGTACTTCCTGTCGTAGATGACCTTCGAGGGGCGCATGGACGCTCCCTTCTCGACAAAGTAGATGCCCATGCGGTCGCCACCCCTGACGATATGGCTGATGTCCACCCCAAAGCCGCGCAGCTGTGCCTCAAAGGCGTCCGTCAGAGGGTTGTCGGGCAGCCGGGTCACGTAACGTACGTTCTGCCCATAGTTGGCGAGAGACACGGACACGTTGCACTCCGCGCCGCCGAAGGTCATGCCCAGGGTATCGGTCTGGCCGAGGCGCAGATATCCGGGAGGCGCCAGGCGCATCATGACTTCACCGAAACAAACGATGGCTTTCATGGATTCATCCTCACTTTCACCTTGCTATTTCAAGAAGAGTCTCATTGTCGACTATGTGCACGAATGTCTTTCCGCGACGCAGGACGATCCGCTCGCCCGCCTCGTCGTAGAAGAACAGCTCTCCGTCCGTCATGCGCCACGTGCCGCGCTGATACGATCCGCCGAGGAAATAACTGCAGACGCCCTGGCCCTGCAGCGGCTGATCCCACGGCCCGTCATAGCGCATGACGATCACATTGGCGCAGGTATAGTGAACGCCTGTGGCGTCCAGGTTGTCGCGCCGGTTGTAATACCTGTAGTATACGCCCTCGGACGGCACAAATTCGTACGAGGGGTAATACCCCATATCAGGATTGCTGTGCACGCGGAAGACCGTGGCGCTCTCGGCGCCGCGCGAATACTCACGGCCAAACATCAGATTTCCGGTAAGCGGAGCCGCCAGGTTGATTTCAGAAGCCAGCTTCTGAATGCGGGTCATGACGTTATGCGGCGCGAAGCGCCCGGTATCTCTGAAGAAGTACGATCCGCCGTTCAGCGCGTCGATGACCGGCGCGTCCACGGCAAGGCCGTCGCTTCCCGCACCGACAGCCTGCGCCGAGAAAGCCTGCGCAAGGCTCAGCGTCATGGGATTCAGGCGTTCAGCGGGCCCAGCCGTTTCCGGCAAGACGTCCGAATAGAGGGCCAGATAAGTCGTCGATCCGTCCTCGCCCGCCTGGATCTCAAACACGATATCCGCGTCGCTCATCGCGGCCTGAGGCCGCCCGTCGGGCTCGTTGTCGAGCGCGAGGGCAAAAATCGCGCTGCGCTCGCCTTCAAGCGCGCGGCCCGTGGTCAGGGACACGGGAGTACCCTCCGCAACATCGGGTTCCTCGGTCGCGGCGGGTGCCGCCGGCGTTTCGGGCTCGGGCGCTCTGGTGGGATTCACAGGTTTGCGGCCGCTGCCGCCGCCGGATTGGCCGCCTTCGCTCTGGCCGCCCTCGCTCTGACCGCCCTCGCTCTGACCGCCTTCGCTCTGGCCGCCCTCGCTCTGACCACCCTCACTCTGGCCGCCTTCGCTTTGGCCGCCTTCGCTCTGGCCGCCCTCGCTCTGACCGCCTTCGCTCTGGCCGCCCTCGCTCTGACCGCCCTCGCTCTGACCGCCTTCGCTCTGGCCGCCCTCACTCTGACCGCCTTCGCTCTGGCCGCCCTCACTCTGACCGCCTTCGCTCTGACCGCCCTCACTCTGGCCGCTCTCGCTCTGGCCGCCCTCACTCTGGCTACCTTCGCTCTGGCCGGCAGGCTGTTCCGTCTTGGGCTCGTCCCCGCCCTCCGCGAGGAAAACCGGCATGCTTACAGTCAACATAAGGGCGACGAGGCCGTATGCCGCCGCCCGGCAAAGCCATTTTTTCAATTTCATTGTCCGTCTCATTGTCCGTAACCTCACAGTGTGTTTCCATCCATAATTCTGTTCATTGCCTGATCAGGCCATTCATCTCACGCCGAAAAGCAGTTCGCCGTATCCGGGATAAGGCCAGGCCTTCGAGCTGACCATGAGCTCCGTCTCGTCCACAACAGTCCTCAGAGACTGCATGATCTTGACCACTATGTCATGGTAGTAATGGCTCTCGCCTTCCGGCCCGATGCCCTGGGGCAGGGACTGCACCGCCCGTTCCAGCGCCTGGACGCGGGCGTCTATGGCCTTCAGGTTCTCGTTCAGCTGGGCGCATCGCCTGAGCTCGCAGCCGTTGTCCAGCCCGACGGCCGACTTCTTCGCGGCGGCGTCGCTCAGCTGAGCCGAATACCCGACCACCGCGGGGATGATATCCCTGTTGACCATGTCGATCATCGTCAGCGCTTCGATGTGAATGGTCTTATTGTAATTTTCCTGCATGATGGCCATGCGGGAGCGCAGCTCCGAAGCCGTGAACACGCCGTGCTTTTCAAACAGGGCGATGTTCTTCTCGTCGACCATGTGCGGCAGCGCGTCCGCCGTGCACGCGTAATTCACGAGGCCACGCTTTTCCGCTTCCGCCGTCCACTCCGGCGCGTAGCCGTTTCCGTTGAAGATGATCCTCCGGTGATCCCTGATGGTGTGCCGGATGATCCTGTTGAGCGCCACGGCGAAATCGTCCGCCTGCTCCAGCTTGTCGGCGAACTGCTCGAGCACGTCCGCCACGATGGTGTTCAGGACGACGTTTGGCCCCGACACGGAAAGCGAACTGCCGGGCGAGCGGAACTCGAACTTGTTGCCCGTAAAGGCGAAGGGCGACGTGCGGTTGCGGTCCGTGGTGTCGCGGGGGAATTTCGGCAGAATGTCCACCCCGATGTCCATGACCTGATGCTCGTGCTGCTCGTAGTCGGTCCGCGAGACCAGCGCCTCCAGGATGTCCGTCAGCTCCTGTCCGAGGAAGATGCTGATGATGGCGGGCGGCGCCTCGCTGCCGCCGAGTCGGTTGTCGTTCGACGCGGTGCTCACGGCGATGCGCAGCAAATCCTGATGCTCGTCCACCGCGCGGATCACGGCGCAGAGGAAGAGCAGGAACTGCGCGTTGTCGCTGGGGCTGTCGCCGGGGTTGAGCAGATTGTGTCCGTCCGACGTGCACAGCGACCAGTTGTTGTGCTTGCCGCTGCCGTTGACGCCGCGGAAGGGCTTTTCGTTGAGGAGACAGACCATATCGTGCCGGGCTGCCACCTTGCGCATGAACTCCATGGTCAGCTGATTGTGATCTGTCGCCACGTTTGGCGGAAGCGAATATGGGCGCCAGCTCATGCTGCCCGGGCGCGGCCTCGTTGTGCTCCGTCTTGGCGGGGATGCCCAGCTTCCAGAGT
>JAFRLF010000141.1 GCA_017431365.1 Clostridia bacterium | reverse complement strand
ATCATCAACGCCGATCAGATCCTCGCAGCCAACGAGAATCCGGATCTGTATCCGGATCTTGTAGTGCGTGTAACAGGTTTCACAGCTTATTTCTGCCGGTTGACGCCGAACTTCAGAAAGCTCGTCGTCGATAGAATTCTGCGCGCCTGCTGATGTAAATCCGGGGCACTGGAGTCCGGCATGTTTAATCCGCCCTTGTCAAGTATACACAGGAAATATCCAAAGCAACTCTACGGCACCTTGCCCCAACGGGCAGGGTGCTTTTTCGATCCAGAGGCTGAACGGAGCGTAGCGGAGTTCGGCCTCTGGATCACCGCTGGTCATACCGCATACCTTCGCTTGTACTTTTGAATCCGACGGTTTTCCGGGATCGGATACTGCACCGGCTCTGTGCTTGCAAAGGCCTCGGCCCTCACTTCAGTCGGTGATCTGAAACCGAACCTGGCTTGGTATCGGCCTTCGTTGTAGTATCGAATGAAGTCCTCAATTGCTCTACGCAGGTCTTATTCCGAAGTGAATCTTTGAAGATTGTACATCTCTGCCTTCACAATTCCCCAGAAGCCCTCTGTCGGGCCGTTGTCGATACAGTGATGTATAGAATAATTATATTTTGAAGGCGGCTACCATACTGATGCCAGCTAGCAGGTCTGAACGGTAGCCAAATTCAACATCTTGCACCGGCTAGGGTACGGATACCGAAAGACGAGATGCTGTGGGCTGTTGAAAACAGCCGCATCGTTATATTTGCGCCAATCTCGTACTTGCCGGTAGACGGGGTATGACAAAGAAATACGAAATTGGGCAGCAGGAACAGGAAACATACACGATGTTGATGATTAAAGGTGTTTTCTCATAAAAGATACTCAGTCAGAAACGGCACTAGTGTAATAACGGCATAAGACACTTCGTTTTCATAACAGTCTACTGTGTTTCCTTAATGCTGCGGAAGCCTACATCCGCACTTACACATCCCGGAGCAAGCAAAGCAAATATAAGAAGAATCGGTTGTAGGAGCTGGTTTACTATATGAACGGACTACTCCTATTACCCTTGCTCGGCGTTATTACCTGGAAGAATCGGATAAGAGGTGCGGCGGAACGATAGGTAGCCTTTAGGTTAATTCGAGTAGACAGCAGCAGGAAAACCGAGTAATTACGCCGAAAAGACCCATCAAGTAGAGGAGTTCAAATCCTCGGTTTAGGGGTTGCAAGGTGGGCGCAAACTCGTTAAAGTATCAAAATGGTCTTACCGTAGAAGAAGGCACCGATGGGAAGCAGCGCAAAAAGGAAAAATACAGTTCAAAACGGAAGAACGATCGACTCCACCTGCGAGTTAATGGCAAAACTCTGGGAGGCAGGAATGAACCGGGAAATTGAACAACTCAATGGACCTATTGAATCAAAAGACGGCCTGCCAATTTATTACCGATGTGAGAGAATCAGGATTCGTTATGGAGAATAAGAAATATTATCTACTTACAATTTCGTTTTAGACAGATTGATTAGATAAATGAACATTCTTAGGATTCACATTATCAGTAAGTGTGAGCCCCTTTTGGGTGTAGAGGGAAGGCATTTTTCAGGAAAAGTGTTACCATAACGAATTTTCAGTGTTACCATCGAATTTGGAGTGTTACCATCGCTCGATGGTAACACTCCCCGTAGGCCTAAAGCCCCCAAAATCATAAAAAATGCCCGTCTGGACGTCGAATCAGACAGGTTTAAGCCTACGGGAACAAGAGCAGAAAACCCGAAAATACGGGCTTTCTGGATAAAAAGTAACAACCCCAATCTCGTATCAAGATTAGGGTTGTTGGGTGGTGGAGGCGAGGGGGGTCGAACCCCTGTCCGAAAATCCGAGAACCCAAGCATCTCCGAGCGCAGTCTGTGTTTTGACATTCCCTCTACCGGGCTCCCGCAGACAGGATCGCGGCTTCAGTAGCTTCATAAAGTCCGACCGGCCGCAAAGCTTAAGCCGGCTCGTTCCCCGCTTTTATGACGCCGGTGGCTTACGCCGCGGGAGGCTTAAGGCCGACGTTCGCGGCGTTAGGCCGCGAAAGCGAATTCGTTATTGTTCGCAGTTATTGTTTTTCCCGTTGTCAGGCGGTTCAGGGCCGCCGCTCGCTTCTCAAACCCTCCAGATCCCCGTCGAAACCAAATACGCCCCCATATTGCCGCGCACATTGCGCTGTCAGTCGTCGTGTCCGTGCCGGCCGCGGTCCTTCATGGCCCTGTCGATGTCGCGGGCCGCGTCACGCTTCAGCATGTCTTCGCGCTTGTCGTAATTCTTTTTGCCCTTGCAGAGGCCGAGTTCAACCTTCATCAGGCCGTTTGTCAGGTAGACTGTCAGGGGAATGAGCGTCAGTCCCTGCTGCATGACCTGCTGGTTGAGCTTGCGGATCTCCGATTTATGCATCAGCAGACGCTTCGACCGCAGGGGATCCGTGTTGTGGATGTTCCCCTTTTCATATGGGCTAATGTGCATGCCGTACACGCTGATTTCGCCGCGATTAATTTGGGCAAAACAGTCCTTCAGGTTGCACTGCCCGAGCCGGATGGACTTGACCTCGGTGCCCCGAAGCTCGATGCCGGCCTCGTAGGTTTCCACGACAAAGTAGTCATGTCTAGCCTTGCGGTTCTGCACGATGACTTTGACGCCTTTGTGCGGCATGCCTCCGAGCCTCCCTGTACTGATGATTAAATAAATTATAGAGGATTGCCTGTATCCTGTCATGCGTAAGTATGTTAAAACACCCGAAAATCCGCTCTTGCTCTCGCTGGAACAAATTGATATACTATATACAGGAGCAAAGGCGCTATTTGTTTTCTATTCAAAAAAACCTGGTACCGTGAGTGGGCTGAATTGCGGCCGACTCACCATGTCAGGCAGCTGATTCCGACTATACGGAGGCTATATGCCCAGTCTTGAAGGCGTTGTCGAGAATATCATATACCGTAACGAGGCCAACGGATGGACGGTGATCCAGGTCAAGAGCGGGCGAAGCCACGTCACAGCGACGGGGCTTTTGCCCTTTGTGACGCAGGGGGAATCGCTCCGCCTGACCGGAGATTGGGTAGATCATCCGGACTATGGCCGGCAGATGCGCGTGACGACCTATGAGACGATGCGCCCTGTATCGAGCAAGGGCATAGAAAAGTATCTGGCATCCGGCTTTATCAGGGGCATCGGGCCCGCAACGGCTAAGCTGCTGGTCGCGACGTTTGGGAAGCAAACGCTTGATGTATTGGAGAGCCAGCCGGAGCTGCTCGGCGAGGTTAGAGGTATAGGACCTAAAAGGGCCGAGATGATCGCGTCTTCGTATCGGGAACAGCTTCAGATGAGAAGCATCATGATGTTCCTTCAGCAGTACGACGTCTCGCCGAATCTGTGCCTGAAAATCATCCGCCACTTCGGCGAGGCGACACAGCAGATCCTCAATTCCAATCCGTATCGCATAGTCGATGAAATCAATGGCGTCGGCTTTCAGACAGCGGACCGCATAGCGCGAAATATGGGCTTGCCGGAGGACGCCCCGGAACGCCTGCGCTGCGGACTGCGCTATGTTCTGACGGACGCGCAGAACACCTCGGGGCACGTGTACCTCCCGCGCGAGGCTCTGCTCTGGCAGGCGTCGCAGCTCCTGGGCGCGGAAGAGGAGATCCTGGATAACGCGCTGCGCGGCCTGCTGATCGAAAGGGAGCTCGTCGCGGAGCAAATTGACGAAACGACGGCCATATATACCGTCAGCGCCTATAAGGCCGAGGCCGATACCGCGAGGCTTGTCGCTCAGCTCATGGCCGCCGTCAATTCGTCTTCCGGCGAGGACATCGAGGATCGCATCTCCGCCTATGAGGAGGAGACGGGAACCAGCTTCTCCGAGGAACAGCGCCGAGCCATTGCCCAGGCGGTGACCGGCGGTGTGACGATCATCACAGGCGGCCCCGGTACGGGCAAGACGACGAGCATTCAGTGTATCATCAGGCTGATGTCGGGGCAGGGCGAGGTGCTGCTGACTGCGCCGACGGGCCGCGCCGCGAAGCGCATGAGCGAGGCTACCGGGTGCCCCGCGCAGACGATCCACCGCCTGCTGGAGTTCGGCGGCGAGGAGGGCGGTTTTGCCCGGAGCGAACAGAACCCCCTGAAAGCATGCATGATCATCGTGGATGAGATGTCCATGGTGGATATATTCCTGATGAGAAGCCTGTTAAGGGCGGTCAGGCCCGGGACGCGGCTTGTCCTCGTAGGAGACGCTGACCAGCTACCCTCAGTGGGGGCGGGGAACGTCCTGGCCGATCTGATCGACAGCGGCGTCGTCCCGTTGACGCGCCTAAAGAGAATCTTCCGTCAGGCGGGTGAGAGCATGATTGTGCTCAACGCGCACCGCGTCAACGCCGGCGAGATGCCCCGCGTCAACACGCGCGGCGGAGATTTTTTCCTCGAACGGAAGGAGACCGTCGCCGATGTGTGCGACTCCATTCTGAAGCTCGTTTCGAAGCGCCTGCCCGCCTACGCCGGGCTCGACGCCCTGCGCGACATTCAGGTGCTTTCACCCACGCGCAAGGGAGAGGTGGGCGTCGTCGCGCTCAATCAGCGCCTGCAGGCGGTCCTCAATCCTCCGTCCAATGATAAGCCGGAGCGCAAGCGCGGAGACACCTGTTTCCGCGTGGGTGACAAGGTGATGCAGGTAAAAAACGATTATCAACTGCAGTGGATAAATGGGGATGAAGAGGGCGTCGGCGTCTTTAACGGCGATATGGGCTTCATCATCGGCATCGATCCGGAGGAACATACAGTCACCGTGGCCTTTGACGACGAACGCGTTGTCGAATACGACGACGAGACGCTTGAGGAATTGGAACTGTCGTACTGCGTGTCCGTTCACAAGAGCCAGGGCAGCGAGTTCCCCTGCGTCGTCATGCCTGCCTGGAACATGCCGCCTCTGCTGATGACGCGCAATCTGTTTTACACGGCCATCACCCGCGCGAAAAAGCTCGTCGTGCTCGTGGGGCGCGAGGCGTGCATCAGGCGTCAGGTCAGCAACGCGCGGATCCTGCAGCGTTACAGCGCTCTGGGAGGCCGGCTCGTCGATGCCGTAAAACTGATCGGCGGATAGAATACATGAAAAAGAAGATCCTTCAATTTGGGAGCCGGGCGCTCGATTTCTTTTCTCCGGTCTCCGCGGTCTGCCTGGGCTGTGGGGACCTGACCGGCCTGGATCATGGGCCGTGGCTCTGTGACCGGTGCGCGAGAAGGCTGTACCCCGGCTTTCACGCGCTCAGGCGCGATTTATTGCCCGGGAACGGCGCGTCAGCGGTGTATTTTGCCCTGTATTATGAGCCGCCCGTGTCCAATCTGGTCAGGCAACTGAAGTTCTCCGGCGTGAAGGCGATAGTACCCTTTCTGGCGGATTGCATGATGCCCGCGGTCGAAGCGCTCGATCTGAGCGGATACGACGGGTTCATGGCGGTGCCGCTGCACCGCAACCGCCTGCGCGAAAGGGGATACAATCAGGCGGAGGAACTGGCGCGCGCCCTCTCCGAACGGACGGGATTGCCCGTGCTTCACGGCCTGAAGAGAGGCCGTGAGACGCACCGGCAGTCGGAACTCAGATTGGAGGACCGCGGCGTCAACGTCAGGGGCGCTTTCACCTGCGACGCTTCGGTTAAAGGACTCCGCGTTCTGCTGATTGATGACGTATATACGACCGGAGCGACGATACACAGCTGCGCCGGCGCGGCTGTGGCCGCGGGCGCGAGGGAGGTGCACGCCCTGACGCTCGCCGGGTCAAGGCATTTCCGCACGACGCGCGGCCTGGTTCTTAGAAGAATATAATAGAGCCGTTTCACTTAAGTTTCGCCCATGTGGGAAAGTAACGAGAGCAGTCCGTGGCCTCAGGGCAGCGCGCCGGGGACAAGGGCGCGGAACGTCCTGCTTTGAGTAAAAATGGGAAGAAATAGACACATTATATCAATTCAGAGCGTAAAACCTCGGTAAATTTCGCTATTGATTTTGAGAACAAAATGTTATATAATAGCTATGGTTGTTGGATTCAGGTCTGTGGTTGAAAGTCGATGCCAGTCGCAGGCGAAACGATCCACGTAAGCAGGGCAAAGTCCCTGTGAGCATGGTGCGGCTTAGATGTCAGTCCGGCCAGCCCGATAAGGGTTGAGAGCGTCAGTCGTGGGGGGGCATAAGCCCTATGAGCCAACGCGCCAGCCGGCGGGTGTGGGGTCAAAGACCAGGTCAGCTGAATGACAACAGCCGTCAATACATTATCCTAAATAAGATCAGGGGGAGAATCCAATGTACGAAGACAAGACGCTGGTTTGCAAGGATTGCGGCAAGGAGTTCGTTTTCACCGCCGGTGAGCAGGCATTTTACGCGGAGAAGGGTTTCCAGAACGAGCCCACACGCTGCAAGAGCTGCCGTGATGCCCGCAAGGCCAGCCGCGCCAGTGGCGACGCGCCCCGCGAGATGTTTGAAACCGTCTGCGCTCAGTGCGGCAAGCCCACGCGCGTTCCGTTTATTCCCAAGAACGACAGACCCATTTATTGCAGCGAATGCTACGCCGCGCTCCGTCAGCAGCAGGGCTAATCGAGGCTTTCAGCACGGCGCAAGCCAACTGATAAAGAGCGAAGAACGGACACCCGGCCAACGCCGGGTGTCCGTTTGTATGCGCTCATAGCCGCAGCGCGATTCGGCAATCTTCATGCAGTTCAAACTCCGTCGACTTTTCTTCTCGCTCCGCACGGTACGTGCCCTTGAATCCGTTCAGCTCGACGATGCCGAGCTCGTCTGCGTTGAGGGTGACGTCAGTTTCCCAGCTGCCGTGGATCAGGCGCATCAGCGCTTCGTAGGCGGGTTTGGGCGAGCCGTCGACGCGTATAAGACCTGCGGGCGCGTGGAGCCACGCGTCGTCCCTGAAGTCCCAGGCCGTGATGGCCTGCACCGACGGGTGCTCAAACAGAAGAGAGTACATTTCAACGATCTCTCGGCACTGCCGCGCCTCGCCCTCGGCGGTAGAGGGCCACTTGGACACCTGATAGTCGTTCAGATCGACGATGTGGCCGGGCATCAGATCCCCGGAGATGAGTGTGTTCTCCGTGAAGTGCAGCGGCAGTCCGAACCGGGAGAAGCGCATGAGCACGTCTTCAACTTTGTCGCGCCCCCAGTAGCCCTGATGCTGATGGCTCTGGATGCCGATGGCCGATACGGGCACGCCCGCGTCCAGCAGATCCTCGATCAGATGTTCATAGGCGGAGCTCGTGTTGAAATCGTTGATGAGCAAAGTCGCCTGTGGGTTTGTGACTCTGGCTTCGTCAAAGACCGCTCTGACCAGCGGGACGCGGCCGCAGCTTTTGCATATCCTGGTGACGGCGTTGTCATATTTGTCAAATTCGGGCATGATGACGACTTCGTTGATGACGTCCCAGAAATCGATGATTCCCCTGAAAGCGGTGAGTTCGCGGCGGATCCTATTCAGCTGTCGCGAGAGGATTTCCTCGTTCGAGTAGCGTAAAAGCCACGGCGCGCACACCGTGTGCCAGCAAAGGGGATGTCCCTTCAGCGTGACGCCCCGTGTGGTGAGGGCCCTTGCGGCCGCCATGGTGGCCGCCTCATCCGTCTGGCCTTCCTCAGGTTCGTAGCGGCCCCAGTAAAAGGGCAGCGTGCCGTAATTGAAGAGCGCGAGCCATTTTTCAAGGAGTGAGGACAGCGCCGCGCGTCTTGTGGGATCCTTTTCCTTTTGAAGCGCTACGGCTTCAAATACGCCGCATCCGAAGAGAAAATCGTGTCCTGTCTGTTTCAGACGGACTTTTGCTCCCGCCGACGGGAGGCCGCTTTCGTCGAGGATTGTGATGGTCGCCTTGGCTTTACGATGCGCCAGCCTATCCATACGGATCGTTCCTCCTTTGGAATTAGTTTGATGGACTCATATCCTTTTCTGTGTACATCTGGATTATAAAGTGATTAGCGGCGGAGAGCAATAGTCGTATCTTGTCATTGGCGGCGTTCATTGCCCGTTGGTTTATATTTTTACGTTTACGCGGTTGCAATGAGACCGGCAAAAGTGTATACTGTCCTAGTCTGTATAGACAGCTTAAAAACGAGCAGTTCCATTGAAAGGAAGTAAGGACTTGCAGAACAGACCGCAGAATCAACGCAGCGGTCCCTCCGTTCAGCGTCTGGCGGCGCCGCGTTCCGGCGTGCCGACGACGCCGAACAGACCGGCCCGTCCGCCTGTTCAAGGGTCAGCCGCGCCTCAGAGGCGGACGGCTCCCGCCCCGCGCAGAGTCGGCTATGTCGAGTCGCCGCAGAGCTCGACGCTCAATCGGGCGCCTGGCCTTCTGAAGCCGCTCATCGCTCTGGCCGTCGTTTTAGCCGTGGGGATTCTGCTGCAGACCGTGATCCTGCCCAATGGATGGGTCATGGCCGAAAAGCCCCGCGCCACGGAGACGGTGGCCGAGATATCCTCGAGCCGCGGCGTAACCATCAATGAGGTGATGACCGCGAACAAAACCGCCTGCTTTGACGAGGAAGGCAACACGGGCGATTGGATCGAGCTCTATAACGGATCGAACCGGCCTGTCGACATCACGGGTTGGGTGCTGACGGATCATGCGAGCCGGAGCATACGTTTTTCTTTTCCCGAATATACGATGCAGCCCGGCGAGTATGTCCTGGTCTTCGCGGACGGCCTGCATGAAAATGGCGTGGAAGAGACTTGGCACGCCCCGTTCAAACTCAGCTCGGCGGGGGATACGCTGATGCTCTTCGACGCCGGCGGTTCGGTCGTCCAATCCATGAACATACCCCCTCTGGGCGAGGATGAGTCTTACGCCAGAGACAGCGCGGGGCAATGGAAGACGACGCCCGAATACACGCCCCTCATGGAAAACACGACCTACAACTACGCCCAGCTGACGTCGACTCAGGTCGTGCCGGGGAGTCCGCTCGTCATCAATGAGGTCATGGCCTCGAACTCGAGTTATCCCTCGCCGTCCGGCGGCCTGTACGACTGGATTGAGATCTACAACCGCGGCAGCGCTCCGATCGATCTTTCCGGATATGGCCTCAGCGACAACGTTCAGAAACCTTCACGCTGGCGCTTCCCGAACGTGGTCATACAGCCCGGTGCGTGTATCGTGGTGTACGCCTCGGGGCTTGACAAGAATCTGGACTCGGGCGAAATGCACTTGAACTTCCGCCTGGCGGCTGAAGGCGAATCGGTTCTTTTGTACAGTCCCACCCGTCAGATCATCGACGCGGTCAGTTACGAGAACCTGAAGCTTGATCAGTCCTATAAGCGCAGCGGTGAGGACTGGAGTGTATCGCAGACGCCGACGCCCGGCACCGTGAATTGAGGTGATTGAACGTGCAAAACCGATTTTCATCCGGCTCCGGTGGCGCGCCTGATCCCCGTCATGAGGTCAAGTACTTTATCAGCGACGCGGCGCACGCGCAGCTGAGCGCACTGCTTGGCGCCGTGCTGCACCTTGATCCTCACTGTAGGATCAACAGGGAATACTTCATTCGCTCGCTGTACTTTGACGACGTTTACGACACGGCGTATCATACGAAAATGAGCGGCGTCGAGCGGCGTGACAAATACCGCATCCGCGTTTACAACGGATCGGACAAGGAAATCTATCTGGAGCGCAAGCACAAGAGGGGAGAGTACATCTCGAAGTCCTCTGTGCGCATCACCAGGCGGCTGTGCGATCAGCTCGTTTCAGGCGATCCCACGGGCCTGGACCGGAGCGACAACGACCTTCTGAAGGACGTCTTCAGGGAGATGCGGCTCAAGCATCTCAAGCCGACGGTTATCGTGGACTATTACCGGGAAGCCTATACCCATCCTGCCGAGGACGTGCGCATCACCTTCGACAAGAGGCTTCACTCAGGGCTTTACAACCACAATCTCTTCGATATGAATCTGATTGGCGTTCCACCCCTGGAACCCGGGAAGATGATCCTCGAAGTCAAGTATAACCGTTACCTGCCGCCCTATATTCGCGGCTTGCTGAGCACCGTTCCCTCGAATGCCTGCGCGATTTCAAAGTATACCCTGTGCCGCGGTTTTGAACCGCTGGACGAATAAAAAGTTCGATCTGATCAGAAGCGGATCTGAAGGAGGACAAACGCATGTACACATTCCTGACCTCGACTTACAACAAATCGTCTCTGGCCGGACTGTTCGCCAACCAGACCATTTCCACCGACTCGTGGCTGACCATTCTGTTCTCGCTCGTGCTGGCGTTTGGCGTAGGCCTGTTCATCTATTGGATCTACCGCACGAATTACCACGGCGTGATGTATAACAACAATTTCGGCCTGACGCTCGTGCTGATGACCCTCATTACGACGCCTGTCGTCATGTGTATCCGCGACTCCATTCAGCTCTCCATGGGCATGGTCGGCGCGCTGTCTATCGTCCGCTTCCGCACAGCGGTGAAGGATCCGCTTGACACCGCTTATATGTTCTGGGCGCTGACCATGGGCATCATCCTGGGCGCCGGACAGTTCTTCCTGGCCGCGCTGATGGCCATTGGCATCGGCGGGTTGATCATCGTCATGGGCATGCTCAAGTTCAAGTCCATGAACGCGTACCTTCTGGTCGTACACTATACGCCCGGCATTGAAGGCGCGATCAACGGCGCGCTGAAAGGCGTCAAGGTCAGCCAGGTCAAGAGCAAGACCGTTTCCCGCAACGGCGCTGAAATGACCATCGAAGTGCGTGTGGAAAAGCAGGATGCCCTGCTGAACCGCGTCCTCAATGTGGACGGCGTGCAGGATGCGACGCTGGTGGCCTATCAGCCGGAATGATCGGGTCGAAGGATTAATACAAAAGAGCGAAGCGTGAATCGGCGCTTCGCTCTTTGTAATATCAGGGGATCGTGCTTCGTCTGTGAGTTTATAAGATCCGGCTATGCCTGCGCATTTACGACGGTTGCGACGTATTCGACGTTTGCCGGAAGATCGAGCCGAGGATCGGAAAGGATGACCTCGGGTTTTTTGCCCGTTTCTTCAAGGCCCATGATAAAATGGCACAGCGCGATGCCGACGTCGATTTTCTGAAGGTCGCCCGTCTTTGCGTTGGTAAAACCGTTGTCTTTCTTTTCATAGAAATGGAAACGGTCTTTTGAAACGACGATTCTCCAGGGCTGTTTGTTCACAGCGGACGGCGCCCAGCGGACCATTTGCGCAAGATCGTCCATCTCTGTCAGCGTTTCCGGCGGAAGGGGTTTATCCCACGCGCCGTCAAAGAAGAGCTTGTCCGCCGAGAGCCTCGAATCGGCGCCGACGCCTTTGCGCATCAGGGTTTCCTTCAGGGAGCGCTTGCTTGCGGGGTACCCCAGCGGTGTGACGCAAGGCATCATTTCGTTCTCTTTAAGGTCGGCGGCGCGTTCGAACAATTCTCTCTTCATCGTGCCGCCGATCCAAGTGGTTCCTATCCCCATCGACCAGGCAAAGAGCACGACCTTCTCAAACGAATAGCCATAAGCGGCCTCGGCGTTTGGCAATCTGTCTACTTTTCCGGCCAGATACAGATTCTCCCCTGCGATCACGGGACTGGAAAGCCCGTTTTCCTTCGCGTCGAGGAGAACAAAGCTCACATTAATTCTGAAAGGGTTTGCGACAGACTGTATGTATTTCAGGAGCCGTTCCCTGTCTTCGGCGCTGACGTTCCTGCCGTCAAAGGTGCGGACGCTCATTCTTCCCTTAATGATCTTCAGCAAATCAGTCATGTTGACCTCCTTAGTCATCCGGGATCGCTTTGCTGGCGCAGGCGTTTCCGGGAAAAGCATATCCCGCTCGCGTCAGCGCTTCGACGGCCCGTTCAAAATCCCCGCTTTTTATGAGAATGTAATCTGTGTTATAGGTGGATACGGCAAAAACGCCGATATGGGCGGAGGCGAGGACTGTGGTCAACCGGGAGAGTATGCCGATCAGCGAAAAATCCAGCACGCCGGTGATTCGCAGCCCGCGCCAGCCATCCTCGCGCGCCAGCGTGAGGGCGGGCGTCTCTATGGTTTTGCATACGAGGGAAAGCTCCTCGTCCGTCTTTTCAAGAAAGAAGAAATCGCTCTTAAGGTTGACCTGCGCCGTCGATTCTATCTTGCAGACCGTCAGGTCATAGGGCAATGCCTCCAAAATGATGCTGTCCGTCATGGCTTTTTCCTCGCTCCATTGAGAGCTGTGCCTGTGAGGGCCTCTCTCTTGCCGGCTTTGATCGTTGCCGCGTACGCGCTGTTGCAAAGGCCAAGCGCCGCGGAGAGGACGAACAGCGTCTCAATTCCCAGAGCGTTCCATATCCATCCGCCGAAGAGGGCGATGAATATCGTGATCAGGTGGTTGACGGATACGCCGGTGGAGATCGTAGCCTTTACCTCGTCGGTGCTGTCAGAAATGTCCTGCACATAGACGTTCGACGCCATCGACGCTAGGGATATGATCGAATCAAGGATATAATTCAGGCAGCAAACGATAAATGCTATGTCTTTGGGGAAAAGGTGATGCGCGAAGCCGTAAAAGAAGCAGACGATCACAAGAATCAGCGTATCGGCGACCATGACGGTCTTGTAGCCGACCCTGTCGATGATCTTTCCGACGATAGGCGCGGCGAAGAATCCGCAGATCGATGAAGCGGCGAACAGCGCGCTGATGGTCATGGCGTTCGCACCGTAAAAAAGCACGAGCACATAGGGCCCGAACGTGAAAAACACCTGTTTGCGCGCGCCGTAGAAGACCTCGAGCATGTAGTATTTGGCGTATTTCTTTCTGAAATAAAAGCGGCGTTTGTTGGCGTCCGGTGCGCTGGACCCGCTGATGCGGAGCGAAGAAACAAACCCAAGCCCGATGATGCCGGCGCTGACGGCAAACACGGCGCGGTACAGCCCCGGCGAGACGCTGATCGCCGCGAACACGCCGATGATGACCAGATAGCCCGCCAGCGTGCCGATCTGCTGAGCGGAGTTCTGCAATCCCAGGACTTCACCGTTTCGGCCCTCGCGCGAATACTGCAGCGACAAGGTACTGCGCATGCCCAGCTGCATATGATCGCCCAGAGAATAGACGAAGATACAGAGTATGACCATGACGCGGCTTGCCGGGACGACAGCCTGCGCCGCCATCCCCGCAAGCATGAAAAGAGCGCCCAGCTTATAGATCCGTTCAGCCGAGAAGGTGTACAACACGGCCAGAATAAAAATCAGCATCAGCCCTGGAAGTTCGCGAAAGAACTCTGATACGCCCTTGTCGAAACCGGACATGCCCACGATTTCCGCCAGATAGTTGTCGATGGCGCCCTTATACAGGCCGTAAGAGAGCCCGAATGTGATGATCGACAGAAAAAAGGCCTTGTATTTTGAGTCGGGTTTAAAGGCTGCCTGCAGTCGCTGCATGAGATTTCATCCATCCTTTATTCAGATTTCAGATACAGATCGCGCACCCGCGCGGCGCGGCGATCCGCCCGCCTTAATTGTCGATGAAAGTGACCTCGTTGCCCTTTTGAGGCGTCAGACCGCGCACGGGCATTCCGTCTTCGGTGGCCGGGTAACCGACGCTTACAGCGCCATACACGCGCTCGTCATCGTGCATGCCGAGGCCATTCAGGTAGCGCACGATCTCAGGGTCTTCATTCAGCCATTTGAGCTGGTTGATCCAGCAGCTGCCCAGGTCGAGCGCATTGGCGGCGAGCATCATGTTTTCGATGGCGCAGGCGCAGTCCGCCATGTTGTTGCCGTAGTCCCTGCGATTGGCCACCACGATCAAAACCGGGGCGTTGTAGCAGAAGACATAGCCGCCCTTCTTTGAGGCCGCGATGGAGTGCTTCAGGCTCGAATACATGTCTTCACGGCTCTCCATGCGCGAAAAGGCCGTCTGAACCATTTCAATCAGATTGTCAAGGACAACACGGCTGCGTATCACGAGAAAGTGATTTGTCTGGTTGTTGCCGCCGCTGGGCGCCTGCCTTCCCGCTTCGAGGATCCGGTTCAGTTTTTCATCCTCGATGGGGTCAGGCTTGTAGTTTCTGGTGCTTCTCCTTGTCAGGATCGCGTCAAATGCGTCCACATTCGTTCACCTACCCTTTTCATTAAGCTTATAACAGTTATACGACATTGCGGCTCTGATTTCAAGTCGGAGTATTGTGAAATCATAAAAACAGTCCGGCGAGAAAAGCGCCGGACTGCCAGACATGTACGGGTTTAATCCCCGGACTGAGAACGCGGAGTTCCCGTGTGGGGGATTGAAAGGATCATTTCTTCATCAGGTAAGCGCCCGCGTTCCACGCTTTGCCGACGCGCTCTCCGGAGACATAGTAATCATGCCGGAACTGATCGAAGATCAGCGCGTTCAGCTTAGTGGGATCCACCTTGCCCTTTTCGTCCAGCACGGCTTCCTCCGCGGCAACATTGACGATTTTGCCCACGATGGCATACATGTTTTCGGTATTGACAACCTCGGCCAGTTCACACTCCATCACAACCGGGAACTCCTCGACGATCGGCGCATTCACGTGTTCGCTTTTGACCGCGTGATACCCCGTGCGCTCGAATT
>JAFRLF010000140.1 GCA_017431365.1 Clostridia bacterium | reverse complement strand
GCTGCCGCATGACCAGGAGACGGCGCACCTCGGGCACGGCGGATACGGCTGACGCGGCGGCGCTGACGGCGATTTCACGGATGGCTTTCGAAACTACCTCTCCAGCAAGGAGCATCTGTTGCCCGCCGTTTTCATATGCGACTTCGATGTTGGCATTTCCGGCGCGGGCGGCGACCTCGGCGGCGTCGTGGGGATCTACGCCCTGTCTGAGCATGTACAGCGCCATCGCCCGGTACATGGCGCCGGTGTCGAGATAGATGGCGCCGAGACGCTTTGCGACCTCGCGCGCGGCGGATGATTTCCCCGCGCCTGAAGGCCCGTCGATCGCTCTGGAAAAGATTCTGCCCGTCGTATTCTCGCTCATGCTCGCTTTCCTCCTCCCGGACGGCGGAGCCGTCCGCGGCTTTCAGGTAGTTGGCGGCGCTCTCGCCGGCCAGAGCGCCGGTGGAGAACGCCAGCTGCAGATTGAACCCGCCGGTCAGCGCGTCGATATCGATCGTCTCCCCGGCGAAGAAGAGTCCGCTGACGCGCTTTGACATCATGGTCGATGGGTTGATGTCCCTGACGTCTATGCCGCCGCGCGTGACGACCGCTTCGTCAAGGCCCCGCAGCCTGCGCACTGTCAGGGGGAGGCTCTTTATCGCCGTCAGGACGCGCCTGCGCTGCTCGGCTGTCAGCGCGTTGGCCGGTAGCGCGGGAGAAACGCCGCACAGAGACAGGATCGTCGCGCCGAGCGCGTGCGGCTCGAGTCCGTCCATGATGGACGAGATCTGTTTCCGGGATGCGGCGCGTATGTCCCGCAGGATGCGTTCGTCCAGCGTTTCGGCGCTCAGCGCGGGCTTGAGATCGAGAGAAAGGGGCGTTTCCTCCGGCTGCTCGGCAAGCGCGCTTGAAAGGCTCAGCGCCAGCGGTCCTGAGACGCCGAAGTGCGTCATCAGCAATTCGCCCTGCTCGTCATAGATGGTTTTTCCCTTGGCGTTTTTTGCGCTCAGGCGAACGTTTTTGAGCGTCAGTCCGCTCAGCGCCGACGGCCACGACTCCACGGTCTCAATGCCGACGAGCGCCGGCAGCGGCGGCTTTGTGCGATGTCCGCTCCGCTCGGCGAAAACCCATCCGTCGCCTGTGGAACCGGTGCTCGGGTAACTCTGTCCCCCCGTGGCGACGATCACGGTCCCGGCGGGTATAAACTGGCCGTTCGACAGCGTAACGCCTGTGACGCGGCCTTCTTCAAGTTCCAGAGAGGATACTTTTGCCCCCAGCGTCACCCTGACGCCGTGTTTGAGCATGGCGCGCTCCAGCGCCTTCGTGACGTCGCTGGCGTGATCGGATACGGGAAACACGCGCCCGCCGCGTTCGACTTTCACAGGAACGCCCTGCGCCTCGATCAATGACATGACGCCGGCGCTGTCGAGGTGGGAGAGGGCCGCGTAACAGAATCGGGGATTGCGCATGATGTGGCGCATGAACTCGTCAGGCTCCGCCGTATTGGTGAGGTTGCAGCGCCCCTTGCCCGTTATGTACAGTTTTTTGCCTAGTTTTTCGTTTTGCTCGAGAAGGCGCACGGCAGCGCCCTTCCCGGCGGCATAGACGGCGGCCATCATGCCGCTGGCGCCGCCGCCGATGATTACACAGTCACTCATTGTCGACGTTTTCCTTTTCGAGATAGACGTGGTAATGTTCCCAAATGCGCTCCATTTCTTTGAAGTGGACGGCGACCTGCTGCCTTCTCCGCTGACTCAGCGCGACAATCAGGGCGTTGATGAGGGAGAGCGGAGCCACCAGCGAGTCGACGAAAGACGCCATATCGGCTTTGGCCGTCAGGCACAGGTCAGCCACCGCGTGCAGCGGGGAGAGCGGTCCGTCGGTGATGGCCACGAGGCCTGCGCCCCGCGACCGCGCGAATTCCATCGCCTCCAGAGTGCGGCTGGAATAACGGGGAAAACTGATGCCGATGAGGACGTCGTCCTCGCCAATACGGGCGATCTGCTCAAACACGTCGCTGACGCCGGAGGTGACAAGAGCGACGTTTGAAAAGATGAATTTGAGATAGTGCGCCATGAACTGCGCCAGCGGTGCGCTGGCCCTCTGTCCAAGGACGTAGATCTGCTTGGCGCGCAGCAGAAGCTCGACGACTTCGTCGAAAGTCTCGGTGTCAAGCTCGTCCAGCGTCATGCGGATGTTTTGCATGTCCGCCTTCAGCACACGCCCGGGGACTTGCGTCTGTTCCATGGTACCGGTCATTTCAAGGCGCTGACTGGCTGTCAGGCGATGCCTGATCAGTTCCTGAAGGGCTTTTTGCAGCTGCGGATATCCCTCGTATCCCAGAGCCGAAGCAAAGCGGACGACGGTGGACTCACTGACGCCGACATACTGCCCGAGGCGCGACGCCGTCATGAAGGCGACTTTGTCGTAGTGTGTGACGATGCACTCCGCGATGCGGCGGTGACTCTTTGACAGCTTTTTTCCGCTCTGGTTCAGGCGCTGGATCAGCTCCTGCGCGTCGCTCATGACCTTATCCATGAAAACGCACACCCCCATATAGTCATTAAATATAATCATAGCACAGGGAGTATGGTTTTTGCAAGTCAAAGTGCAAATAATTCAAAAAACAAATGGGTATTTGCGTAAAATTGTGTTAATTTGCAAGGCGAAACTCTATTTTTGCGAGAATCGCCTCAAGATCAGGTGCAGCGAACGGCGCATGGACGCTTCAATTAACGAATACCTAATTTGACATATGTCGGTCATATGCTATAATTGTAAAGAATATGTTTAATTATCTGTTTTGAGCCGGCAACAAGCGTTTTTGACGCGTTAAAGTCGCCTCAAAACATTTGAGAGGAGCTGTAAACAGTGAGAGACACTTTCCGCGGCGGCGTCCACCCGGCTGAGCACAAGGAATTGAGCCGGGAACAGCCGCTCCGCGACTTTCTGCCGGAGGGAGAGATGGTCTTTCCGCTTTCGATGCACATCGGCAAGCCGTCAAAACCGGTCGTTAAAAAGGGCGATCAGGTGCTCGTGGGGCAGCGTCTCGCGGAAGCGGACGGCTTTGTGTCGGCGCACGTCATATCCTCGTGTTCCGGAAAGGTCAAGGGCGTTGAAAAGCGCCTGACCCTGATGGGAACGATGGCTGACTGCGTCGTCGTCGACAACGACCGTCAGTTTACCCCGGCGGCGGACTATACCGTGAAAGCGGATGTAAAAGACCTTTCCGGCGATGAAATCATCTCCCGTGTGCAGGAAGCCGGCATCGTCGGCCTTGGCGGCGCGGGCTTCCCGACACATGTAAAACTCAAGCCCAAAGACCCCGCTGCGATCCGCTACGTCATCGGCAACGGCTGTGAGTGCGAGCCCTATCTGACCTGCAACGATCAGCTCATGCGCACCCGCGCGGAAGCCATCGTCGAGGGAATGGAGATCTCGCTCCGGCTCTTTCCCAATGCCGAGGGCGTGATCTGCGTGGAGCGCAACAAACCCGAGGCGATCGCCGCGTTGAAAAAAGCCGCGTCAGGCAAGGCGAAAATCGCCGTCAGGGAATTGGCGACGAAGTACCCTCAGGGCGGCGAGCGCAGCCTGATCCGGGTCATCGCGGGCGTGGATTTCCCTCTGGCGAAGCTGCCGGCGGACGTCGGATGCATCGTGGAAAACGTGGGTACGCTCTTTGCCATCCAGCGCGCCGTATGCTATGGGGAGCCGCTCTATTCGCATGTGCTGACGCTGACCGGCGACGCGGTGAAGAATCCGGGCAATTACGTCGTGCGCGACGGTACGATCTTTTCCGAGCTGCTGACGGCGTCCGGCGGCTTGAAGGAAGGCGTCACGCTCAAAAAGGCCATGTGCGGCGGGCCCATGATGGGTATAGCCATGAGTTCGCTGGACGTGCCGATCCAGAAGCAGAATAACGGACTCACCCTTCTGTGCGAAGACGCCGTTGAGATCGCGGAAGGGCAGATGACCGCGTGTCTGCATTGCGGGCGCTGCACGACCGTCTGTCCGATGGGGCTCATGCCGCAGATGATGGCAGATTCGATCACCGATGGGGATCTCAAGCGCTTTGAAACAAAGCTCTACGGCCTTGAATGCATTCAGTGCGGATCGTGCACGTATATCTGTCCGGCCAAACGTCCCCTCATGCAGCTTTTCAAGCAGACGAAGACGCAGATCATGGCGCGCAAGCGCGCGGAGGCGGGAGGTAAAAAATGAACGGCGTGATGAACAATCCTTTGAATATATCCTCCAGCCCGCACGCGAGGGACCGGTGGACCACGGCTTTTATCATGCGCCTGGTGATTCTCGCGTTGCTGCCGACGACTATCATCGGCTGCGTGTACAACGGCATCCACGCGACGCTCGTGGTGCTGTTCGGCGTCGTGACGGCCGTCCTCACCGAAATGATCTTTGACAAGCTCTGCCATAAGCCCGACACCTGGAAGGATGGCAGCGCCGTCGTCACGGGGCTGATGCTGACGTTGTCTCTGTCGCCCAGCGTGCCGCTCTACGCGCCGGTGGTCGGCAGCATATTCGCTATCCTAGTGGTGAAATGCGCCTTCGGCGGTCTGGGCAAGAATTTCGTCAACCCCGCGCTGGCGGGCCGCTGTTTTCTGCTGATCTCCTTCGGACGGGCCATGTCCACCTTTGCGGTGGACGGCGTCTCTTCCGCAACGCCCATCGCCATGCTGATGACAGGGCGTACGGTCAACATCACGGAGATGTTCCTCGGTACGACGAGCGGCGTCATCGGCGCAAGTATCGTCGCTATGCTGCTTGGAGGCATGTTCCTCTGGGCGCTTGACGTCATCCACGGCGAGATCTGCTTCTCCGTCCTGGGCGGGTTCACGCTCCTGATGGGCCTGTTCGGCGGTCAGGGCTTTGATCCCGGTTTCCTGCTGGCGCATCTGTGCGGCGGCGGCGTGGTCATGGGCGCATTCTTCATGGCTACGGACTACACCACTTCGCCTGTCAGCAAGCTCGGCCAGATGATTTACGGCCTGCTCATCGGCGCGCTCGGCGCTCTCTTCCGCGTGAAGGGCGGTACGGCGGACTCCTTCAGTTATTCGATCATCATCGCCAATCTGATCGTGCCTCTGATCGACCACTTCATTATTCCCAAGCCGTACGCCTATCGCAGATCGGCCATTCGCCGCAGGGAAGGCGATACGCGCAGCTTTGTGAAGCGGCTTCCGAAGCCCGTCGTGGTACTCACTGTCATAACGCTGATCGCGGGCGTGGCACTGAGCGGCGTCTATGCCATCACGAAGGACACCATCGAGGAACAGAAGCGGGCCGCCAACGCTGCATCCTACCGCGTGGTGCTGCCAGAGGCGGACAGCTTTGGCCAGGACAGGACAATCGACGCGGCTATCGAGGATATGAACGGCGGCGTATACGGCGCGGGCTTTGGCCGGGTCTATATCAACGAATGCCTGCCCGGTTACGACGCTGAAGGCAATCTCGTCGGGCATGTCGTTCGCGTGACCACGGCCGACGGATTCGACGGAGATATAACTCTGGTCGTGGGCATGAAGGCTGACGGCGTGCTTCAGGGCATATCGTATACGGTTTTGAACGAGACGCCCGGCATGGGCATGCGCGCGGGCGAGCCTGAATTCATGTCCCAGTTTGAGGGTCGGGAGGTCGAGCGCTTTACGCTGAACAAGGCCGGAGCCTCAGACAACGCGCCTGACGCCATCGACGCGGTCTCCGGCGCTACAATTACTTCTACGGCGGTCGTGAACGCTGTCAATGCGGGAATTGACTTCTATCATAACGTGGTGATAGGAGGGGAGGACTGACATGAACAAGTATATTGAACGGCTGCAGAATGGCATCTTCAAGGAGAATCCGACGTTCGTTCTCATGCTGGGCATGTGCCCGACGCTGGCCGTCTCCACCCGTGCGATCAACGGCATCGGCATGGGGCTCTCCACCCTGGCGGTCCTGATCCTGTCGAACATGGTGATCTCTCTGCTGCGCCGGATCATACCAGGACAGGTCAGACTGCCGGCCTATATCGTGATCGTCGCCTCTCTCGTCACGCTGACGGAACTGACCCTTCAGGCCTATATGCCCGCGCTGTACGAGTCGTTGGGCCTGTATATTCCGCTCATCGTCGTCAACTGCATCATCCTCGGCCGCGCGGAAGCTTACGCCAACAAGCACCCCGTCGGCCTGTCCGTGATGGACGGCGTCGGGATGGGGCTGGGATTTACGCTGGCGCTGACGGTGGTCAGCATGCTGCGTGAGCTCATCGGCAACGGCACCCTCTTCGGGGCGCGCGTGCTTCCCGCGTCGATCGAACCCATGGCCATATTCGTTCAGCCTCCGGGAGCTTTCCTGATTCTCGCCGTGATCATCGCCGTGATGAACGCGCTGGGCATCAAATCCCGTCAGCGCCACCTGGTCGAGGAGGGCTGCAACGGCGGCTGCGCCGCTTGCGGCAGAGCCTGCGACCAGCGAAAGGGGACAGATGAGAAATGAAGAGCCTTATCATGATCATTGTCGGGTGCGCCCTGATCAACAATGTAGTGCTGAACCAGTTCCTGGGCATCTGCTCCTTCCTGGGCGTTTCGCGTCAGATGAAGGCGTCGCTGAGCCTGGGTGTCGCGGTCATATTCGTCATGACGCTGGCGTCGGCGGTGTGCAGTCTTCTGTATACTTACGTTCTGGCGCCTCTGAGCCTTGATTACATGAAGACCATCGTCTTCATCCTGGTGATAGCCTGTCTCGTTCAGGTGGTCGAGATGTTCTTAAAGCGCAAATCCCCGGCCATCTACAGAGCGCTGGGCATATATCTACCGCTGATCACGACGAACTGCGCGGTACTCGGCGTTGCGCTGACGAACGTGCAGGATGGCTTTGGCTTCGCCGAAAGCGTGCTGGCGGGATTTGGTACGGCAGTGGGATATACGCTCGCCATCGTGCTGCTGGCTTCGATCCGTTCCCGGATCCGCGAAGAGGATATTCCCGCGCCGCTGCGCGGCGCGCCGATCGTGCTGATCAGCGCGGCGCTGATGTCCATCGCGTTCATGGGATTTGCCAATCTGTCGATCTGAGGGGGGCGGTGCTGTGCAGATTATCATTACGACGCTGGTCATCCTCGTCATAGGGTTTATAGTAGGTTACGCCCTCGTGCTGACGGACAAGAAATTCCATGTCGACACCGATGAGAGGGAACAGGCCATACGCGACGCGCTGCCGGGCAACAACTGCGGCGCCTGCGGTCAGGCCGGCTGCGACGCCATGGCTGCCGCCATGTTCAAGGGTGAAGCGCCTCTCAATGGCTGTCCGGTCGGCGGCGCGTCTGTGGCTCAGATGATCGGTCAGATCATGGGCGTCGACGTCGAGGCCGCCGTACCGAAGGCCGCCTTCGTCCGCTGCAGCGGCTGCAGAGAGGTGACGCGCGATCAGGGGCGTTACGTTGGCATCATGGACTGCAGGGCCGCCGTCCAGGCCGGCCTCAACGTGACGTCTTGCGTCTTTGGATGCATAGGGCTCGGGTCCTGCCAGAAGGCCTGCCCGCACGACGCGATAGTCATTCAGGAAGGTCTTGCGCATATCCTGCCTCAGAAGTGTGTCGGCTGTGGCCTGTGCGTCAAGACCTGCCCGCGCGCGCTCATTGAGCTCAAGCCGCGGGACAGGCAAGTGGCCGTGCGCTGCATGAGCCACGACAGAGGCCCTCTGGTGAAAAAAGTCTGTACAGCCGGATGCATAGGCTGCGGACTGTGCGAGAAGGTTTGCGAATCCGGTGCCATCAAGGTCGAAGGCAACGTGGCGTCCGTCAATTACGAACTCTGCACTCAGTGCGGAAAGTGCGCGGAGAAGTGTCCGTCTAAGGTCATCACTCTGCCGAGATCTGCCTGAAAGGTCGGTGAACCGTGAATGGAACAAAAAAAGATCATTAAACTGGCGGTTGCCGTCATCCTGGTACTGGCGGCCGTTCTGGGGCTGTCCGGCATTCTGACGGGGCACAGTTTCCTGTACCATCTGAAGAATCGCGGCGACCTTGGCCCATTGACCCGCAGCGACATCGAGTATGTCGATGTCGAAGCGCCGGAGGCGACGAGCGCGGACGGTACGGTCACCGCCTCGGACTGGGAAGCCGTATATCCCGACATCGTCGTCAGCATGGGCGAGGATGAAGCCAATTCCTATGTCATTGACTATCTGCAGCAGGATCCGTACCTGACGAATATCTACGAGGGGTACGGCTTTGCGAAGGATTACGGCAGCGCGCGGGGACACAGCTATACCCTGACGGACGTGGCCAAGACCCAGCGCCCCCATCCCAAGGCCAACTGCCTGACCTGCAAGACGCCGAATTTTACGAAAATGGTCAACGACCAGGGCGTAGGCGTTTATGCCATGCCTTTTGATGAAGTCATGGCGCAGATGGAGGAGACGGTCAGCTGCTATACCTGCCACGGCAACGACGCGGGCAACGCCGGCCAGATCACGATCACGCATTCCTACGTGGGCAAGGCGCTGGGTGACGGCGTTTCGGCCATTGACGCGTCTGTTCTGTCCTGCGGACAGTGCCACATCGAGTATTACTTCACGCGTGAAGACAGCGAAACCATGATGCCATACCACGGCGTTGACGGCATGACCCCCGACGCCATTTTGGCCTATTACGACGAGATGGGCTTTTACGACTGGGTACAGGAAAGCACCGGCGCGAAAATGCTGAAAGCGCAGCATCCCGAGATGGAGACCTTCCTGCAGGGGAAGCACGCGACGCTGCTCAACTGTGCCGACTGCCATATGCCCATCGTCCAATCTGACGAGGGAAATGTGTACCACAGCCACAAACTGGTGAGCCCGCTTCAGGATGAGACGCTGCTCGCGAACTGTGCGACCTGCCATGGCGACGCCGACATGGTGGCTCTTGTCACCCGTATACAGGGGCGCGTCACGGCCCGCGAGACCGAAGTGGGGAACGCCCTTTCGGATTTCAAGGACAGCCTGGCCGCCGCGGTAGCGTCCGGCGACTGGTCAGAGGAAGATCTGGATCCCGTCCGCGTTCTCTATCGTGAAGCGCAGTGGTATTTTGATTACTGTTATGTCGAGAACTCCGAAGGCGCGCACAATTCCGAGCTCTCCATGTATTGCCTGGATACAGCCCAGTCGAAGATCGACAAAGGCGCGTCTCTCTTAGCTGAACATCATGCCGGCGCTTAAAAAGATCTGGAAATTCATATCGTCCATGCCCTTTGCCATCGGGGTGATGGGTCTGCTGGCGGCCGTATGCTGCCTGGTCAGCTTCATCACGCAGGGTCAGAGCTTCGCCGCCTATAGTGCGCAATACGGTGAGCGTACGGCGGCGGTGATCCTCGCGCTGGGGCTGGACGATGCGTTTCACAGCTGGTGGTTCGTGACACTCAGCGCGTTTCTCGCGCTGAGCCTGTTCAGTTGCAGTGCGATCCGTTTTCCGCGCATTTTAAGACGCGTCAGACAAATCGCCGACATTGATCCGTCGGCGACGTCGGATTTAAGCGCGGCGGGGATCGGAGATCCTCAGGCCCTTTTCAAGAGCCTGGGACTGCCGAAGGGCAGGACGCGCACGGCGCCCGAGGGGCGTGAATTCCTCGTTTCCGTAAAGAACGTGGCCGGTTATTTTGGCGCTTGGGTATGTCACATGGGGCTTTTATTGCTGATCCTGGGGTTTGGCCTGGGTCAGATGACGCAAAAATCGTATTCCGTGTACGGTGTGCCAGGGCAGACGAAACCCATAGGCGACACGGGATACGATTTGAGGATCGAGAGCTTCGATGTTCAGAGAAGAGCCGACGGTTCTGTCGAACAATACACCGCGGGCATCTCTGTCCTTAATGGCGACAGCGC
>JAFRLF010000139.1 GCA_017431365.1 Clostridia bacterium | reverse complement strand
GCCGCCCGCGCAGCGACCTGTCCGCCCCGCGCCCGGCCCTGGCCGCGGCACGCCTCCTGGCGCAGGCCGCAAGGGCAGGCCGTAAGGTATTGACATTCGGCCTTGAATGCAGTACAATGCAGTACACAGGAGGTGATCGCATGGCGTTTTCTATCCGGCTGTCCGACGAGGAAAGATCCCTGGCCGAGAGCTATGCCAGACTGCATTCGTACTCCCTTGCTGAGGCGTTTAAGAGAGCCCTGTTTGAGAAGATTGAAGACGAATATGACGTCACGATCGCACAGGAAGCGTATGATGAGTATGTCGCGGAGGGAGCGAAAAGCCGCCCCATCGAAGAGCTCTGGAAGGAATGCGATCTATGAGCTATCGCATAGAAACGACATCCCGCTTTGACAGAGAATTCAAGAAACTGGATCGTTATACGCAGAAAATGGTCAAGGCCTGGATCGAGAGGAATCTAATCGATTGCGAAGACCCGAGAGCCCACGGTAAAGGTCTGACGGCTAATCGCAGCGGACAATGGTGTTACCGGATCGGGGATTACCGTCTGATTTGTCTGATCGAGGACGACAGACTGGTCATCCTGGCGCTCTCCATCGGACACAGAAGCAGTATATACGAATAGGCAAAAAACAACGGCGTGTCTGAGGGCACGCCGTTTTGGGTAATTCTTCAGCTCATTTCGATGAGCTTAAATAATCCTGAGGCACACTGTCCCGGTAAAGCCGGTCAGGACAGCAGTCCAAGTCGCCGGGCCAGCACACGGAACCATATTCAACGCGCGCTGCCGAGAACAGAGCTTCATTTTTCAATGCCCTTATTTCCTCATATCGATATTACCGCTGGATCACCAGTACAGGTTCTCCAGCAGGATGTATCCCACGACCCCGTTATACGTGCAGCAGGCGAACCGCTCGTCCACGATGTAGCAGTCCGTCACCACCGCGCCCAGCGGCACGCGGCCCAGGCTCAGGGAAGATGTGCTCGGCTGCGACCGGAGCGTGGCGTAGGACTTGCAGTTGACGATCATCGCGTCGCCGATGTAGTCGGCGCCCCGGCCGCCCGATACCCACGCCAGGTTCTCCGTCAGGACAAAGCCCTCGAGATTGCCGTACATGCAATAGCAGAAGCGGTCGTCCTCGTAGAACACGTTCGTCACGATGGCGCCCAGCGGCACCCGGGCGACCTGCTGGGCTCGGGTGTCGGGCATGGCCCGGAGCGTGGCGTAGGACTTGCAGTTGACGATCATCATGTTGCCGAGGTACTCGTCATCGTAGTACTCCTGACCGATGGGCCCGGAGATGAAGGACAGGTTGCTGTTCAGAATGTACCCGCCCACGCCGCCGTACTCGCAGTAGGTGAAGCGGTCGTCCTCGTACCAGCAGTTGGTGACCACTTCGCCCAGGGGCACGCGCGCCACCTGCTGAGAGGACGTGTTCGGATAGGCCCTCAGCACGGCGTAGGACTTGCAGTTGACGATCTCCATCGCCCCGATCAGGCCGGAGTAATCGTCGTAATCATAGCTGTAGGCCGCGGCGGAAGCGCTCGCGGCGGACATGAGCGTCGCCAGAGCCAGCGCCAGACAGAGTAACAGGCTGAGCCGCTTTTTCATTTGGTAATACCCCCTGTTCGTTTGAGTTCCTATAGCCCGCGGCATGCGGGCTTTTCTGCAGGTATTATAACAAATATGAATGAGGGACACAAGATCAAATTCGGGCGCTGATCCCCGAGCTTTTTGGGAGTGGCAATTTCAGTGCGATGTTTACCATGGTGGTGTCTTGAATATATATATTAGTTTTTTCTTGACTCGTATTTATTTATATCATAAAATAAAGCTAATAGTAATCAGAACGAGGGATTCTGATATGTGAAGGGAGTTTTGACCGTGACAAAGCGCTTTCTGTGGGTTTTGTGTCTGATGCTGGCCCTGACTCTGGTCGCAGGCGCTTACGCCGAGGGCGGGAACGAAGGCCCAGTCCCGGAACTGAGGGCTATGGAAGATGTGATCATACCCATCTGGGATGGAGCGGATCTGAATGAAGACGGCTTCAGGCCAAAGCGGTACATTGGGGGAGGCGATGTACTGAACTATCATGAGATGGTGGACGCGTACGGCGACTGCGCCGTCTGGTCATACCGTGTACTGAGCGGTCCGGACTTGGGCCTTGGTATGAACGCGCCGGGAAACGGTAATTCCTGGGCGGATCTATCGCTTGTGTCGCTGCCGGATTCGGCATGTGAGATGACCGTCGAGCTCAGTGTATCCTGGGGCGGACATACAGCCGTGGGAACTTATACCGTCACGTTTGTCGAAGTGGAACCGCCCATGGGCGTCACCGTCCAGGACGTCGTTACCCTGGAGCTGGGCGAGTCCCGGACGCTGAATTTCGTTCATATCCCGGAAGACTGGCACGTGCCTGGCGAGGAGAACAGCAATTACATCGTTTGGGCGGGTGATTTTCGCGAAGGGCTTTCATACACTTCGATTTCTGAGACGGAGTATGTGTTTACGGGGAATATACCCGGCGTGTACAAGGGATTTCTTCAGATCGATAAGGGGCACATGATGTATTTTAAGCCTTTCACCGTTCAGGTCACGGACGAGAACGGCAATATTCCCGAACCCGAGCTGAGCTTCCAGGACTGGTGCCTTGGAGAGCATACGGCCATCCTTGCGCCTTTGGACTGGGAGGCGGAAATCCACAGGGAGAATAATCTTTTTGAAGTCTTTCTTGACAGCGACGCGTACAGCGAGCTTGCGCCTCTTTACGGCGCGCCAGAGTGGACGATCGAACAGAGCTCCGGCCCTGATATCGATTACAACCACGCGGTGGACGACTACGGCGACGGCCCGCTCCTGGCAGTTGGCCTGAACAGCCTTCCCGACGACCCGTGCCAAGCGGTCTTCCATGTCACGTGTACGATGGGGCCACAGACGGCCGAGGCCGACATCACTGTCAATTTCATCGAGATTGAGCTGCCTACAGGCAGTACAATTCCCGAGACTGTTACCTTAAAAGCCGGCGAGAGCGTGACGATCAACGGCGAATTCAGCACAGACAACGAGTATTGGAACAATCCCTGGTTCTACTGTATGGATGGGTATGACGAGAGCGTCCTGCAGATCGATCGTATTTCCGATACCGAGCTGAAGCTGACCGGCCTGCAGCCGGGCATCCTCAATCTGGCATTTGCCGTCAACCAGGATCGCGTATACGCGCAGCGCCGGGTCAGGATCATGATCACCGACGAGAACGGCGATGTGCCTGCGCCGACCATGCAGCTCCGTGGAATGACTAATGGAGACGAATTCACCTTCTACTTCTGGGACGGGGCTGAGGTTGTCGAATCCGAAGAGGGCTACGGCGTATTCAACGAGCCGTTTTTCAGCGCGGTGACCGTCGCGAATCAAAGTGAGATGTACAATTACTACGGAGGTGTGCCCAGCTGGTCGACTGAAACAATATCAGGCTCCGTGGTAACGACGCACACGCCTTCTTGGGCCAACAGCAGTTATAGCTATTACGGCTGGCTTGACAGCTTCCCGGCCCAGGCTGGCGACACCGTCCTGCGGGTGACCTGCCAGTGGGGCGATCAGACGGCTTCTCATGACGTGACGCTGCACTTTGTCAAGGTCACCGAGCCCACGGGCTCGACAGCGCCGGACGAAATCACGCTGACAAAAAACAAAGTCGAGGTATTTGATGACTGGAAGCTTTTGCCGGACGGCGCGCTCAACGATGCTGAGCGCAGTTCGGCCTCCATTGCAGCCAGTGAGGCGAATGAAAGCTATCTCGACGTAAAGAGCACGTCGCCTCTGAAAGTAAAGGCGCTGAAAGAGGGCGACATTCAGGGCTTCGTGTACGTGATTCGCGGCAATGTCATTTATAAAAAGGCCGTGACCATCCACATCCTCCCGAGCGAAGACGAGCATGTGACGGAGACCGGCGCGTGCGGCCCGAACGCCACCTATACCCTGACGGACGACGGCGTGCTGACCATCAGCGGCAGCGGAACCGTTACGTCGAGTGATTTCTCGGAGCTGACGTTTACAAACCTCGTCATCGAGGAGGGCATAACCGGCCTGGGCGATTGGGTGTTTAGCGGCTGCGACGGCATGACGGACGTAAGTCTGCCGGTAAGCCTCACGTCGATCGGCAACTTCGCCTTCTCCGGCGATGGAGCCTTGAACGTCACCTATGCCGGCACGTTCGAGCAGTGGCGCGGCGTGAGCGTCGGCCAGGACAACGGCCGCCTCGCCCATGCGACGATCCGCTGCGCCGACCAAGACTGGCAGGATACTGTCGTTTGCGAGGTGAACGACGGCGTATTGACCATCTCGGGGCAGGGGAACCTGGACGCGCTGCCATATGCTCAGTATGTCGGATTTACGGAGGTCGAAATCGGCCCCGGCGTCTGGGGCGGGATCGGCTATTCCACCTTTGCGTGGTTCGGCGGCATCACCCGGTTCGAGGTGGACGCCGCCAACCCGGCGTACGCCTCTCGGGACGGCGTGCTGTTTACGAAGGATATGACCACGTTGATCTCTTATCCCGACGCCCGCGGCGGTCATTACACCGTGCCCCAGGGCGTAAAGCAAATCGGCTGGCTCGCGTTCTGTGACGCGGCAAGCCTGACGGAGGTCACCCTGCCGGAGGGCGTCGAGGAGATCGGTCTGATGTCCTTCAGCGGCTGCACTTCTCTCAACACGGTTTATCTGCCGCAAAGCCTTGAGAGCGTAGGCAACTTAGCCTTTGGCAATTGCAGCGCCCTGTCCGACGTGTATTACGCGGGCTCGCAGGCACAGTGGCTGAATGTGCAGATCGATGATGAAAACGAGCCCCTCACGTCCTGCGCGTTCCACTTTGACTGGAGCGGGCCGGAATATGAGGATTTCATCCTTCCCGCGGATCTGACTGTGATCGAAGCTGAGGCTTTCAGCGGTCTCGGGGCTGAGGCGCTGCACATCGTCGTGCCCGAGGGCTGCCAGTCCATCGGAGACGGAGCCTTTGCGAACGCTGCCGATCTGCTGCTGGTGGACGTCATGGGACAGGACACGGCCATCGCCGAAAACGCCTTCTCCGGCTGCGAGGAAATGAAGCTGAACTGTCTGCGGGGCAGCGCCGCGGACACCTGGGCGGCAGGCAAAGCCTGGGTCACGGTGAGCTACATCGGCGAATGATCCGCAATCCTTAACTCCACGCTAAACTCTGCGCTCTTCATTCTGTTACTATTCGCCCCTCCGGGCGAATAGTAACTTTTTATGTCCGCGATTGACAGTCCGTCCCTTCGAGTATATAATTAAAATGATTTAGTTTGCGATTTAAGCTCTTTTATACCAAGGAGGATATCACATGAAACTGCCCCTGAACGTCAATTTAAAGGATAAGGTCACCGTCATCACCGGAGCCGGCGGCGTGCTGTGCTCCGCCTTTGCCGAGGCGCTCGCCCAGTGCGGGGCGAAGGTCGCCGTCCTGGACATCAACGCCGAGGCCGCGCAGAAGGTCGCCGACAGGATCACAGAAAAGGGCGACACGGCCATCGCGGTGCCCGTGAACTGCCTCGACGCGGAGAGCCTGAAGGCCGCGCACGCCATCGTGGCGGAAAAGCTTGGCCCCTGTGACATCCTCATCAACGGCGCGGGCGGCAACAACCCCCGCGGCACCACGGACGACGAACAGTTCGACGCCGCCGTCGAGGGGATAAAGACCTTCTTCGACCTGGATCCGGCGGGCGTGCGTTTCGTGTTTGATCTCAACGTCATTGCCGCGCTGATGACCACCCAGGTCTTCGCGCGGGACATGATCGGACGGAGCGGCAACATCCTCAACATTTCGTCGATGAACGCCTTCCGCCCGCTGACCAAGATTCCGGCCTATTCTGGAGCCAAGGCCGCAGTGAGCAACTTCACGCAGTGGCTGGCCACCTACCTGGCCAAGTCCGGCATCCGCGTCAACGCCATCGCGCCCGGGTTCTTCGTCACGAATCAGAACCGCGCCCTCCTCTTTACCGAGGACGGCAAGCCCACTGCCCGCACGGGCAAGATCCTCGCCGCGACGCCGATGAACCGCTTCGGTGAGGCGGACGAACTGCTCGGCGCGTTTCTGTTCCTGCTCGACGACGGGGCGGCCAGCTTCATCACCGGCGTCGTCCTGCCCGTGGACGGCGGCTTCTCGGCCTACAGCGGCGTATAAAAGACGGTAAAATAGCGGAGGTTCACCATGTCGAGGAGAAAGGGATCCCGCGGGAGCGGAGCATCCAGCAATTTTAAGGAATACGCCGGCGCCGTCGCCCTGCTGATCGGCGTGCTGATGGCGGGGTATTTCGTCATGTCGGGGCGCGATTTCATTCCCACCCGGAATACCGGCGCGGTTGACGTCAGCGTGAGCGCGACGCTCGCGGCGAATCCGTCCCAGTCGCCAACCGAAGCGCCGACGGAAGCGCCGACCGCCGCGCCGACCGCGATACCGACGCCGTCCACGGTGCCGACGGATGCGCCGACCGCGATACCGACGCCGTCTACGATACCGACCCCGTCCACAGTGCCGACCCCGTCCGTGGTTCCCGCGTCGACCCAGGAACCGGCGGCCGTGCTGACGCGCGCTCCCGAGCCGACGCGTGACCCCGCGGCCCGCGAGACGGAAAAGCCTCTCCCTACGGCTGTGCAGCTGCCCACGGCGGCCTTTGACCCCGCGCCTACGGAGACGCCGACGAATACGCCTGCGCCGACGCCCACGCCCACGCCTGTGCCTACGCCGACGCCCACGCCGACCCCTGTGCCGACCGCAGCGCCGACGCGTACGCCCATCCCGACGGCCATACCCACGGCCGTGCCGACCGAAGCGCCGACCGCCGTGCCGACGCCGACGCCGTCGCCCGTTCCCACGCCTGTCCCGACAGCCGTGCCGACATTTGCGCCGACGCCCGAGCCCACGCCCACGCCGACGCCTGAACCGACGCCTACGCCGACACCCGAACCGACGCCCACGCCGACGCCTGAGCCGACGGCGACGCCGACGCCCGAACCGACGGCGACGCGCGCGCCCGTCGTGACGCCCACGCCCAAGCCGCCGGAGGCCACGACGCCCGAAGCGAGCCTCACACCCGAACCGGAACCGACAGACACGCCCGCACCCGTGGTGGACGAGCAGGCCGAGCCCCT
>JAFRLF010000138.1 GCA_017431365.1 Clostridia bacterium | reverse complement strand
TGCCGCCAAAACGGCTCGCGATATGAGATGTGCGAAAACCACAGGAACCTGTTTCTCGCGGAAAGTATCATGGTCAGCGCCGCGAAGACTGACGAGGAACGCCTGGAGGCCAAATCTTACGCCTCGGAGCTGTGGATCGCGGAGCTTGAATCTCTCTGTGACAAACTTTCACAGTCCGTTTCCGAAGAAGGCGAACAAAGCGTCGTCGACTCCGCCAAGACATTCGAGGAATCCCTCGCGGCAGAGCTCGAAGCGTTGTCCTCTCTCAGCGAAGAGAAAAAGCTCGATCTGACGCTGGATTCACTGAAGCGTGAGTGCATGCGAATATGCGAACTGCTGAATACCGTTCATGAGGAGGTCGGCGGAGAATGAAACATCTTTCGCTTTGCTTAATTCTCGTCCTTCTTTGCGCCGTGGCGAGCACATGCGTTCCCGCGTCAGCTGAGAGCGAATCGTTCACGATCCTGAATTCACAGAAGGGCACTTTGTCAACCTATAATGGCGAGGGCGGAGAAGTCACCGTTCCCGGCGAGATCGACGGCGTACAGGCAAAGATCGTGTCGGCGAGCACCTTCGACGGTCACGCGGATATCACGGGTCTCTCCTTCTCCGAAGGGATCCAGACGATCGACAGCTTTGCCACATACAATATGGCCGGCCTCACGCACGCCGAGCTTGGACCGACGGTGGCCGTGCTTGCGATGCATAACTTTGAGCTTTGCCCGTCGCTGACCGAACTCACGATTCCCGCCTCGGTGCGGTTCATAGGCCGCTCCAGCATAAGCGAGTGCGCATCGCTCAAAAACATCACCTTCGAAGGACGTGTTCCCGTCATAGAAGAGTACTGTTTCAGCAATCTCTCTGAGAACGTCGTCTTCCACGTGCCCAACGACCAGCTGGAAGCCTATACCGAGGCTCTTCCGGAGGGCGTCGATATTGTCACTACGGGTAAGGCCGCCGCTGACTACGCGATTCTCAGCACGGAGGATGATTTTGACATCGACGGTGCCGGCGTCATCACCGGATACCATGGGCTGTCACCGATCATCGATATCCCGGCGCAGATCAACGGCATCGCCGTCACAGGGATCGGACAGGACGTATTCGCCCGTCAGTATGATTTCTTCTTCGTCACTTTCCCGGACGGGATCAAAAGCATCGGCGACCGGGCGTTTTATTCCGTCCGCGCTCAGGAGTTCTACCTTCCTGACAGCGTAGAAAAGATCGGCATCGGCGCCTTCGGATACAACACCCTGTCAATGGCTCACTGGCCCGAATGCCTCGTTTCCATCGGCGACGAGGCTTTCCAGAGCTGCACGTTCCAGGGCGATATCGCTCTGCCCGAATCGCTGCAGTCGATCGGCGCGCGCGCCTTTAAGGACTCGCACGGTTTCAGCAGCGTCGTCTTCCCCGCGACGATTGAGCGCATTGGCGACGAAGCCTTTTCAGGCAGCGCGTCCCTCGAATACCTGATCTTCAATTCCAGCAAACTGCCCGAAATCAGCGCCTCGGCGTTTGAAGGCGTAACGCTTCTTGACGTGGACCTCCCTTCCGATGCCACAAAGGAAGAAGCTCAATCGGCCAAAGCCCTCTTTGAAAGCTATGGTCAGGACAGCGTATATGTCTGGCGCGCTCAGAATCCCGAGGTTGAGTACGCAAACTTTGATGACTCCACTTACGACAACGGTTTCTTTACGGGGTATCACGGCACGCAGAGCGCCATCAGACCTTATGACCAGACGACTGACGAGGACGGCGTCTCGCAGGTCACCGTGGGCATCGGCGACGGTGCGCTAAAGGGCAATCAGATCGTCACGTATTTCTCCGTACCGTACAACGACAGCTTCCGGGCCATCGGCAGCGAAGCCTTCATGAACAGCATCGTCGAGAGAATCGACCTTTTCGATTCCGTCGAGGCGATCAGCGACAGGGCGTTCGCCAACTGTCAGAGTCTCACCGAGCTGACGCTTCCGGCTTCCCTGACCTTCATCGCGGACGATGCGCTGGCCGGCTGCACGGCTCTCAACACCGTCACCGTGCTCTGCGACCCGCAGGTCCTTCCGGAAGGCCTGTTCGATACCTGCACGGCGCTCCACACTGTACGGCGCAGTGAAAACGACTCCGAGGCCGACATACGCCGGTTTATGTTCGATCTTGGACTCGTGGACTCGCCTCTTGAGGAAAAATATGTCCCCTATGCCGGAACCTGGCACGGCATTTGGCTCGATATGGGCCTCATCAAGGGCGACCCGCGCACCATGTGGCAGACGCAGATCCTTCTCGAGCTCAACGACGACATGTCGGCTCAGATGAATTTTGACGAAGCTGAGGGCAACATGACATGGTCGGCCGACAGCGAAGGAGCGTATATCTCGACTTCGGTCGGCACCTCGGTCTTGAGTCTGGACGAAGACGGCCTGCTGACATATGTCGACACCGAAGGCAATACCATCATATTCAGTCGTGACGAAAACCAGGTCTACGAAAAGGCCCAGGCCGTAAACGATCGGATCGCTGCCGGCGAAACCGAAGAGCCCGCCAGCACAGAAGAACCTGCGTACACACCTGAGGTCACCATCGAACCGACTGTTGTCCCCGCGCCGACCGCCATTCCGACGCCCGAAAACAGCGCGACGAACGTACCTGCGCCGGCCAATCCGCAAGCGCCCGCGACCCCGGTACCCACAGCGCCTGCCGTATTGATGACGGACGTCGTGTACGAGTGCGTGCGCATCGAGGCCAAAGGCCATGAGTATACACCCACCGATCTGGGCGGCGCGTGCAGCGTCATCTTCCAGGCGGACGGCAATGTCACTCTGATCGTGGCCGGCACGGTCGATCCTTCCGAACTGACCTGGAGCGTCGACGGATGGAGCGGATCGATGATCGTCCCCTATTACGGATCCGAACTCGTGTTCGAGCCGACCGAAAACGGCTGCTCTCTCAACTATCTCGATCGCATGACGCTTTATTACGTCATCCAGGACGCCGAATAAGAGCGGCTTTCCGGGCACTGTTGGGACAGACCGATTCAGTTGTTAGTCCGATTCGGCAGAGGATGCCGCTTCCGAATAATTGATCCGGAAAGCGGCATCTTTTTTATGTCTTCAATCAATGAAAATTAACGGTCAGACATACGCCTGATGTGATAATGAGACGTAGATTAGACACGGTCCATATGTTATAATCCGAATACAACACGTTGTACAAATCGGAGGAATGCCCTTTGCAAACGACGCCGTTCCCCTGGCGAGACTTTCTGAGGCGGCTCGCCGTCATCGCGATCCCGATAGCCCTGCAGAACCTGCTCACGACGACCGGCTCCATGGTCGACACCATGATGATCGCCTCGCTCGGGCAAACTGAGGTCGGTTCCGTGGGCCTGTGCGCTCAATTCTCTTCCCTGATGTTCTCCGGATACTGGGGTTTCGTCGGCGGCGGCATGCTGTTCTTCGCCCAGTACTGGGGCGTACACGATGACGACGGCATCAACCGCTCATACGGACTGACGCTGACGTGCATGATGACCGTAGGGCTCCTGTTCGGCATCGCGGCCGTGTTCTTTCCCGAGTTGATCATGAAGATGTATACCGACAAGCCTTCGCTTCAGGCTGTAGGCGCGTCATATCTGCGCATCGTCGGGTTCTCCTACCCGCTGACTGTCTTTTCGATGGCGATGGCCGCGCTTTTGCGTTGCACGGAGCGCGTGCGCATCCCGCTGTACGGCTCGGTCGCCGCGGTATTCACCAACGTCTTTCTCAACTGGGTGCTCATCTTCGGCCGTTTCGGCCTGCCGGCTATGGGCGTGCGCGGCGCGGCTCTCGCCACTGTCATCGCCCAATGCGTGAGCATCGTCGTCGTCTTTACCCTTGCGCGAAAGCAGGGCGACATTTACCTCCGCAACGTTCGTCACCACTTCCGTTGGACAAAAAATCTGACGAGGGAATACTTCCATAAATGCGCGCCGATCATCGCCAATGAACTGCTCATCGGCGTGGGCGGCATGATGATCAACATCGTCCTCGGCCGCCAGCCAGAAGAAGCGATCGCGGCGCTCGCCGTCTTCCGGACGCTGGAGGGCCTCGTCATCGCCTTCTTCTCAGGATTCTCCAACGCGGCGTCGATTCTCGTGGGCAAGGAAGTTGGCGCAGGGCATCCGCAGACGGCCTACGCGCGGGCCTGGCGGCTGTGTTATCTCTGCCAGGGCTGCATAGCTCTGCTGGGCGTGGCGGTGATTGCTCTGCATACGCCCATACTCACGAGCATGGGCATGAGCGGCAGAAGCTTTGATCTGGCTTACGGCATGGTGCTGATCTTTTCACTGGTCGCCGTGATCCGCATGGGCAACTGGACGCAGAATGACACCTATCGCTCCGCGGGCGACGCGGCGTACGGCACGATTCTCGAAATCGTCTTCATGTGGGGCATGCTCATCCCCCTTGTCTGGCTTTCCGGCCGGGTATGGAATCTGCCGACTCTGGTCGTTTTTATGTTCTGCTATGTGGACGAACCGATTCGGTATATTCTCATGCAGGTTCACATGTATACCGGCAAATGGATCAAACCCGTTACGCCCGAAGGTAAGGCCGCCGTCAAGCTTTGGCGAGAGAACCGCACGCAGCATGTGAAGCGCGCCTGAAGGCGCCTTATGGAAGCCTCGCTTTAATTTACGGTTAATCCGGTTGCAGCTTCACCGCGAATGTGCTATGATTTTTTTGATATATGGCTATGACGAAGACAAGTACGCCCCACACCCCCGACAAGAGAGGCAGCGCCGCCGGCTGAGAGCGCGCCCGGGAAGGCGCAGGCAGAAATTCCCTTCATCAGCTTCCGCGCTGAAAGACCAGTAAGCGCGGACGAACATCCCTCGATACGGGATTCGAGGCCCATGAATGCCGTTCTATGGGCGAAATGCGGGTGGTACCGCGGACATTTATGCCCGTCCCCTTTGGGGATGGGCTTTAGTTTGTAAGCGATCCGCCCGGAAAGCCAAATTAAGTAAGCCGTTCACTCCGGCGAAAGGAGAGATGCCTCATGCAGGAAAAGCTAAAGGCTATCAGGGAAAACTTCATCGAAGAACTGAAAAACGTACAGGATACGAACGCTCTTGAACAGCTGCGCATTCGCGTGCTCGGCAAGAAGGGCGAGCTGACCTCCATCCTTCGCGGAATGGGCCAGCTCTCTCCGGAAGAGCGCCCCCGTATGGGACAGATCGTCAACGAGACCCGCGCCAAGCTGGAAAGCGCCATCGAAAGCGCGCAGGCGACCCTGAAGGAAAAGGAAAAGGCCCTGCGGCTTCAGCGCGAGACCATCGACGTCACAATCCCGCCGGCCGAGCGTTCAGCCGGAAGCCTGCATCCGATGAACATCGTGCTCAACGACCTCATAGAGATTTTCACCGGCATGGGCTTTGAGACGGTCGAAGGCCCGGAAATCGAATACGATCATTACAATTTTGAGCTTTTGAACCTGCCGAAAAACCATCCCGCCCGAGACGCTCAGGACACTTTCTATGTAGATGAAAACGTCGTCCTGCGGACGCATACCTCGCCTGTACAGGCTCGCGTCATGACGACGAGAAAACCGCCCATCAGGATCATTTCTCCCGGCAGAGTATACCGCGCGGACGAGGTCGACGCGACGCATTCTCCGGTCTTCCATCAGATCGAAGGCCTGGTGATCGATAAAAACATCTCGATGGGCGATCTGAAAGGCACACTCGATACCTTCGCCCAGAGGCTTTACGGCAAGGGCATCGTCACGCGGTTCCGTCCGTCCTTCTTCCCCTTCACCGAGCCCTCGGCCGAAGTAGACCTCACCTGCTCGGCGTGCGGCGGCAAGGGCTGCCGTGTCTGCAAGGGAACGGGCTGGATCGAAGTCCTCGGCGCAGGCATGGTCAACCCACGAGTTCTCGAAATGTGCGGGATCGATTCCAGGGAGTATTCCGGCTTCGCTTTCGGCATGGGCATCGAAAGGCTGACTATTCTGAAATACAACGTGCCGGACATGCGCTATCTCTATGAAAACGACCTGCGCTTCCTGAAACAGTTCCGGTAAGGAGGATAACGACAATGAAAGTACCGATGAAATGGCTCAGGGAATACACCGAAATCCCGCTTTCCACACAGGCGTACGCAGATAAAATGATCATGGCCGGAAACGGCGTCGAAGATATAGAGAACACCGGCAGTCTGTTTGACAAGGTCGTCGTGGGACACGTCGTCACCTGCGAGCCCATTGAGGGAACGCATCTGCACATCTGCATGGTCGACGTAGGTCAGGCTGAAAACATCCAGATCCTCTGCGGCGCTCCCAATGTCGCCGCGGGAGAATACGTCTGCGCCGCGCTGGACGGCGCTCATCTGCCCGGCGGCGTCAAGATCAAAAAGAGCAAGCTCCGGGGACAGATTTCCAACGGCATGCTCTGTTCCGGTACGGAGCTCGGCATACCGGCTGGGCTGTATCCCCATTGCGGCGACGAAGGCATACTTCTCTTCGATCAGCCGTATCAGCCGGGTACCGACGTCAAGGAAATCTTCCATTTGGGCGACGACGTCGTCGACTTCGAGGTGCTCGCCAACCGTCCCGACTGCCTCAGCGTCTGGGGGCTGGCGCGTGAAACCGCGGCTGTACTCGATACGCACTGCGTCATGCCCGAAATCAGCGTGCAGGAAGCCGAAGGCCAGGGCGTCTTCGAGGATTACGCGAAGGTCACTGTCGAAGACGAAGAGCTCTGCCCCCGCTACTGCGCCAGGGTCATCCGAAACGTGAAAATCGGCCCCTCCCCCATGTGGATGAGGGAATACCTCTATGGCGCCGGCGTCAGACCGATCAACAACATCGTCGACATCACGAACTTCGTCATGCTTGAAACAGGTCACCCAATGCACGCGTTTGACCTCAGCAAAGTCCGCGACGCGAACATCGTAGTGCGGCGCGCCAGGCCCGGCGAAGAGCTGACCACGCTGGACGGCAAGGCGTATGCACTCACCGAGGACATGCTCGTCATCGCCGACGCGGAGAAGGCCACCGGCCTCGCCGGCATCATGGGCGGCGAGGAGAGCGAGATCGTCGACGGCACGACGGACGTCCTCTTTGAGTGCGCCGCCTTCGACCGCACCAACAACCGCCTGACCTCCCGCGCGCTCGGCATCCGCACCGAATCCAGCGGCCGCGTCGAAAAAGGCGTTTGCGTCGCGACGACGAAGCAGGCTCTGGACCGCGCCTGCATGCTCGTCAACATGCTCGAGTGCGGCGACGTGCTTCCCGGCTGCTACGACAACTATCCCCGACCCGTCGAGTCTCAGGTCATCGAGGCGAACGTCAACAACGTCAACAGGCGCATTTCCTGCAATCTCAGCGGCGAACAGATGCAGGACATCCTTGAGCGCCTTGGCTTCGACGTCGAACTGAATCAGGACACGATGCGCTGCACCGTGCCCGAATGGCGCCTTGACCTCGATACGGATGCCGACATCAGCGAAGAGGTTCTCCGCCTCAACGGCTATGACAAGATCCCCTCGACGCTGATGACGGGCGTCACGATGGCCGGCGCGCGTTCCATCAGGCAGGTTCTTCTGGACGCCGTCAAGCGCGCGCTCGTCGGCATGGGCTTCTATGAAGCCATGAACTTCTCCTTCATTTCTCCGAAGTGGATCGACGCGCTGAATCTCCCCGAAGACGACGCCCGCCGCAATCCCATCTGCATACGCAATCCGTTGGGCGAGGACACCTCTGTCATGCGCTCATCGCTGGTGCCGTCGATGCTGAACACGCTGTCGCTCAACATCAACCGCGGCAACGCCGAGGGCCGTCTGTTTGAGGCCGCGCCGGTATTCAGTCCCGTAAAGACCGAGACGACGGCCGCGACGGAGTCTCTGCAGCTCTGTCTGGGCATGTACGGCGGCAACGCCGATTTCTATGCGCTTCGGGACTGCGTGCTGTTCCTGCTCAACGGCTTTGGAATCAAGGCTGACGTGGCGGCCGGCGGCGACGGATACTATCACCCCGGCCGGAAAGCCGTCCTGAGCGTGAACGACGTCGCCGTCGCACAGGTGGGAGAAATCCATCCGGACGTCGCCGCTCAGTTTGAGATCACCGGACGCGTGTATGTGGCTGAAATAAGGCTCAACCTGATCAGGGAGCTGAGTCAACCCATCGGCGAAGTTCATGTTCTGCCCAAATTCCCCGCCGTCACACGCGACCTGGCTCTCGTCATGGCGGAAGACGTGCCGATCGGTCCCGTCATGCAGACGATTCTGAAGGCCGGCGGCAAGCTCATCGAAGGCGTCAAGCTGTTCGACATCTATCGCGACGCCAAGCTCGGAGAAAATGTCAAGAGCGCGGCCTTTGCGCTCAGCTTCCGGGCCAGCGACAGAACGCTCACCGACGCCGAGATCAACACGGCCGTCGATAAGATACTGAAGGCGGTATCCGCTGAATACAGCGCGAAACTCCGCAGCTGATAAAAACCGCGGGCACCTGACAAAAGGCGTGGTGCCCGCGGTTTTTTCTCCTTTTCGCCTTACGACAAGTGTTTCAGCACAAACAGGGAGGTTTTGACATGGCGGCTCGATCCAGGCAGGCAAAGAAGCTGACGCAAAAACTGTTCGCCCGGAGCGGCGGTCGCATCCGGGCGTTGATCGCATTGCGCATGTGCCTAAGCACACTCGTCATCGCCGCGACCGCCGCGCTCTTTCAGTATAAAATCATCACGCCGTATGCGCTGCCCATAGCGGGCTCTATATTGGCGCTCGTCGGCCTTATGATATTGCCGCCCCTTACAAACATCGCCCGTGAAAACGACGAGGGATCGTTCTCACGTTTCTCTCTGGGGCGTTTCTGCGTCACGTTTTTGTTGTCGCTGCTGACCGGTGTCGCGGTGTGGGCTCTGCTTCTCATATTGAGCATCATCGACGTTCATTGGGCCAAGCTGTTCGGCTGGGCGCTCGCCAGCCCCCTGCGCATCCTCGTCTCCTGCGGCGCGGTTGTCGCGTTCGTTCTGGGATCGCTCTGGGTCTGCGGGGCGTACAGCGTATTCTCCCGACAGCTTGTCCTGTACATGTCAGACGAATACGGTCCGGTCCAGGCCAAGTCGGTGACCGGCTGCCTGAAAAACGCAGTACGTCATGCCTTCACGCCAATCGCGCTCGTCCTGAGGTTTCTGCCATGGTTCCTGCTTCTGATCGTCATGGTATGCGCGTGCGTTCTGGGCGTCGCGCTTCTGGGATATCCGGGCGAGCTCGTTCTGCGATACAGCAGCTTCCGCGTGATCTACGCGCAGGTTCTTGGCGCGCTTTTGCAGATGCAACCGTGGATGGTGGGCCTGTCAATCGTCCTGGGCGGCGTATGGATGCTCGGCCTGGGCCTGATCTTCTGGCCCCGGTTTGAAGTCAGGCGCTTTTACCTGCACCGCCTGATGATGCGGGAGAACAATATCATCTGAAGACGCGTCTTCCTCCATCCAGAAAGCGCGAAGACTAATCTGCAGCGCATCGGGATCGCGCACGGTCTTCACGCGCCAGTGTTTGGGCAACAGCGCCTCATGGCGCGGTTCGCACCAGCGCGCGTCGATCAATAGGACCGCGCCTCGGTCCGATTCACGGCGTATGACTCGGCCCGCCGCCTGATAAACCCGACAGAGGCCGGGATATAGATAGGCATAGTCGTATCCGCTGCCGTACATCGTTTCATATATGCGCGTGAGCGCGTCCCCCCGCGGGCTGATCTGAGGCACGCCCGTGCCGACGACGGCAGCTCCGATGAGGCGGCTCCCCTTCAGATCGATCCCCTCGGCAAACACGCCGCCCATGACGACAAAAGCGGCTGTGGTCTCTTTTGGTTCTGGCATGAGTTCTTCCAGAAAGGCCGTTCGCGAAACCGAATCCATGTCCGGGGTCTGTATGAGCACTCTGAAGGGCCATTGTTCCGCTTCGTACACCTGTTTCATGAAGCTGTATGACGGAAAACAGATCAGGTAATTGCCCGTCTTCGCGCCGATGAACGCCCGAAGGGCATTTGTAAGCTTTTCCAGGGACGCCGCGCGATCCCTCTAGCGCATGGGCAGGGGATATCGCAGGGTCAGCTGATTCGCCGGATCGAAAGGCGATGGAATGTCCAGCAGCGCGTCCTTCTCCCCGTCAAGGCCGAGGATATCGCGGTAAAAGGGCATCGGCGTCACCGTCGCGGAAAAAAGCGCCGCTCCGCGCACCTTCTGAAGCGTAGCCGCGATGTGCGCAGACGGATCCGCGCAATACAACGTCACGCCATAGTTGCTCTGACCCTGCCGTTCAAAAAGCGTACACATGCGCTCGTCATATCTTTCTCCGGCGTTGAGAAAATCAATGCATTCAAACATCCTGTCCGACAGCTGAGCGTGACACGCAAGCGGCTGATCGAACGCCGATTTGGCTTCGATTACAAAATCTCGGACGGCTTCGAGCAGGCTGTCAGGCGCATTTGGCGAACTCGTTTGCTCGCGTTCTGACTGGCAGCAGTCCTCCATCGAACGGATGACGCGCGTCGACGCACGATAAAGCGCCGCCTTCCTGCCCCATTCACGGCCTATGCACCGGCGCAGTTCGGCGATCGGCTTGCTGTAAAGAGACGCGCTCAGCATATCCCTCGTCCGCTGACACAAATTATGCGCCTCATCTACCAAAAGGCCGGACATCGACTTCCGCATAAAAAAGCGCTGGAGACGCACCCGGGGATCAAAGGCGTAATTATAATCGCATATGACGACGTCGCAGTTCTCGCTGACGTCAAGGCTCAGCTCAAACGGACAGATCGAATATTTCGAAGCCAAATCCGTAATGGCTTGCATATCCATGATCTGAGCGCTCAGCGCTTCCTCGATCGCCGAACGCCGGCGATCGTAGTACCCCTTCGCCAGGGCGCACACCTCCGGCCTGCAATCCCGTTTCTCAAACGGACAGATCTCATCTTTGGCCGTGACGGTCACTGCGCGGACATCCAGGCCATGCCGCCGCATCAGTTCAAGCGCGTCAAGGACGGCCTGACGGCCCGTCGACCTCGCGGTCAGATAAAAGACTCGCTCAATCAGCCCCTCCCCCAGCGCCTTCAGCGCGGCAAAGAGCACGGCCGCCGTCTTACCTGTGCCCGTCGGCGCCTGACAGAGCAAATTCCTTCCGTCGCGCATCGCGACATAGACGTTTGCCGACAGCCTTCTCTGCCCCGGTCTGAAGCTTTCGAAGGGGAAGCCCATCTCCTTCACGCTCTCACGCACAGCATTCTGGCGCTGAAAGAGCCTGACGAGCCAGTTTCTCATGGGGGCGATATACCCCTCGAGCAGCCGCCGCAGTTCCTGACAGGTGCGACGGCGCGTAAAAATCTCCTCTCCCCCCGTCAGGCAGACGTATCTCAACCGCACCGTGACAGCGGAAAGGCCCTCATCCTCCGCCAGCATGGCGGCGTAAATCTGCGCCTGCGCCCAATGCGCCGGGTATTCTTCTCCCGTCATGAGGCTGACGTCGCCCAGCGTTGACTTGATCTCTTCAACAACGGCCTCGTCACCGTGAAGATACAGTCCGTCGCACCGCCCGTAGAGCTCGATACTGATCTCCGGCGCGGTCAAAACGCGTCTTAAGGGGTATTCGCTACGCCATCCCTCACCGTACGAGGCCTGAATCCGTCGGTGCGCTATAGAACCCTCAAGCATTCTTGACAAGCTGCCGCCCGTATCCAGATCTCCGCCCTCGCAGGCGAACTCGGCCAGCGCACGAACGCTCAGTCGGATCGGCGCGGGATCCGACGTCTCTGTCTGACAGCCGTCATTCCTGGGTCTCTTTACCGGCATTTACACGCCGCCTTTCGGAAAAACATTGACAAAACGCCGGGAATGCATACAATGTGTATTGTACTATATGTTGAGTATTCTGACAAGGGAGGACATTAGCATGTTGTATCCGCTGAAGATGCAGCCCTATTACCGTCACGGTGAACAGACGCCGTGGGGCGGACATGCCCTCAGAGACATGTTCGGCAAAGACATCCCCGATGAACGCACAGGTGAAAGCCTTGAGATTTCCGCGCTGCCCGGCCGGGAGAGCGTCATCGTCAACGGTGAACTCACCGGAAAGACATTGGCTGAGGCAATCAGCCTCTGGAGCGATGATCTGACCGGCTGCGGCGAAAACTTCCCCCTGCTTTTAAAGCTGCTTGACGCTCATGAAATGCTCTCCGTGCAGGTCCACCCCGACGATACGTACGCCGCCGCCAACGAAGGCGGAAAGCTTGGCAAGACTGAGGCTTGGCTTGTGATCGCCGCCAACCCGGGAGCCAGGCTGATATATGGCGTCAACTGTGAGACGAGCGAAGAGCTGCGGGCCAGCGTCGAAAGCGGAACGCTCGAGCAGAGTCTGCGCTGGGTCAACGTAAAGCCCGGCGACGTGCTTTATATCCCCCACGGGTGCGTCCACGCTCTGGGCAGCGGGCTCGTGATATATGAGATCCAGCAGTCCTCCGACGTCACTTATCGCTTCTGGGACTGGGGCCGCCTCGGCAAGGACGGTCAGCCCCGCGCCCTGCACACCAGACAGGCTCTGGACGTCAGCCGCCCGGAGCTCAAGCTGAACCGCATTTTCGGCGTGACGAATATTGTCGAGGGCGGCAGCCAGACATACTATATCGCGGACAGGAACTTTGAACTGTCGCGCCTGAACGTCAGCGGAAAAATGCCCCTGAAGACCGGCAGAATGCTCCTGCTGACCGCTATGTGTCAGGCGGACGTGACATGGGACGAGGGCAGCCTGACGCTCATGCCCGGCGAGAGCTGCCTGGTGCCCGCGGCGATGAACGGCGTCGCCCTTTCCGGCACGGGCACCGTCATGTGCGCGACGACACCCGATCAGCCCGCTCTGAAAGAAGCGCTGGGCTACCGGGCTGAGCTTGTCGCCGGCCTGACTCAGGATATTTGACGGAGGCACTGTATGCGCATCGTCATAAAAGTCGGTTCTTCCACGCTGACGCACGCGTCGGGTCAGATGAACATCAGGCGTGTCGAAAAACTCTGCAAGGTAATGAGCGACCTGAAAAACGCCGGGCATGAGATGATCCTCGTCTCTTCCGGAGCGATCGCGATGGGGCTCGGGAAGCTGTCGCTGAAACAGCGCCCTACCGACGATCCGACCAAACAGGCCACGGCTGCCGTCGGTCAGTGTGAGCTCATGTATACGTATGACAAGCTCTTCTCCGAGTACAACCATACCGTGGCGCAAATCCTTCTGACCGGCAGCGACATAGAAGACGACGGCCGCCGTCAGCACTTTCGCAATACGCTGTCCCGGCTGTTGGACTTCAACGTCCTGCCCGTCATCAATGAAAACGACACGGTCGCAACAGAGGAGCTGGGCATCGGGGACAACGATACACTTTCTGCCGTAGTCGCGAGAGAAATCGGCGCGGATCTGCTCGTTTTGCTGAGCGATATAGACGGCCTGTACAGCGCCGACCCGCACAAAGACGACTCGGCTGTCCTGATCCCGATCGTAGAGACGCTGACGGCAGAGATCATGAACCTCGGCGGCGGAAGCGGCTCCATGCTCGGTACGGGCGGCATGTCCACAAAGCTGAAAGCCGCCGAAATCGTCACAGCGGCCGGATGCGACATGATCATAGCCAATGGCGCGGATCCCGTCATACTGTACGACATCGTGGACGGGATCCCCGTCGGCACGAGATTTTTGGGAAGAAGGCAGTCTCCATGACCACCATTGAAATCATCAAAGCCGCCAGAGCGGCATGGCCCTCGCTGAAGGACGCGGAAAGTCCTGTCAAGGACAAGGCGCTTGCGTGTATGGCCGACGCCCTGATTAGCCGCAGCGGCGAAATCCTGTCCGCCAATCAGGCTGACCTTGAGGCCGCCCGCGGCAGCATATCCGACGTCATGCTCGACCGTCTAGCCCTCACTGAAAAGCGCATCAGGAGCATGGCCGACGGCATCCGCGACGTAATCGCCCTGCCCGACCCATGCGGCGTATGCCTTGACTCGCATACGAGACCGGACGGCCTTCAGATCGAGAAGATCAGTTCCCCGATCGGCGTCGTCGCCATCATATACGAAAGCCGCCCGAACGTCACTTCCGACGCGGCCGCGCTGGCCATAAAGAGCGGCAACGCCTGCGTTCTGCGCTGCGGGAAGGAGGCCTTCCGCTCGGCGAACGCCATCACGGACGCGTTGAAGGCAGGCCTTGAAGCCGCGGGTCTTTCCGGCGCGCTGGTTGGCCTCGTTCAGGACACGACCCGTCAGAGCGCCCGCGACCTCATGACCGCGACAGGACTCGTCGACCTGCTCATCCCCAGAGGGGGCGCCGGTCTCATCAAGGCGTGCACGGAGAACGCTCAGGTCCCCTGCATAGAGACAGGCACGGGCATCTGCCACATTTACGTCCACGCGCGGGCTAATGTCGATATGGCGCTCAATATCATCGACAACGCCAAGACGAGCCGGCCCTCGGTATGCAACGCGGCGGAGGTTTGCCTCGTGGACCGTGAAATCGCCGCCGAGTTCCTGCCGCGGCTTCAGGATCGTCTCGTGCGTCAGCGCGCCGCTGCCGGGCTCGTGCCCGTGGAACTCCGCCTCGACCGGGAGGCGGCGTCGCTGATCAGCGGCACGGCGGCCGGACCGGCCGACTTCGACACAGAGTTTCTCGACTACATACTGGCCGTGAAGACGGTCGGCGGTCTGGACGAAGCCATATCTCACATCGCCGCGCACTCAACAGGACACAGCGACGCCATTATTTCCGAAGACGTAAAGGCCTGCGACCGGTTCGTAAAAGCCGTAGACAGCGCAGCCGTATACGTCAACGCATCGACGCGCTTCACCGATGGCGGCGAGTTTGGCCTGGGCTGCGAAATCGGCATTTCCACTCAAAAGCTGCACGCCAGAGGGCCCATGGGCCTCAGAGAGCTGACGACTTACAAATATGTCGTACACGGAAACGGGCAGGTGCGTTGAGAGTTTTCAGAAGGGAAGCGCGAATTATGGAAGCGAAATACGAATTTGGGTTTATCGGTACCGGTCATATGGGCGGCGCGCTGCTGCGCGGGATAGCGCAGACCGTCCCTGCGGATGAAATCATTCTGAGCGACGGCATACCCTCTAAAGCGCAGTTCTTTGCCGACGAACTCGATTGTGAGACCGGCACCAATGATGATGCCGCGCAGGCGAAGTACATCGTGCTGGGCGTCAAGCCGCAGATGCTCCGAGATATGCTCAAGGGCATATACCCCACGCTGAGCGCGCGGCAAGACCGATATGTCCTCATCAGCATGGCCGCCGGCGTCAGCATGGACACGATTCGGTCCATGCTGGGCCTTGACTGCCCTGTCATACGGATTATGCCCAACACGGCGGCCGAAGTCGGTCAGGCCGTCATCATGCTCGCGCACGACAGCCGAGTCCAGACGGACGAGGCGGAGTACGTCAAAAAAGTTCTCTCTCGCTGCGGCATGGTGGACGAAGTGCCTGAACACCTGATCGACGCCGGCAGCGCAGTATCCGGCTGCGGGCCCGCTTTCGTTTATATGATGATCGAAGCGCTGTCCGACGGCGCGGTCGCCTGCGGCCTGCCGAGAGACAAAGCTATGACCTACGCCGCGCAGACGCTCAAAGGCGCCGCCATACTGTATATGGAGAGCGGCAAGCATCCCGGTACGCTCAAGGACGATGTATGCAGCCCGGCAGGCTCGACGATTCAGGGCGTGCGCGTCCTGGAGGAGCGCGGCATGCGCGGCGCGTGCATCGACGCCGTCATCGCGGCCTATGAAAAGACGAAAGAACTGGGAAAGGGCTGACATATCTGTGGACAATGAAAACATGAAGGAAACGATTCCGGAAGAAGCTCCTCTCATCGTACATCCGCGCACAATCGACGAGCTCAGGCTGTACGCTCAACAGAAGGGCATGCCTCTTGAGAAAATGCGTTTCTTCGTCGGCGTGAATTACACGGAACCGAGAGCCTTCGGCATTTATCAGGACGGGGATCGCTTCATCGTTTACAAAAACAAAGCCTCCGGCGACCGCGCCGTCCGATATCACGGTCCGGACGAGGCCTACGCGGTCAACGAGATCTTTCAAAAGCTCCTGCAGGAGTGTCACAACCGCGGCATATACCCAGACAGGACCGAACAGCCGATTGACCATGAAGCTGTAGCCAAAGCCCGACGCCGCGCCAAACTGATGAACCTCCTGAGCGGAGGCGTCATGGCCGTTGTGATCATTGTAATCATCGCGAGCATGTACGCCTTCAACAAGGACAACGGCTACTACCGAAAGGACAATACCCTTTATTACCGGGACGGCAGCAGCTGGTACTACTACGACGATACGTACGACGACTGGTACTACTATTACGGGCGTCTTTACGACTACGACGACTATTATCTGGGCAAAAGCTATTCGAGCAGCTATGGCGGTTCCAATGTCAGAGATTCCGACACCTGGGACGATCATCATACCTCGTCCAGCTCTTCCTCGGATTACGATTCGTGGGACTCTTCTGACACCGACTGGGATTCAGACTGGTAATACAAGCGCCTGCGCCGCTTTATTGGCACAGGCGCTTATTTCTTGGCGTCAAACGATCTGAAGCGCGGATTCACAAGCGCGATCCCATGCGCTCGAAAATGCATGGACTTGATCGCGGCTCACGCTCGTTGTAAGGAAAAGGCAGCTCTTTCCATCGCTGACGGAAGCGTCGAGCACGCGCCGGATAAACGCGTCCGGAGATTCGTCCGGGTTTCCGGGCACAGGGCCGATGTAGAGCTTTTTGTGCGCCGCGCATTGGCGCAGTATCTGTTCCATATCGTGTTTCTCCGGATTGCCGAAGTTCAGCCCATGCGCATAGGGCTCTTCCATCACGGCCTGAAACAGCGCGTCATTGCGGCCGCAGTAGTGGATGTATCCGCCGCCGGCCGACTCGAGGGCACGGTGCATGTACGGTTTGACAAATTCATCGATCGCGGACGGGCTCAGAATCGTAGGCGTGTCCTCGCTCAGCTTCAGGCCGCCCAACGCCCGAGGTATGGCGAGGTAGTTGTAATGACAGACTGTATGCTGCGAATCGGGTATACGCTTCAGGCATTCGTCAAAGGCGATCTGAATGGCGTCACAACTCAGATCCAGCAAATGATGTACAAGATCCGGATCGTCAAACATCTGGTAGAATATCTCGTCGCCCATGACGAGATGCGCCGTGTCGAACGCGCCCTGGATATCGACAGGATATACTCTGACGCCTGACCCCTTCAGGGCGTCGGTCATATACTCCATGTGCCGCAACGCCATCTGAAACTCCGGCGTCAGCGTGATATCCGCCTTAGACATCTCGCGGATCTGCTCAGGTGACAAATGTTTCTGAAGCCAGGGCATCTTGTCGTCGAATAATTCCTGTACGAGGCCGAACAGCGCAGGGACGATGCCGCAGCCCATGTTGGCCCGAACCGAGGGCACGCATTCGCGGCCGCCCGCCTGAGCGCAAAGGGCGTCCAGAAGGCCGTTGAACAGCATTTTCTCAGGATCGTAATGGATTTCTTTGTATGTAAAAGGGTGAAGGTCAGCGAATGGCTCCAGCCGCTGCGACGTCAGCAGCAGAGGCTGAACGCCTACCCTCCGATGATAAAACACTTCGCGCTGACAGGCGATAGATTCCTGATATCGTTCAGACTGACGGGACAATTCGTCGATCATCCGCCTGTTTGCGTCCTTTATGTCAATCATGCTCCTATCCTCCCTCATCGCGCGGCGTTAACTTTCCCTTATTGTAAGGCGATTTCTTCAGGATGACAAGGGGGTAGAGTTAAATTCCTGCGAGTGCTTGACAGTTCACATAAATAAGCATATGATAAAGAAAATTCAATGGCGATGATGAAGACGGCTGACAGGGGAATCTTTCAGAGAGCCGGCGTTTGGTGCGAGTCGGCAGAGAACCGGGTCAATGAGCCTATCACTTCTGAGCCGATGCCTTGAAAGCTCGCGGCGAGTAAAGGTCATCCGTACGGCTGCGTTAAAGCACAGGACTTGTCAGAGTCCGATAAGTGGCGTATTTTTACGCAAAATGAGTGGTACCGCGTGCATTCAGCTCGTCTCAGCAATGAGACGAGCTTTTTTTATATCCCGAAAATGAACGCGCGCTCAAATCGACACGAAAGGCAGGAATCTATTATGCAGGCCGTCAACACCATGAACGCGCTGACCGAAATCAGTCAGCGCATCAAGGGACTGCGCGAAATCATGGGCTTTACCGTAGAGGAAATGGCCCAAAAGACTGAACTCGACGTTCAAACCTACGAAAAGTATGAAAACGGACTTGTCGACCTCCCCTTCACATTCATCCATAAGTGTTCTCTGGCCTTCGGCATCGAACTGACGGAACTGCTCGAAGGGTCGCCGGCGCGTCTTTCAAGCTATACGGTGACGCGCGCGGGCAAGGGTGTCGAAACGGCACGCGAGGATGGCATAGATATCCGAAATCTGGCCCCAATGTTCCGCGGAAAGCTCGCAGAGCCCTACTTCGTCACCTATGATTACGTGCCGAAACAGCAGAACGAGCCGATCCATACCATCACCCATTCCGGGCAGGAATTTGACCTGATCCTGAAGGGACGGCTCAAGGTCGAAGTCGGCGGGCACATTGAAATCCTCAACGAAGGGGACTCCATCTACTACAACAGCTCGGCGCCCCACGGCATGATCGCCATCGACGGCGCGCCGTGTCAGTTCCTGGCCATTGTGATTTCCGGCGAGGAAAACGCCGACGAGCAGGGTATCGCCCGCACGATCAAAGCGGCCGGACATACCGACGGACTCATCGCCGAGCGCTTTATCAGGACCGAAGAGGACAAAAACGGCGCTCTGACGAAGATCGATTTTCTGCAGCCTGAGAAATTCAACTTCGCCTTCGACATCGTCGACGCGCTGGCTGAGAAAAAGCCGGAAGCGCTGGCCATGCTGCACCTGGACCACAACAAGACGGAACGCCGCTTCACCTTTGCCGACATCAGGCGCGCTTCGTCGCAGTGCGCAAACTATTTTGCGTCACTCGGCATCAAAAAGGGCGACCGCGTGATGCTCGTGCTCAAACGTCGGTATCAGTTCTGGTTCGCCATTCTCGGCCTGCACAAGCTGGGCGCCATCGCGATTCCCGCTACGAACCTGCTCAAGGAGCACGACCTCGTATACCGCTTCAACGCGGCGAACGTCAGCGCCATCGTCTGCGCAGACGAGGAATCTCTACTTAAAGAGGTCGACCTGGCCTGCGCGCAGTGCCCGAGCGTCAAGCTTCGTCTCGTGACGGGCGAAGCCCCGCGCGAGGGCTGGCGGCTTTTCGATCAGGAATACCCGCGCTTTTCCGGCAAGTACGAGCGCTTTGCCGACACGCCCTGCGGGCAAGATCCGATGCTCATCTTCTTCTCTTCCGGCACGACGGGATATCCCAAGATGGTCCTGCACGCCTACACTTACCCGCTGGGACACTACATCACCGCCAAGTACTGGCACTGCGTGCAGGCCGGAAAGCTGCACTTCACCATCGCGGAGACCGGCTGGGGCAAGGCGCTCTGGGGCAAGCTGTACGGTCAGTGGCTGTGCGAAGGGTCTGTCTTCACATACGACTTCGACCGCTTCAACGCCGCGGACATCCTTCCCCTCTTTAAGGAGTACGGCATAACGACCTTCTGCGCGCCGCCGACCATGTACAGGATGATGATCAAGGAGGATCTGAGCCGGTATGATCTGTCATCCGTGCAAAAGGCCACCACAGCGGGCGAGGCGCTGAACCCCGAAGTGTTCCGGCAGATCGAGGCTCAAACCGGCCTGGAGGTCATGGAGGGCTTCGGTCAAACCGAGACGACCCTGACAATCGGCAACCTGACCGGCAGCACGTACAAGCTTGGCTCCATGGGCAAACCCGTCCCAGGGTATGACGTCGATCTCGTCGACGGCGACGGCAACCCCGTGCCCGTCGGTGAAACGGGAGAAGTCGTCATCCGAACCGATAAGGGCGTCCCCTGCGGTCTCTTCCTGAAATACTTGAAAGACGAAGAAAAGACCGCCGAAGCCTGGCACGACGGCATCTATCGCACAGGCGATCTGGCCTGGCGCGACGAGGACGGTTTCTACTGGTATGTCGGCCGGGCCGACGACGTGATCAAATCCTCCGGTTACCGGATCGGGCCGTTTGAGATCGAAAGCGTCATCATGGAACTGCCCTATGTGCTGGAGTGTGGGGTCTCCGCCGCGCCGGACGAGGTGCGCGGCCAGGTCGTCAAGGCGTCCATCGTCCTCGTCAAAGGGACAGAAGGCACTGACGCTCTCAAAAAGGAAATTCAGAACTACGTCAAGGCCAAGACAGCGCCTTATAAGTACCCCCGGATCGTCGAATTCCGCACCGAGCTGCCCAAGACGATCAGCGGAAAGATCCAGCGAAACAAGCTCTGAACACATGATGTGCCGCAATGCACTATAAAGAGAGTGAGCGCCCGATACCGAGCGCTCACTCTCTTTTATGTTGTCTTATAAATTGGCGCACGCCTCTTTGATGACCGAGACGGCCTTTTGCAGCAGATCCATCGGGATATTCAGCGCCGGCAGCAGGCGGATCCTGTCCTTCGCCGTGAGGCAAAGCACGCCCTTCTCCCGGCATTCGGCAACGATGTCCTTTGCCGGGCGTTCCGTCTGAATGCCGATCATGAGCCCCATGCCTGTCACCGCGCGGACGCCCTTCGCGCCGGTCAGTTCGTCAAAGACGTACCGGCTCTTTTCGCGGACTTCGCTGAGGAACTGATCGTCGATGCGGCTGAGGATGCTGACGGCGCCGGCGCAGCAGGTCGGGTTGCCGGCTCAGGTCGTTCCGTGATCGCCGTAGCCGAGGACATTTTGAACCTTTTCGCTCATCAGACAGGCGCCGATGGGCAGTCCTCCGCCCAGACCTTTGGCTGTGCTCACGACGTCGGGCTTTACGCCGTAGTTCATATACGCGTACAGCTGGCCGGAGCGGCCGTTGCCGGTCTGTACCTCGTCCACCATGAGAAGGACGTCATGTTCCGCGCAGTATGCCGCGACCGCCTTGACATAAGCGTCGCTCAGGGCTACGACGCCGCCTTCGCCCTGCACGCACTCGATCAGTATGGCGGCGATGTCCTTGCCGTCGCCCAGGGCATAGAGTTCGTCCAGATTCTCCGGCTCAATATGCTTAAATCCCGGCGTCAGCGGCTGAAACAGCTCGTGATAGTGGTCCTGTCCCGTTGCCGACAGCGCCGTCAGCGTACGACCGTGGAAGCTGTTTTTCAGCGTCACGATCGTATAGCAATCGGGGCCCTTGTGGTCGGCAGCATACTTTCTCGCAACCTTAAAGGCGCATTCGTTCGCCTCCGCGCCGGAATTGCCAAAGAAGACCTTCGACATGCCCGTCCGCTCGCAGAGCATTTTCGCCAGCTTTGCGCAGGGCTCCGTGTAATACAGGTTTGACGTGTGCTGAACCCTGTTCATCTGCTCGATGACGGCGTCTTTCCAGATTTCGTCGCCGATGCCGAAACTGTTGACCGCGATGCCCGAACCAAGGTCGATGTACGATTTCCCCGCCGTATCCTGAAGCAGCGATCCCTGCCCGGAAACGATCTCAATCGGGAAACGCGCATACGTCCCGGCCACATACGCCTTGTCCATATTCATGATGTCATTCACGGTTCGTTATCCCCCTTTATCATGGTGCCCGCGCCCTCATTCGTCAATATCTCCATCAGGATGGAATGCGGCACGCGCCCGTCCATGATGATCACTTTTTTAACGCCGTTCTGAATGGCGTCCACGCAGCATTCGACCTTTGGGATCATCCCGCCTGAAATCACACCTGCGCTGCGCAGTTCGGCGGCTTCTGACACGGTCATTTCCGGAATCAGCGTGGCCGGATTGTCGCGGTCGCGCAGGATCCCCGCGATATCCGTCAGCATGATGAGCCTCTCGGCTTGCAGCGCCCCGGCCACGTGCGCCGCAGCCGTATCACCGTTGATGTTGTACGCGTTGCCCTGACGGTCGCAGCCCAGCGTCGATATGACGGGAATGTACCCGTTGTTGAGCAGATCGTGCACGGGTCGGATATTGATCTTTTTGATGCTGCCAACATAGCCGAGCTTCGGATCCTTCATCTCAGACTCGATGAGCCTTCCGTCCATGCCGGAAATGCCCATCGCGCGGCCGCCCTTCATTTCAAGGAGATTGACCAGCGTCTTATTGATCTTGCCGGCCAGAACCATCTGAACGATGTCGACGGTCTCCTTGTCGGTCACGCGCAGCCCATCGACGAAGACGGCTTCCTTGCCCATCTTCTTCATCATGTCGCTGATTTCCGGTCCGCCGCCGTGCACGAGCACGATCTTCACGCCAATGAGCCAAAGCAGGACGATGTCCTCCATGACCTGCTGCTTGAGCTGCTCGTTGATCATCGCGTTGCCGCCGTATTTCACGACGACGACTTTGCCGTTATACCTTTTGATATATGGCAGGGCTTGCGTCAAAACCTCCGCCCGCTCAGCGTTTGAAAACTGATACTGCACTGTCTCTCACCGCCTGTCCATGCTACACGCGCTATCAGGTCCTGTAATCGCCGTTGATTTTCACGTAGTCGTAGGTCAGATCACAGCCCCAGGCCGTCGCGCCAAAGTCGCCCTTCCCGAGAGAAACGCAAATGTCAATTTCCTTCTCGCTCAGAACAGCCTTCGCCAGTTCCTCGGAAAAGTCCACGCCCGCTCCGTCTTTACAGACAAGGATCTCCCCCGCCGCGGAGCGGAATGAGACGTCTATGGCGTTCACGTCGACCGCCGCGCCGCTGTAACCGATGGCGCAGAGGACTCTCCCCCAGTTCGCGTCGGCGCCAAACATGGCGGCCTTGAGAAGGCTCGAGCATACGACGCTCTTCGCCACAGTCCTCGCCGTCTTGAGGCTGTCCGCGCCAGTGACGACGCACTCCAGCATCTTCGTCGCGCCCTCGCCGTCGCCGGCGATCATGCGGCAGAGGCGCACGGTCACGCTGTTCAGCGCTTCCATAAACGCCGCAAAGTCCGGCCCGTCGGATGTGATCTCCGCATTCCCCGCAAGGCCGTTAGCCATGACGGCCACCATGTCGTTTGTCGAGGTGTCGCCGTCGATCGACAGCATGTTGAACGTGGCCTGCACGTCTCCCGACAGCGCCTTGTGCAGCATCTCGGAGGAAATCGCGCAGTCCGTCGTGAGGAAGACGAGCATCGTCGCCATATTGGGATGGATCATGCCGCTGCCCTTGGCAATGCCGCCCAGATGGCAGGTTACGCCACCCGCCTCAAAAGAGACGGCCACGGATTTCATCACGGTGTCGGTGGTCATGATGCCCTCGGCCGCCGCCGCGCACCCATCCTCTGACAGGCCTGACGCCAATTCATTCATACCCTTCTCGATGGGGGTAATATCCAGGGGCTGACCGATTACGCCCGTCGACGCGACGATGACGTCCCGAGGTAAAATGCCCAGCGCCTCGGCCGTCAGATCGCACATCTTCTCGGCGATCTCGATGCCGTTGGCGTTGCAGGTGTTGGCGTTGCCGCTGTTGCATATGACAGCCTGTGCCTTGCCGTCGGCTATATTGGCCTTTGTCACCGTCAGAGGTGCGCCTTTGACGAGGTTCGTCGTGTAGACCGCAGCCGCGGTCGCGGGCACCTGACTGTAGATCAGGGCTATGTCGCGCTTGGTTCTGTTCTTTCTGATGCCACAGTGTATGCCGTTCGCCTTGAATCCCTTCGCGGCGCAGACGCCGCCGTCGATCAGCTTTATCATTGATCACAACTCCCTCAGAGGCAGAGCCCCGTGTATTCGTCAAATCCGCAGATTATGTTCATATTCTGGATGGCGGCGCCGCTCGCGCCCTTGCCCAGATTGTCGAAGCGGGATACGAGGATCAACCGCTCGTCGTTGCCGAAAACGCTCACGCGCATGCTGTCTTTGCCGGACATCGACCCGGCGGAGAGAAACCCCTCCTCGCTCTCGTCCGAGTAAACGACCGCCCCGCCCGCGTAAGCCGCGCGATAGCAGTCTTTCACATCGTCAAGGCTGCCGTTCAGCTGATCCGTAAACAGGGGCACGGTCACTTCCATGCCGCTGTAAAAGTCGGCGACGATCGGACTGAAGAGCGGCGCTTTGCAGAGGCCGCACATGGCCTGCATTTCCTTCAGGTGTTTATGCTGTTGCGTCAGCCCATACTGGCGCGGCGCGTCCAGCAAGATCGACCGCGCTTCGTCCTCGTACTCGGCGATCATCTTCTTCCCGCCGCCTGAATACCCTGTCAGTGAGAAACATGTCAATCGGGCGTCGGAGGGCAAAAGGCCGTTTCTGACGAGTGGCGCTATAAGCGCGATAAAACCGCTGGCGTGACAGCCAGGATTCGCGACCCGTTTGGACTCGGCGATCGCGGCGCGCTGTCCGGGCAATTCCGCAAAGCCGTAGACCCAACCCGAGGCCGTGCGGTGCGCTGTGGACGTGTCGATGACGGCCGTATGATCATTGTTCACCAGACCGACAGCCTCGACCGCCGCGGCGTCGGGCAGGCACAGAAAGCATACGTCGGCCGAGTTGATGGCGTCCGCCCGGGCCGCGAGATCCTTGCGCAGCGCCTCCGGCAGCGTGACGAGTTCCACGCCGCCGTGACTCTCCAGGCGTCTGGCGATCTGAAGCCCCGTCGTCCCCGCGCTTCCGTCGATGAAAACCTTCATGTCTCTTTCCCTCTCCCATTCATTATGCAGAAATTATACGATTATCTGCATAATATTGCAAGTTAAAAGCGTGTAAGCGCGTTAATTATAGAATATTCATGCGTTATGAGAATAATCTGATCCGTTCCTGCGCCCGCCGGCGCACGGGCAAACAGTCGACACTTCACATTGACATTTGTTTTGTATTCGTGTTAAAAGCCCAAAGGTGTCAATCTGGATTCAAAAAACCTTGATTTCTCGGCACTTTCAGACCACGTTTGTTAACTTGACACCATTTTGACACCAACTTTGCGGAAAGAGTCCGGTACAACGACCTACAGTTTCCATTATTACGTCATAAAGTTCAAGGATAGTCCACTTAATGAAATAGACTATTAAAGTGTACCCTTTGTCAAGGACATTTTTGATTCTGTGAAAGCCATAACTGGCCAGTTTGTGATACAATCTTTCTGCTCGGATGGAGGATATGGCAACGCTGAGGAGCGACCGGAGCGCCAGTCCGAGTCACGGGAGGGCGGCACAGTGGTGTCGCTCTTTTTTTGCGCAAAGCGCGTGCTGCCCTTTCGTGCTGAAAGCGCTAAACCTCGGGGTCCGGGGCAGAGCCCCGGGATGGGACTGCAAGAAATACTGGCAGCGGGTAAACCCCCGTCTGGAGGTACTCGTAGTACTCCTTGGGAGCCAGCTTGAGCAAATCCCATTGACCACGATCGTTGTTATAATAATCCATGGAACATGCATAGCCTGTTTCGTAGGATTCGGTAAGGCAGCGAGTACAAGCCCTTCAATTCTGTAGTTTTTCGTGATTCGGCCGCAGCACCATGCATGCATAAGACAGAGTCATCACCTACGAAAACGTGAGAACCCAAGGTTTTCCGATCAGTGGCTCAATTGGTATTTCCACTAATGTGAGACTGGGACGATTCACTTTTCGAGTTCAACTAAGCACTTAAGATATGAACGTTGTGTAAGGTTGAGTTGACGAAAATACAGACAACTTAAGCGATGCACTGTTCCTCGTCATGTCGCAATAGCTGTCTATTGACTTGCCGTCAAATCGAAAGAATGCCCAAACGCACAATTCTCCATAAGAAGAACATCAGCGCCGGGCTTTCTTATTATAATAAAACTGCGATATAAGTTTGCTGTATTCCCCGTATACCTAAGAACAAAACTGAAGAAAACTCTAATTCTTTATGCAACAGTCAACAGAATGCAACTAAGCCGTGCATCGCTGTTCCTATTTACCTATTTCCTCTGCAGAAAAGATTCCATCCAATGCTGCAATCTTTGAAAGCCAGCTTTTATAACGCTCAAAGGATAAAGGCGGTTTACCCAGCACATAGTGATTAACATAACGTGTACCATCTATGCACCACTCTATTAAGAACATTCGCTGATCCCCGTGAGAAATACGAATCTTAGTGATTTCTTCTGTCGTATTAGCGATTGCAGTAAATAGACCTTCAGCCAGCGTTTCATCGGTATCAGCATCCCACACACGGAAGGTTCCAGTGGCGTTCCTGAGTGTATCGTTTCCAACCATCACACTAACATGCCAATTTTCTGGTTCCGAAATCATTAGACAGATATCCTGCTGGGAACGCTTGATATAGTAATAAGCCAGCTTTTTCCCCAAATCATAGCTTACAACCGCATCAGAAAACTGTGGCCAGCCATCGATGATATTCCACCAGATAATGCCCGTCCTGCGCCATTTTTTACAGCGTGTCATTTCAATGAAATACTTATCGGCCTCTGCCTGAGAAACCTGTGAGGCAAGAATGAAATCTTCAAGTCTTTCTGGATCAAAGCCGAATAGTTCGTGAATCTGATCTGCCATAAGCTTGATGCGATAAGCATACGACCCTGCAGGGCCAATCATCTCACTGGCATGGACGAGCCATTCTTCGTTATTTTGCCATGGCCATAGTTTTTCCGGACTAATGAACGATTTAATGGAGGACAAATTGTTGCAACCATGATATCCTGTCTCACTAACGAAATGAGTGGATGTGTTGGTATAATAATTGCTCTTGAAATAATCACGTGGCCCCCACAGATGCGTCTCGGGAAGCAAGTTTTCAATCTCGTTATAAGTACGGCTAATGCTGGTAATTGCAGGCGAAATATATGGTGAAGACGGCAGATATTCTCGGCCAGAATCCATTCTGCGAATGACCTGAGGCAAAACTTCTCGAGTTAGGCGATTCCACGCAGGATCTTGACCAGTAAGGTTGAGCATCAGCGCATCGCATTCATTATCACCACTCCAAAGAACGATAGAAGGATGATTTCTCAGTTTTTTTACCACTGTTTCGGCCTCAATGCGTATGACATTGGAGAACGCGTCATCAATGGGATAAACCCCGCAAGCCATCATAAAATCCTGCCAAACCATAATGCCATGTCGATCACAGAAATCGAAAAAGGCGTGATCCTCGTAGACGCCCCCACCCCAGCAGCGAAGTATATTACAGTTAATATCGGTCCATAACGGAAGCAGCTTATCATAGCGTACAGCGTCTTGGCTGTGTAACGCATCCGCTGGTACCCAGTTGGAGCCTTTGCAAAAAATCCTTTCACCATTAATTACGAAGCAAAACTCACCACAATAGGAATCATTTACGTCCGTTCGTTCTAATTTTACTGTTCTAATACCTATCGAGGTTTGATATGTATCAACGGCTTTATTATCTCTCAGGAGTTCTACATTCATGTCATAAACATTAGCCTTACCATAGCCATGTGGCCACCATAGAAGCGGGTTTTTGACTTCAAAATCGAAACGACCGCATACAAACCGAATTGGGTGCGTGAAAGAGATCTTTTCAACACCGTTCACTCGTCCGGAAAAACGTAGTGCCAAACCTTCCATGAAAGGTGCATCACTCTTCGTTTCAAATGCGCAAGAAATAATCGCTCGATCAGGATAAAGCTTACGTGTAGTAAAATAGACCGATTTAATGCGATCGGCCGTCTCGATCTCTAGTTTCTCTTCTCTCCAGAGACCTGCTGAAAGAACGCGTGGCATGATATCCCAGCCATAACTTGAGGGTGCCTTACGTACACGTAGTGATTCATAGTTGATGTATAGATGTGCTGAGTAGGCATCGTAATGTTGTTCGGCCGCAAAGAGCATCGGAGAACGCAGTTCAACGGCTAGATGATTCTTTCCCTTTTTTAGTAGGTCTGTCACATCGAAACGATGATCAATCAGGGCATTTTCGCTGCGTCCGAATTCTTCTCCGTTCAGATAATATATAGCAATGCAGTCAACACCTTCAAAGTGCAAAAAAGCATGCTCTTGAGCGGTTAAGGCAGGTGCATCAAAATCTCGCTCGTAGCGCCAACGATAGAATTCGTACGGTCGTAGTTTCCCTACATTTGTTCCGAAATAAATATCCGGCAGTATTCCAGCACGCATAAGATCAATTTCGACATTGCCAGGGACCAATGCTGGTACAGATTGCATTCCCTGAGTACCCTCTGGTACCTTCTGTTGATCTGCGTAGTATAAAGTGTACTCACCATTCAGAGAGATTGTCTTTAGCATGAAACCGACCTCCCTTATCAATTGTTGTGATCATATAAAAAACCAACATGAACTGGAAGCGAAAACGCGGGCAAACGAAAAAGTTGACAGGGAATCAAGCGGCGAACATCTGCTAAAAGGCAAGCGGGGTGAGAAACCAAGAGATTGATGCTCAGCTGTTTATTCATGATTTTATTATACCACATGGCTGGATTCTACGCTATAGTTTCTGTGCGGTGTTTCCCTAATTGATATGAGCCTTCTTTGGCCTCCCCTTTTGAGGGCTTGTCCTGTGTCTCTTATCAGCAAAACGAGGGCTGTCCCTCACGCTCGCTTCTTGCAGGCGTTTTGAGACAGTCCTCTTTCAAAGCTATTTCACAATCCTCCATGTTGCATCAACTGGTGGAATAAACTTTCCACAAATGACAGATTGAGTATTGTTGGCGATTATTCCTTAACACATCCGATCAATTCTGTGTCTGATAAGCGGCATAAGCATCAGCGTAGACTTTCAGGTAATCTTCCAAATGCATGCTCTCCAGATTGGAAACATATTCATCCCACTGGGATAGCTGCATATCACCAGAGATGAAACGCGCTTCACAGGCTGTTACATACTTGTCGATGTCGGTATAGTAAGTGGTTACAATCTCCTGCGCATCGGCGTCCAGCTTCACGCGCGGATACCCATCCTTCAAGTAAGGCGTATAGGACTTGGCCACATGGTTTTCAAGGTCAACGACATGAGAGGCCGCTAGATAACCGAGGAATTCCGGAGGAATGTAACCAACCATCGGAGTGCCGCAGTCGGGCGTGAGAGTTCCACGATACTCCTCGCTCGAGCCATAACCTTCAGGTACATTCTTGTTCCAATAGGTGCGAGTATCATCTACATAGTACCAACCAAGCCCCTCGGGTCCCTGAGACAGTAATGCAGCGCCATCATAAGTGAACAAGTAATCAGCCCAGCGTAGTGCGGCAGCCGGATCAGAACAGGTAGCAGACAGAGCGTAACGTCCTGTATAGCCCAGCCAATTGCGCCATTCAATCTGTTCTTCGTTCATGGAAGAGGTCATGGGAGGAATGCTGTCATAAAGAGAAACATGGTCAGTGGTATCCACCAAGTAGGAAGCCAACGCCACAAAGCAGCCGATCAGGGATTCATTACCCTTTGCCGTCAGTTGGGCGGTCGTCTGAGAGAAACACTCATTGTCGAGCAACCTTTCTGTGTACAGCTTGTGGACGTATTCCAAATACGCCTTATAAGCTTCGCTCGTGAAAATATACTGAACATTGTTATCGCTGTCCAGATACAGATCGGCGTTGCCGGCGTTAGTACCAGCGATGCCATTGGCAGCAAGGATTGCTGCGCGGAACATAGGCAACTCTCTATAGCTCAGAGGAATTTCATCCGCTTCACCATTGCCATTCGGATCATTATCACGGAAGGCGATCAGAACATTATAGAGTTCATCCAAAGTCTTCGGAACCTCAAGATTCAACGCAGAAAGCCATTCCTTGTTAATCCAGGTTTTGTAGTAAGCTGCATCACGGGGAGCCGCAGAAATATACATCAAAGAATAGATGTGTCCATCCGCTGATGTCATCATCGCGCGGTATTCCGGATGATCCTCCAGGAAAGCTGTCAAATTCGGCATGTACTCTTCAGTGATGTAATCTTCCAAGGGAAGGAAAGCGCCCATGCTTCCGTATTGAAGCAGCTCACCATCTGTAAAGCCTACACCAGCCATCACATCCGGTAGATCACCTGACCCCAGAAGCAACGCCTTGCGTTCTGCGAGCGCGGAAGCGTCAACGAGGTCAAATGTAAAATTGACACCCGTAATCTTTTCCATCTCGGAAAAGAACGGCATGTCCTCCCACGCACCATGAAGCGGTCCCTTCACGCTGAACATACTCAACGTCACCGTGTCACCCTCAGCCATGGCAGCAGGTAAGAGACTTAGTACCAACAGTATGGCAAGTCCCAGGGAAAGAGTCTTTTTCATGGAAATACCTCCTTTATATTTTGAAACGCCTTCTTGGCGCCTCATTCCATCCAAGTGCAACAAGTCCTATCCCTTTAAAGCACCTAACATGACACCTTTTACAAAGTGTTTTTGTACAAAAGGATAAATAACCATAGCAGGCAGTGAAGCAGCTATGATCACGCAGTATTTCATCAACTCTGAAATGCGCGCCAGAACGGCCTGGCTCTCTGGATCGCCACTGATCGAACTAGCCGCAGTTTCAGATTGTATCAGAATGCGGCGTAATACCATTTGTAGAGGCACAAGGTTTTGCTTTGTAACATAGATCAACGCTGTAAAGTAATCGTTCCACCGTGCGATACCATAAAACAGCGCCATAACAGCAATAATCGGTTTCGACAAAGGCAGAACCACACGAAAAAAACTCTGCACAATTGATGCTCCGTCGATTTCTGCAGCCTCCAGCACTTCAGAAGGAATGCTCTGCATGAATGTACGGGACACAATCAAATTATATGTTGAAAACCCACCGTTGATCATCAGAATCCACCATGTATTGAGCCAACCTAAATTCTTCACGACTAGATAGGTCGGAATCATGCCGCCATTGAACATCATTGTGAAAGTGAAGATGAACGTAAAAACTCGTATCCCATGAGTGTGCTTGTTTGACAGGGCATAAGCCGCAGGAATAGTCATGCAAAGGCTAATCAACGTGCCCCCTGTCATGTATATGAGTGAATTAACATATCCTCTCCATAAATCTTCGTTCTGTGCCATTCTGATATAGCCTTCCCAGGTCATGCCTTTGGGCAAGATAAGCACTTTCCCTGCGTTGACCTGGACGGGATCAGAAAAGGATGCAATGACGATAAAATACAGAGGATACATTATGATGATCAATACGAGCATCATAATCAAAATATTAATCGCATTAAATATCCGATCTTCAAACGATTCCTTGATATGAGTTTTCTTGATTTGCATACGCTGCTCCCCTCTCAAAACAGACTCGTAGAGCTGACTTTGCGGCTGATAGAATTAACAATCAGCAACAGCGTAAAATTAACCACGGAATTGAACAATCCGACCGCTGTAGAAAAGGAAAACTGCGCCTCCTGTAAGCCTCGTTTATAAACATATGTTGAAATCAGTTCGCTTGTCTCAGAGTTCAAATTGTTTTGTAAAAGCAGAGCCTTTTCAAACCCTACTGACATAATCTGTCCAAAGTTCAGAATCGTTAATATGACAATAATTGGTAGCAAGGCAGGAAAGTCAACATGAAGCATTTTTTGAAAACGACTCGCGCCATCTATTCTTGCCGCTTCATAAAGCGTCGGATCAACACTGGATAAGGTAGAAACATAAAGGATGCTGTTCCAGCCTAAGTTTTGCCATATGCCAGACAAAACATAGATCCATGGAAAGAGCGTTGAGCTTTCCAGGAAAGCTCTCTTTTTCCCACCTAGGAACGCAATCAGTTGATTGAGCAAGCCGGAATTAGGCGCAAGGAACAGCGTTAACATGCCACACATAACAACTGTCGATATGAAATGCGGTGCGTATGTAACAGTCTGAACAAAGCGCTTGAACCTCAAACTCCGCAACTCATTTAGCAACAGCGCAAAAATAATTGGAAAGGGAAAACTGAATACAATAGCCATCAAGCTGATACGTACTGTATTTATGATGATTGTTTTAAAATAGTAGCTTTCAAAAAACTGATGAAAGTATTTCATACCTGCCCATTCACTGGCTAACATACCCTTGAATGGATTGTAATTCTTAAAAGCGATCTGAACACCGTACATCGGCACATAGTGAAAAATGACGACATAAATGAGCGCCGGAAGCAGAAACAGATAAATCTGCCAATAGCGCCCGATGTCCATCAGCACGTGTTTAAACTGATGGTCATGGTTTGAACGCTCTCTAGTCATGCCGACATCGTCTCCTTAAGCCAGGCAACGGACTAATTAAACAAACCGTGCAAGACAGCCTCAATTCATAATTTTAATTTAAATTAATTAGGCGTTTTTGTAAATATGTAATTTCAGACAAGTCTGTTACGAGTAGGTACAATCTGGTGTATGCTCTTGTCATTTTTAACAATTGAGCGTTATTTCGTTCAAATTGACAATTTTTAGTTGCGTCATCATGTAAAAATGCATATAATAAGATGTGACTTTATTTAACGATATAATCAGACAGGTGCCTTTTTCCTGAAAAGTCAAGCAAGGAGCTGAATATAGCGATGGCAGATAAGATATACAGTCGTTTGCCTTCATTAGGCTTCTGGCGGCTTCTCATCAAATATATTTCCATAGTTTTGATTTTATTGACAGTACTCGCCCCGTTTATCAGCGCTTTCATGCGGCACAGGTACATGTCCGCTCAGGTAGATCGCATTCAAGAATCTCTTGATGCAGCACAGGATCAAGTCAACTACTCGTTAAAAACGGTTGATAATATCTGCGTCAGTATTGACAAATCAGACATTATCGTTTTCTCACTTTTGGGTGTTAATGCGTATAGTCGACTCAGTGTCTGCAAATTATTGAATGCATATTCAGTCCTTGATACTCTATATAGAGATCTGGGTCTCTTCTCTACTGAAACGCCTACTCTTATATACACACATAATGGGACAGATCTTGTAACAAGTCTAAATGAATTTAATTGCTTCGAACCAGGTGTTTCTCCATCTGTCCAACTTGGATTGATGCAGCAGCGTCACTTGTACTCCAATCGTGTCGCGACTGACGATTCACCGCTCACTTGTCAGCAATTAACCACTGGACACTCTTGGCTCTATATTTGCCCTGCCAGCGTCTTTTCAAGTTCTGTCATGACCATATTTTTACGCATCAACACACTAACCCTTTATTCTTTATATAACGACGTTCTTGCTCAATACAACCCATCTGATTATTGCATGATAACCGTAGACTCGTCAAATCGAATCATTGGCATGACAGGAGCCCTCTACACAAATGATGAAATTATTTCACCATCTTGGCTCCAGGAACAACTCACAATGCCGGCAATCATAACATTAGAAACTCAACATAGCAATTTTACGAACTATTTTCTCCTGGACAGTTCTATGCTTAGTTCTGATGTCGCTAATCAAATGAAGCTCGTGTGGTCAATTTATGCTGCCTTTGCGCTTCTGGCTTTAGGTATATGCTCCTTTATGGCCTGGCAGATATATCGCCCTGTAGCTCTGTTGCATAACAATATCATGACAAGCATCAGCGGCTTGTCCATTGACAAAACCGAATTGCGGAATATCGACAATGCAATTGCAAACATCATTCGCACTTATAACAACCGTAATGATCAGAGTCGGCACATTCTCGAATTGATCAAGCAGCAGTTAATCTATTGGGCTCTTTTGGGTAATCTCCCACGAACAAGCTATACCGATCAGCTTCAAAAAATGACAGGTTTTGATCAGCCGAACATGCTCTTCTGTGTGCTGGCTATTCATATGCCACCCGCGCCAGAACAAGCCCTTATTGACAACCTGTGTAATGACATACAAAATACGGAATGGAACCATAGTAATGTTATCGCCACGTATGTTCCATCCCATAATACCTTGGCTGTCGTTTTTCACATGTTTGTTGAACTGGATACCCGTGCCCGACAGGAGTACGCTGCTAATACGCTGCGCTTTGTACTCGATCAATACAGCATTACTTCCAGCATTGGGGTTGGTATTTCTCAGCCAACTTTGTTTACACTCAGTCGATCTTATTCGACCGCCCGACAAGCTTTAAATGAAGCGAGCGACTCTTACTGTCTTTTTGAGGACATTGGTCTCGAAGAAAGCGATCGTTTTTCTTCATGCCTGCAAACTTTGATTGAACACATCAATCACGGTAATATAGAGGAAGCTTGCTCTACTTTGACGGATTGTCTGCGTTTACTTGACGAGCGCAAATCCAATCAGGCCATGTTCTATTATTACAAAGCGCGGCTACTCAACGAGGTTACTCGCCAACTAGTTGAAATGAATATCTGGGATTCATCTAAACTTGAAAGTGAAATAGAACGTCTGATGTTTATGAATCAGGATGAATTGACCTCTACACTGAATGCTCTGCTCTATCAGCTCAGCGTCAACAATACGGCAACTTCCGAAGATGATAAAACAGGCAAATGGTCTATACTATCGAATGTCCATGATTATCTTGCAGAAAATGCACTGGATCCAATGCTCAACATTAATCTTGAAGCGGAAAAATATGGTCTCTCTTCTGTGACACTCAATCGTTGGTTCCGCATGCAGTATGGTGTAACGATGGTGGCCTTTGTTTCAGACCTTCGCATGGAAAAGGCGAAGGAACTGCTTCGAGACAGCGAAATGCTGATCAAAGAGATTGTGACGGCTGTGGGATACTATGATGTTCCGAACTTCTCTAGGAAATTCAAAGCCTCTGTTGGCGTAACACCCGGGCAGTATCGACAGCAGATGCGTGGAGAAAATGATGAAGACACGATTTGAGGACGAATTATTATTGTGAGGTGAAGATGTATGTTTGGCTTTGAGTATCCCAAAACCATGCCAATAGGGCGCGTCGGCCTGGAAGTCAGTCTCAAGCCGTTTGGTCTGGACATGTCAGATACCGGTATCGAGAAAACATGCCATGAGCTGTTTGACGGCTGGCGAGAACTCATCAATCATGCACGGTCTGTCGCTGTATTGATGTGGACCAGTGATGGAAGCGAGATTTTGGAGTATAATGGCGATCTTGATTCGACTTTCGACTGGGCACGTTATATTGGGATAGGCAACCCCAAGAAGGAACTGCCACCTTGGGATCCAGAAGGTGAAGACTTGCATTCTCGCCCAGTACTGTACATGGACAATCCGCCCGCAATGCGCTACCGCGATTTGCAGCGCATCGTCTCAACCATCAAGCGCGTGGGACGTGAACAGTTGAATCTGGAAGTCGAGGTTGGTGAAACCTTTGATCCCGGTCCAGAGTTTGCTTACTCCGATTTCAAATTTCACCGCCATCCCGAGCTGAATAAAGGCTCGCTCATGGACAATCTTTGGATTCATTGCGCCGGACAACTTAAGGGAGACAACTACCGTTACGCAGCGTATCCGAATGGTATCCCGGACGGTACATATTTTGGACGTTTTTTAGGCGAGCAGTTCATGGCATTAAAGCGAGATGTTGGGTTCGACTTCATTTGGTTAAGCAACGGCTTCGGCTTTTCGCTGCAATCCTGGAATTGGAAAGGTGAACTTTTTGATGGGACGCGATTTGACTACACCAATGCTCGTACTGTTCAGGAGAATATCGAAACCTTCTGGAAAGAATTCACAGCGGTAACAGGCGATCTGCGAATCGAAACCCGGGGGAGCAATCTTTCTGCTGGCATGGACATCTCCGCTCATGGCTGTCCTGTGGACACGATTTATCGTTATCCCATTGTCGCGCCACCGAACTCACCTTGGGCTGCCCTCGATTTCCGTTTTGGTCTGGAGCTCGCGGGTTTTATGTCTCGTATCGCTCGTCTGCCCAAAAAAGGGTATCTGTTCCGATACTATACTCATGACCCATGGTGGCACAATAGCCCTTGGTTTGATCGTTATGACCGCACACCGCACGACATCCTCCTGCCGCTCACGATCGCTCGCATGGACGAGTATGGGAAGGTCACGCCGCCGATAGGGATCAATTTCCTCTCTGCAGACGATTCCTATGGTCAATTGCCACGCCGATGCCCGGTGGAAGTGACGCCATATCTCCTGGACGCCTATAGTCATTACCCCGATGAGCCCGGCCTGGTAACCTGGTTGTATCCGTTCGACAGCTATATCCAGCTCGGCTTGCGAGAAGGCCGAATGAACGAAATCTTTATGGACGACTGGTTCATAGAGAATGCCATTGATCAAGGTTTGCCCTTGAATACAGTAGTGGCTGACAGCGTCTTTTTAAAGGCTGATCCAACACCATATTTGGGGAAGGTGCTCATCATGCCTGTCCCTCATGCCGATACACCCGCTGAAAAGGCACTTCTGCGTGCACTGGATGCCGGATGCCGTGTTCTCTTATACGGCAATACAGTCTTCGCTTCAAAGACAGTACGCTCTTTGATCGGCGTAAGAGAGGGGGAACCTATTGATGGCGAATTGACCATTGAGACCGACATTATACGAGATACAGCCTGTGATATTCCACTGCCAACACGGCTGCAACATATCTCACTTCTATCCGACGGAGGCATCAGTGAGTTGCCATCGGATGACATGGCTGATTTCGATTATCCGGCATATGTGACAGACGGTACGACAAAGCGCGTCTATGCCTCGATAAACCGGCATGCCCTGAACGGTCAGTTGTGCTGGATGCGTGCCAGCTTCCCACACGATGTCAACAGCACTGGCGCGTTGCCCCGTCAGCTCGACAAAACGTCATATTTTCCGGCTGCCGCCATGTTACGCGCTATGCTGGCACCATTGGGTGTTGTCGTATACTTCAATGCGGAGCAACGTACAACTGACCTGCCAGTCATTCATACTTCCATGAATGACAATGCCTTCTATATCACTGGTTTTGCCAAAGATACGACTGTTAAAACAAATCTCTCGTATCCGGATGGTGCGCCTTTAATGGAAGGATATGAATGTATCCTTGAGCACGACATTGCAACCTACATTTCCACCAAATGCTGGCATAAACGCTGCCGCCTGTTTGCGAAGCAAAATGCTAGATCGGTGGTTAGCGTAATGCGTCGCACGGCAGAACATCCTACGATGGACGAACGTTTTCTAATTAGAGGTTTGAAGGATGCCACACTGACATTGCGTCCCCCGATCGGCGCGCGTGTACGCATCGTAAACGCGAAAAACAGTCATATGATGGCACATTCCAGCGAACCTATAAAGTGCTCAGACGACGGAAGAACCATAACGGCCGAGCATCTCACTGGCGATTATTTTGTTGTCTGGCAATCAGATCACAATCCAGGCAGCATGCTAGGCGAGAATCAAATGCATCCGCTTAAGATCACCGAAACACATCGCTAAAGGATTGTCCCGGCAAAAATCACGCCGCTGTGTCATCGCATACAGCGGCGTGATTTATATGATCTTCCTCACAATGTCCAATACAGTTTGGCACCCACAATACCCAATGGCAGAGAAAGGTAAGACTCCGTCCAGCCAAGTTTGTCTGGTTTACGGTCTATCTCCCAATTCGGGCACATCTGTCCGTTTTCATGGGCGTAGCTCCCTTCCCAGGGTCTGTTAGGCGCTTCATATCCACCCCAACAAGCTCCAATTTCGCCCACTGGTCGATGCCACGGGCCGAACAGGTTGCGTAGCGTACTGAACAGACGGATTGTCAGCTTATTCTTGCCCGGATGCGCGCATTTAAGCTGTACTCTATACGGCGACCAGCAGAGTGTTCCGCAAAGCTCGCCATTAAGAAGTACCTCAGCCGCGGCGGCATACATTCCTTCAAGCGATAATCCCGGAAATTTTGCACCATCGGGGATCTCGATTTCGGTTTCCATCTCCATGATGCCCGCGTAGAAAGGATATCCAAGGGAAACCAGCTCTTCACCGCAAGAGCTAACCTCATCGGTAAGAATGAAGTCATCGCACATGCGGATACATCCGCGAACGGATGGTTCAAGTGCAGAACTCACCGCGAAATCACCGACGAGGAGCGCCTGCTCCAAATCAACGCCACCAAGATTTTCAAACAACTGAGTCACGTTCGATTTTGCCTTGCGCCTTAGTTCGAAATGACGGTGAATTGTCAACGTATGTCGTCCTGCAGAAAGTTCAGGCAGCGGAAGCGTTTCAAAGGCAAAACAACGGTAATGACCATCTGGCTCATTGGAAATGGGTACCCCATCAATATCTATGTGCTGATCACGCGGATATTCAACCACTAGCTTAAGCCCTTCCAGAGGCTTTGCAAGTTCGAACTGTGTTTGTAACGTCAGCTCACCGTTATATGCCGCTTTCTGTAGGCGATCCTGAATAGCCAGAATTGGGAAAGTCGTATCACTCAGCTCTTCTCCGGCGCAAGCATAACGATACATTTCCAACACAAGAACATTTGGATCCTCGCGACGCAGGTGCCATTCAGGCCAAATTGATAAGCTGACTTCGGAAGACGCTTGTAAAACAGCCTGCGCATCACCCGGAGTCAGGCGTAGCATCAATGAGCCTCCAGCCGGTAGACTCACAGGAACTGCGGTACGCTTTCCATCAAACAATGCGCCGAAAGTCGATACGCCCCCATCGAACTCATCATACCGATAACACGCATAGCGTCCTGCGACTGACAACCTGCCAGCCGCACTTTCCCGACAGTTAGTATTTGTCAGAAAGAAAAAGAAGTCATCTCTATCACGGCGGCACAAAATCTGCACACTTGTATCTCCGTTACGTCTCTCGAACCTGAAAGTTGAGGGAACTGCATTAACAAAATCCTCTAATCCACGCATGCTATCTGCCAAAGTCACACCAGCAAGTGCCGTCAGATCACAGGTATGACCTTTGTCCGTCAATCTCGGTGGCTCTCCCAACACCAATATCTGACCACCTTTTTCAGAAAAAGCATTCAGCAAAGTCAATGTACTCTCACGAATAAACGCCATATTAGGTAGGATGACAGCGTGATAGGCCATTTGGCCTACAACAAATTTTCCAGTTTCCGAAATATGACTCATCTCAGAAATTGTGTCCTCATCACCCAATTCGAAATTAGCCTGCATCCCAACCAAGAAGCGTACGATTTGGTTGAACATGCCATCCGCACGTTTGAGGAGAGTATTATCCTGTTCGCCGTTCATATCCTTCCCGTGATACAAACTGAATCCCGTCTCAATAGGATGAAGAAGCAGAATATCGCGCACGGGTTCTCCCGCGCGGATGAACGCGGTCTCTCGGGCAAGAGCATCCGTCAGCAGATGATATTTTGGCCAATAAGGCTGATAGTCATGAATATGTGGCGGGTAAGCACGTTTTCCACGACCGCGAAGCGAGTAGAACAATCCGTGCACACTGCGGTGATTAATCCCGAGAGACGCAAAATGATCAAATAGCTGCTTCTGATCGCGCAGGCCCATATTTTCTGTGCTCACACCGTACATCTCGGCCAAAACCATCTTCTTGCCCGCTTGATGAGCGGCAGAGGAACACTGCAGCGGCGTATTATACAGGCCATAATGCGCCCATACGGTTTCATAGGGCTTTTCAGGCTTGATTTCACCGTAAACCCAATCCTGCTGATCGGTGAGATAATCGATGCCTGGTATGTCGAAATACTTGTACATCGGCATAGTAAAACAAGTAGCTCGTATCTGGCTTTCCATAGTATCCTCAGCCATCAGATGCCCGCTAAATCGGATATTATTTGAGAGCGCCCAGTCCCGAACAGATTTAAAATAAGCGTTTTTCATAAGGTGCAACACTGTACGCCAATAGCGCAGACGGAATAAACGGTCTCCATCGCCATCCACAAAGAGAAGGTGCAGACGGTCCATAGGAAAAGGCTCTCCCCAAAGCGCTTCATAGGACTTCGGCAGGATGCCCGTCCATGGCAATGACACCTTTGCAAACGAGGGTTCATCCACCCACATAGAAACAATGGTCTTTCCGAATTCATCGCGGAAATCCTTCCACATTGTCTCGTAGCTTTGCTTCACATAAAAGGCACAGGCATCAGGATCTAGCATGTCCAATATTGTCAGCGAAGGCACAAGACAATAATCAACACCTGCGTATGTATCCAGAAGAGTGCCCTCTCCATGACCAGCCGGATAGCAACGCACATCACCAAGAGAAAACTCCGGTGGCAAATCTAGCACGGCCTCCGGCATATACCCAGCCTGCATGAAAAGCGTCATTCCCAGTGATCGCGCTTCATCGACGATTGCATGCATCTTCTCCATCCAGTCACGTCCAGGATAGTCTGAACGCAAGCCAATATAGGTTCTCACGATAACACAGGCGACTCCTTGATCATGCATGGCACGAAGCTGCCTGCGCATTTCCTGTTCATCCAGTGAGTCATTCAGCATCCAGAAATCTGTTCCACGACAATCGGCTGGTGGGTTTTGAAAGATAACGTCAAGCATTCGTCTCTCCCCTTTCTTCACTGCGATCATTTGTAGATATGTTTATTTTAAACAATTGTAAGATCCACATTCATTATGCGAGCAAAAGCACGGATTTCTGGCAGGTGATTACCTATACCCAGTGCAAGATGGTGAGTCGGTCCGGCTTCACACCATCGTGCAATAAAATCAGTCACATCACAGTTGGGAATGACGACTCGAGTGTTAGTATTTCCTGTCTGAGGAATCCGACCTTCTTCGGAAATTCCCGTTGCCGCGATCAGCCGAAAACGACCATTTGGCTGATAGTTGATACTAAGCATGGTGATTGGACCCGCTTTCAGACTGAATTCCACACCTATGCCACTGCCAGATTTGCCGTGATACTTCTTCAGCTTGCGCAGAACAGGCTTACCCTCACTGATGGCTATGTTGTGTGGCCCGTCATGCCCAACCAACACGCAATTGCCTGTCACATCGAAGGGATGTAATTCTGCAAATGAGCCACCACCACCGATACGGTTCATAATAAGCATGGCTGCTGCTGTTTTCAGATCAGCTTCACCTGCCAGAGGAATACCTTGTGATGTGAGCAGTGTATTGCCAATGATGAGTGCCGCTCCCATTCTCTCATATAGGTTGTTGTTCTCACCCTTATAGTAATAGGCTAGCGCTGTCAAGTTATTCTTTTCAACCATCATATCCAGCGCACAAGCCATTCTAGCAGACCAGGCCAAATCTTCACGCTGCACATAATCAGTCAATGGATCAATGGACGGATCCTGAATAGAAAACGTTTTCTCGATCGTACTGATTTTATTGTCAATCATCGCTGGTGTTACCTGATCGGCATATTGAGCCAGCTCGCACATCTCAAGCATCTTGACGTGTGATTTAAAAGTCGCAGAGAACGCAGTAGGGTCTGTATGCATATCGTACATGCCTTCATAAGTATGACCAAGATAGCCAAACTGCGCGTATTTGAAAGCTGTTTTTGCTGCAATGGCTCGCTGCCATATCTGTACATCACGCCGGATCTTTTCATTCTCGCCTGCAGCAGCTACGATGCACGGCGGCATAGAACGGCCAAGGCGCAGGTAAACGCCAGCAATTTCAGGCATAGCGCATATATCATCATTGACAAGCTGCATGTATGTGGTACACTTCTCATAATCAAGATGATCCAATGGCTGAATGCCTATAAGAATCTGTGGCACATCCAAATAGTTGGCGAAAGGCGCGGCGAGCGAAGAAGGTAGGTAGGTTGTGAGCAGCATAAAAATGCCATCCACATCCTTGGATTTTAAATAGCGTACCACCTCAAAAGCCTTCTCAACACGGTCAACATAATCGGTAATAATTACATCTGTCGTTGACTCGAAATAACGAAGGAATAATCGCGACTTTTGTTCCAATTCCTCGTATAAACCTTCGAATTGCTGGAAATAAATGTAGTGTCCTAGGGGAACGATGGCAATTAGTGGTTTGTTCTGCATAATCAGGCCTCCTCTTCTCATTGCTCTTTCTAGCCCAGAATATATCAAAAGTTTACATGAGTGACAAGGCACAATTTGACCAGTTATAGCATAATGTGCACATACTATTTGGAGGTAATGCCGCATGCTTACGCCGTCAATCACACAATTTGATGTTGAAATAACCAGCGTTCTGTTAGCGCATCGCTATACTATTGAACCCGGTATAGAGATGGATGCTTACAGACGAGGCCGCAACATGCATGGCATAGTTTGTCCGATTTCAGGCAGTGGAATGTTTATGTTTAACCATAGCGAAATTGTGTACCTGAAGCCTGGAGAAATCGCGCTTCTCCCCGCCAGTTCAGCTTATCGCATGCGCTCTGCAGATGCGCACCCATTTGAACACTATACGGTCAACTTCTTAGGTCGTACCGAAACTCTCCCAGACTGGATTCCGCGTAACAGTATGTATGTACTGCAACCGAATGATCCAGCGTTGTTTCTCGCACGTTTTCAAGAACTAGTTGAGATCTGGCAACGTATGCGCATAGGATTCAGAATGCATACAAAAGCTCGCCTGCTTTCACTTTTAGCGGAGTATTTGAGCGAATGCATCACACAGAACGTCGAACCCGGAGCTTACAATCGTATACTCCCAGCCCGCCGTCTAATGGAGACATCGTATGCGCAACCGCTCACAATTGAACAGCTCGCAGGGGTATGTAACATGAACAAAGGCGCTTTCAGACGCATTTATACACAAGTATATGGCCGACCACCTATCGCGCATCTTCTGGATTTGCGTATTGAGAAGGCTAAAGAGCTTCTTTTGATCGGTTTATCACTTGAGGATACGGCAATGAATACGGGCTTCAGTGACGTCAATTATTTCATTCGCTATTTCAAAAAAACAACAGGGATAACACCTGGGCACTTTAGGAATATGTATTAATTTAAGTTCAAAGAAGGCCGTATTAATCTGTTTGCTTTCATCGACTTATTCTTTCGGTGCATAGTGTTTAAGCTGTAATCAAAACTTGTGGAATGCCACTCCAGTGGGATGTCAGTGAATGTGCTGAGCACGAAATGCCCATTCAAAGTGCATTACTACCGGCAAAAGCGCTTCGTCATGTAGGCTTCTGTAAGTGACTGCAAAACCAATCCGCCTACCGTTCTGAAATCTTCAATCAGTTCCTGGAAACTGTCCACATGATCATATGTGACCGTACCACTTGACAACGTGGAAAACAGTTTCTTTGCACAGTCGATCTTTGCCCGTTCAATGGGACGCAGATTCAGACTATCCATCGTGCCCTTGGTTTCAGCGACAAAGTAGATGTGACGCACAGCGCCTTCATGGAACACGATAGCCCAGTCTAGCGAATAATGGCCAACTGGTGTAGGGATTGCAAAGCCTTTCGGAAGCTTGGCATAAATATTGACGTCCTGTGATCCGTCCAGTGCCTCCACAAACTTGCGCTCCACACTCTTCTCAGCTGTTCCGTCGGTGAACACATAGTCTTGGATAGCTTTTGTCGCCGGGAACGCCTGATCGAAGGTTCGGCCATGCTTCTCTGCAGTAAAGATGCTGCTGTCGTAACCACCATCGATCGTATCATAGGTGATATGCTCCACGATCATGGTAGCTTTCTGCTCTTTGATCAGACGAATTACCTTCGTGATGAACTCCTCCGGGTTGTTCTGGAACATGGCAAATTTCAACGGATCGATATCCTTGAGGATGGCGGTTACAGTGCGACGGGTCAGCACAGTACCCTCGGCGATTTTACCGACCAGATCATACCTGATCTGACTGATTTCCGCGTGCTTTAGAGTATTGGTCTTCGTCTTAACAGCGCCGAAGGCGTCGCTCTCGCGCATCTGCTCACCGGTGATATGTTCACGCTGGCTGGCGACGGATACAGTGTACTGAAGCTGGCTGACATAGAGCTCCGCATTGATCGCGGCGATTGCCTTCTTTATCAGCTCATTAGAATCGAAGTCCACTGTGTAAGCATAGCGATGGTTGATAGCCGTCCACAGAGTCTGGAAAGCCTGCTTGTAGAAGCGGTCGTTGAGCGGATTCTCCGGCGCAGGGGTCTTGTTGCCGTCCTGGAACATCTCGGCCAGTACCTTGTCGTCAAAGATGGCCTGCACCAGCTTATGGATACCCTCCTGCATTGGGTGAAGAGCTTCAGGCAGAACGGCAAGGCTGTCATACTCTTCGCCGACTTGCGTCATCTCCCACCAACGACGTAACCTTGATGGTCGGGTCAAAAACTCTTCTAAATCGAATAAAACTAATCAATTACCTAGATACTATTTCTTC
>JAFRLF010000137.1 GCA_017431365.1 Clostridia bacterium | reverse complement strand
AGTCCATATGCCATGTATTGGAATGATGACTTCTACTATGTTGTGGGCTGGTCGGATAAGCATCAGGATGTTGCGGCATTTAGAGCAAACTTGAAGAGCAGCGTCTGGGCAAGGACAGCTACGGCTCCACGCAGCGCGGCATTTCCCCCATCTACGGCGACAAATACATGAAAAAAGCCATCCAGATGGGCGACCTCCTGCGCCCGGAATCCCTGAAAAAGCATCTGAAAAAGCTCGTTGACTGGAAAAACGCCGTCTTCGCCCAGGCGTATCACCAGCCGCCGATCGACCTGGAGCAGATCGAGCAGTGGATCGAGACTTACGGCGAACCGCTGAAGCCCTACATCGTGGACGCGGGCAATCTGCTCGAGACCGCCCAGCTTCGGGGAAAGCGCTTCCTGTTCGAGGCTCAGCTCGGCGCGCTCAGGGACATCGACTACGGCATTTATCCTTACACGTCGTCCTCTTCGCCGCTCGCGGCCTACGCGCCCTGCGGCTGCGGCATGCCCTCCGCCAAAGTCGACCGCGTGGTCGGCGTGACCAAGGCCTATTCCACGTGCGTCGGCGAGGGTCCGTTCGTCGGCGAGCTCCAGGGCGACGAAGCAACCGCCCTCCGCGAAGCCGGCCACGAGTACGGCGCCGCGACCGGCCGTCCCCGCCGCGTGGCCTGGTTCGACCTCGTCGCCACGCTCTACGGCGTCAAGCTTCAGGGAGCGACGGAGCTTGCCCTGACGAAGATGGACGTCCTCAGTTATCTGGACCGCATCCCCGTCTGCGTCGCCTACGAGATCAACGGAAAGAAGGTCACGTCCTTCCCCTATACGCCCGATCTTGACGACGCCAGACCCGTCTACGAGTATCTGCCCGGCTGGAAGTGCGACATCTCCTCCTGCCGCAAATTCGAAGACTTGCCCCAGGCCGCTCAGGATTACGTCCTCTACGCTGAAGAGGCGCTGAACTGCCCCATTCGCTATGTCTCCGTGGGCGCGGAGCGGGATCAGCTGATCATTCGCTGAGTTCTGACGTCCACTCCCGATCTTACTTGCGAAGGAGGCTCTTTATGGCCAAGGATATCTACGAATCTCCTCTCGGCAGCCGCTACGCCAGCCGCGAGATGCTTTATCTTTTCTCGCCCGACCACAAGTTCAGCACGTGGCGCAGGCTCTGGATCGCGCTGGCCGAGACGGAAATGGAGCTCGGCCTCAACATTACCCAGCATCAGATCGACCAGATGAAGGCGCACGTCGACGACATCGATTACGACGCCGTCCGCGCGTACGAGGAAAAGGTGCGCCATGATGTCATGGCCCACGTTCACGCCTACGGCGACCTCTGCCCGGACGCCAAGGGTATTATCCACCTGGGCGCCACGTCCTGCTATGTGACGGACAATACTGATATTCTCATCTTGCGCGACGGGCTCGCCATCATCCGCAAGAAGATCCTCGAGACCATGAGGCGGTTGCGCGCCTTCGCCCTCGAATACAAGGACATGCCCACGCTCGGATTCACACACCTGCAGCCGGCTCAGCTCGTCACCGTGGGAAAGAGAGCTTCGCTGTGGCTGCAGGACCTGCTCATGGATCTGAATGAGCTGGACGACTGCGCCGCCTCGCTGAGAATGCTCGGCAGCCGCGGCACGACGGGCACACAGGCCAGCTTTATGGCTCTTTTTGACGACGACGACGAAAAGGTCAAGGCGCTCGATCAGCGCATCGCCGAGAAAATGGGCATGCCAAAGGTATTCGCCGTATCGGGGCAGACGTATCCGCGCAAGCTCGACAGCCGCGTGCTCGGCGTGCTGAGCGCCGTCGCGCAGAGCGCGTATAAATTCGCGCAGGATCTGCGGCTTCTGCAGCACATGCACGAGATCGAAGAGCCTTTTGAAAAGAATCAGATCGGCTCCAGCGCCATGGCTTACAAGCGCAACCCCATGCGCTCCGAGCGCATCTGCGCGCTGAGCCGGCACATCATGGCATTGACGCAGGACACAGCCATGACCGCGTCGACGCAGTGGTTCGAGCGCACGCTGGACGACTCCGCCAACCGCCGGCTGAGTCTGCCGGAAGCTTTCCTCGCCGCCGACGCCGTTCTGGAGCTGTACGCCAACGTGGCGAACGGGCTCGTCGTCTACCCGAAGATGATCGCCCGCCACATCGATGAAAACCTGCCCTTCATGTGCACGGAAAACATCCTGATGGAAGCCGTACGACAGGGGGGCGACCGCCAGGCCCTGCACGAAAAGATCCGCGTTCACTCGCAGGCCGCCGCCGCCCGCGTCAAGCAGGACGGCCTGGACAACGACCTGCTCGACCGCATTGCGGCGGACGAAGCATTCCCCCTGACCCGGGACGACCTGAGCCACCTCCTTGACGCCCGGCTGTACATCGGCCGCGCGCCGAAGCAGGTGGAAGAATTTATAGAGAGCGAAATCGATCCTCTCCTCTCTGGCGTCGAACAGATCGACGTCGGAGACGTCAGAGTATGACGCGATTGTGCTGAATCTTGAAAGACGAGATGAGTTAACGTGCTACAGACAATCCTTCACCATT
>JAFRLF010000136.1 GCA_017431365.1 Clostridia bacterium | reverse complement strand
CCCCCTGTGAACACCCACGACGAGGGAACTGAATCCGGTGAAGAACTCCGCTTGAAATATCGGTTTGTTGTAACAGCACTTGACTGGCCGACGACTCTGGCCAGTACAGCGACTGGATCGAGCTTTGCAACACATCTGCCGCCCCCGTCTCGCTCCGGGGCTGGATGCTGATGAGCACCAGCGGCAAGACCGGAGACGCTTACGTCTTCGCCGACGAGGTCCTGGACCCCGGCGAATACTGTGTGATCTTCGCCTCGGGCCGGTCGTCCACGCGGCCGGGATATGTGCATCACGCGCCCTTCCGGCTGAGTTCCTCCGGCGCGTCGCTGTCGCTGTACGACGCGCACAGCGGTCAGGTCGCGCAGCTGGACATTCCCGCGCTCGACGCGGACGCCGCCTATGCCCGCGGCAGCGACGGGACCTATTCCGTCACGTACGAACCGACGCCCGGCGCGGCCAACGTGCTGGCCGGGCAGATACACGGGGCGCTGTCCCAGTGTCCTCTGCTGATCAGCGAGGTCATGGCCGACAACGCCACTTACACGCTGCCCGACGGCTGCCTGTGCGACTACGTCGAGCTCTATAACCCCTCGGCGCAATACGTCGACCTGAACGGCTTTCACCTGAGCGACGATCCCACAAAGGTGGATAAATACAGCCTCGACGGCATGAGCGTCGCCCCGGGCGAGTATCTGCTCATCCACCTGGATGGCCAGGGCGGACGGCCCTATCACGCGTCGTTCGGCCTCAACGCCGACGGCGAGACCGTCTCCCTCTACGACAATGAAAACGCGCTCGTCGACGCCGTATCGTTCGAGCTCATGTCGGCGGACGCCGCCCTTTCCCTGGTCAACGGGGCAATGACGACATTCTTCCCCCCCACGCCCGGCGCGTCCAACACGGCGGACAGCGCTGCGTGGCTTTCCCGGCAGTTCGATCAGACGCACGGCATGGGGCTTTACATCAACGAGATGATCGCCTCGAACACCCAGGCCGTCAGCGGCGGAAACACCTACGACTGGATCGAGCTGAGAAACACCACGCAGAGCGCCGTCGACCTGAGCGGATGGGGACTCTCCGACAATCCGAAAAAGCCGCGCAAATGGCAGTTCCCCGAAGGCACCGTCATCGGATCGGGCGATTACCTCGTCGTCATGCTGGCGGAAAGCTCCTCCGGCCCGGACAGCAAAGGTTACTACTATGCCGACTTCTCCCTGAGCTCAGGCGAGTCGCTGACCCTGTGCCGCCCGGACGGAACCATCGTCGACCGCGTGCCCGTCATGCGCCAGTACGGAGACATCTCCTGCGGGCGCGTCGAAGATCAGGACGGTTACTTCTACTTCACCTCGCCGACGCCCGGCAGCTATAACGGCCGCGAGGGCTACCGTTCCCGGTGCGAAAAGCCCGTCTTCTCACAGTCCGGGGGCCTGTACGACGGGGATCCCGTCACGCTGACCATAACGGCCGAACCCGACTGCTTGATCTTCTACACGCTGGACTGCACGGACCCGAGCACGTCCTCGTCCATGTACTCAGGGCCGATCACCGTCTCCTCGACGACCGTGGTGCGCGCCATAGCCACGCGCCGCGGCAGCATCGACTCCTACATAGCGACAGAGAGCTATATCTACGGCGAGAACTCGTCCTTCCCCGTGGCCAGCCTGGTCACAGACCCGTACAACCTCTACGACTCGGGCACCGGCATCATCGCCAATCCGATCAAGCAGTGGGAGCGCGCCGGCAACATCGAAATCTACCGCCCGGACGGCAGCGCCCTGCAGATCAGCCACGGCTGCGGCGTGGCCCTGAACGGCGACGCCTCACGCCGGCTCGACATGAAGACGTTCCGCGTCGTCGGGCGGCTCAAATACGATACGGACAACAGCTTTACGGGCGATCTGCTCACCAACCGCGACTACGAGGGCTACCGCTCGTTCCTGCTGAGGTCCGGCGGGCAGGATCAGGTCAGAGCGCTCATCCGCGACCCGTTCATCGACACGATGGCCGCGGACACGCAGGTCATGTATCAGGAGAGCGACCTCTGCGTGCTCTATCTCAACGGCGAATACTACGGCGTGTACGACATCCGCGAGCGCATCACGACCTACTCTGTGTGCGACTTCATGGGCTGGGAGCGGACGAAGAACATCGACGTCATCAAGAACAATGACCTGGCCCAGCACGGCTCCAACCGGGATTATCAGGACATCCTGAATTGGATCAAGGACAACCCCACCGCGACGGACGAGAACATCGCCTACCTGGACACCCGCGTCGACCTGGACAATTACATCGACTACATGTGCTTCATGATCTACTCGGCCAACCAGGACGTCGGCGTGCGCCGCTACCGCAACGCCGCCGAGGACGGCCGCTGGCGCTGGATCGTCTTCGACCAGGACTTTGGCTTCTACAACGACACCAACTCCATCGCCCGGTGGATGGACAAAGAGGGCGCCGGCAGCCGCAAGACGGTGGAAAACCAGCTCTTCCGCTACCTGATGAGCAACGAAGCCTTCCGCGACAGGTACCTCACCCGGTTCGGCGAACTGGTGCAGGGACCCTGGTCGAGTCAGAACCTGCTGACCCGGTTCGACAACTACATCGACGTCCTGCGCCCTGAAATGACCCGCCACTGCGAGCGCTGGTCCGAGGTGCTCAAGTACAGCCGCTGGGAAAAGGCCGTCACCGCCATGAGAGAGCGCATCGCCGAGCGCGCCGGAAAGATCTGCGGGTACATGGCCGATTACTTCAGCCTCAGCGACGAGCAGATCCGGCAGTATTTCGGCGATACGCCGATCGTCCGGGAATGAATAACAGAGCCTTTTTAATACGCACGAAACCGCCCCGTCCGACTGATCAGACGAGGCGGTTGTCATCTTTCCGGCGGTTTATTCCGCTTTCGCGTTGGGCAGGTACTGCCCGAGGGCGATCAGGCGTCTCTGGATGTCGGCGACGTCCGCGTCGCGCGCCGCCCGGCCCGAAGCCGCGCACTGCGCCGCCGCGACGCCGGCGGCCTGGCCCGTGATGTAGCAGCCGGGCATCACGCGCATGGACGACTGCATGTACCGGTCGACGCTGATGCAGCGCCCCGCCATCAAAAGGTTGTCTACCCCCACGGGCACGATCGTCCGGTAGGGCACGCCGTAACTCTCGCCCTTCTTGTAGCGCAGGCCCTCGAACATCGCCTTGAAGCGCGCCATGGCCTCCGGCGAGTTGTCGCTGGGATGGATGTCGACGGGATAGGCGTACCGGCCGATCTCGTCCTCGAAGACCGCCCGCTTTTTGAAATCGTCCAGGCAGAGGGTGTATTCGCCCCGGATGCGCCGCGACTCGCGGATGCCCATCATATTGGCCGTCGCCACGAGTTCCACGTTTTCGAAGCCGGGGATGTACTTCCGGTAGTACGTCTGGTATTCGTCAAACATCTTCCGTCCCTCGACGAGGGCCTGCGTGAGCGTGCGCTCGTCCGTGCCCTTCACGCCCCAGACGTGACCGATATTCCCCCCGCCGACGCTGTCCGTGCTCTGCCAGAACCCGGAGAGGTGCAGGTCGAGCTTGGAGAACACGCCGTCGTCGTAGGCCTCCTGGACGCGGCTGTCGTCGCGGATCGTGCGACCTTTGAAGTTGATCCCGCTCCACAGCGAGCACAGGGTCGAGGGCATGACGTCGCCGTTCTCGTCGCCCATGTAAAAGGGTACGCCGGCCCAGGCGCACACGTCGCCGTCTCCCGTGGCGTCCACGTACATCTTCGCCTGGACGGCGTACATGCCGCCCTTGCCGCTCATCACGCAGTACTGGATCCGGCCGCCCCTGACGACAACGTCCGTCATCTGCGTATCCAGAAGGAACTGAACGCCCGCCTCGGCGAGGAGCGTGTCGTACGCCCGCTTCAGCGCCTCGACGCGGATGCCGAGCTCGTGGTTGATGATCTGCCGGCGCTCGGCCGGGTATCCCCCGATGTCCCACATGCGGCGGAGAATCTCCTCGCCGATGCCGGCTGAGAGCACGCGCTCGCCGTCGCCAAAGGTCATAAATCCCGGCACGAGGCCGGCGGTTCCGAGGCCGCCGAAGCAGCCCTCCCTCTCGGCGAGGAGGACCCTCGCCCCCTGCCTGGCCGCGGCAATCGCGGCCGCGCAGCCAGCTGGGCCGCCGCCGATGACAAACACGTCCACGTCATAGCGGAGGGACAGAGATCTGGTGTACTGAAAATCCATATTCGCGCGCGCTCCTCTCGGAAAGATGGAATACAATCGGGATAAAGTCAGTGACAGAAGTCGAGGGACCGTTCCAAAGAACGATCCCCCGCGAAAAGCAAATCAGCGATCAGTTGATCTCATAGCCGAACACGGAAGCGTAGGGGGAGTAACTGGACTGGCCAGCCGCCACCAGATCCGGGTTGTTATGATACCACTCGGTCGCGCCCTGCTCGAGCTCGAGGCCGCCGCTCTGCTCCCACTCGGTCACGAAATCATCCCAGCTGCTCTCCAGGTCCTCGGTGCCGGCGATGATGGTCATGAAGTAGTCGTTGCAGAGGGTGGTCAGCGCGGCGTTGTACTCAGAGTACGCCGGGAAGGACGCGAAGGCCAGCACACTGCCCTCGAAGCCGTCCTTGGCGGCCTTGCTGTTGGCATCGTAGAAGGTGTCGTACTGCACCTGAGACTTATGCACGCGGGCCATCCAGGAATACGGATGCACGAACTGGTTGCGGCCGATCTGGAACTTGTCGCCGTAGGTCATCGTCTCGCCAAAGATGGGCATGATGGGCGTGGGGATGCCTTCCTCGTCCTTGGTGTAATGGGTGCCCTCGATGCCGTCGTTGAACATCCAGTAGGTCTCGTCGTCCAGACGGGAGGCGACCATGGCCAGGGTGTAGGGCACGTCCTCGTCATTGGCGGTGGCGGGCACGATGTACACGTTGGACACGGAGTTGGAAACGGTGGTGTGGCGCTTGCCGTTGGCATCCTTCAGCGGGATGATGGTCTTGAAGTAAGCGTCCTCGTCACCGGTCTCGACCAGGGCGTTGACCCAGTTCAGGGTGCTCCAGTGATAGCCCATGGTCATGACGGCCTTGCTGGAGGAGATCTTCTCGTTGATGTTGTCGCCCTTGTTCACAGGCCATTCGGGGTCGATGAGCTCTTCCTCGTACAGCTTGTGCATGAAGGCCAGGTACTCCTTCATGCCGGGGTTGCGCAGGTAGGACTGAACGGAATCGGTCTCCGCGTCGTACACCAGGTTGTAGGAGATGCCGAAGCCGGAGGCGATGACGGGCTGCACGGCCTCGTTGCCGGTCAGCGGGATCAGGCCGGTCTGCTCCTTGATGTCCTTGAGCAGCTGATAGAACTCGTCCACCGTGTCGGGCTCTTCGAAGCCGTAGTCGGCAAAGATGTCCGTGCGGTACACGGTGCCGCCGGTGTAGACGGCGTCATCCACGCTGGGAATGCCCCAGATAGCGCCGTTTTCGTCGGTGTCGTACTTCCAGCCGTTGGCGTGGATCTTCTCCACGATGGTGGGCTGATCAGCCAGGAAAGTGCTGATGTCCTTGGCGGCGCCCTTGGGCTGCAGGGTCTGATACATGGCGGCGCTCATGAACACCAGGTCGGCGTCCGTGCCGTTGGCCACGGCCAGGGTCAGCGCCTCGTTGTTGGCGTAATAGTCATAATGGACCTTGAAGCCGGTCTTCTCCTCGAGCCAGCCCGCGATCTGATCTTCGTTCAGGTCGACGGCCTGCGCGTTGAGCAGGATGTTGATGACGCGGCCCTCTTCTTCCGCGCCGGCGCTCAGCGAGAGCCCCATCGTCAGGGCCAGAGCCAGCGCCAGAGCCAGTGACAGCAGGCGTTTAGACATAAAAGTCCCTCCTTAATAATCTATTTTATCAGCGCAAAGGCGCCGACAAAACCGTGATAAATCAGCCCTTGACAGAGCCCACGCGCATGCCCTTGACGAAGTACTTCTGCAAAAACGGGTACACGCACATGATGGGCACGCAGGCCAGCATGATCGTCGCCGCGCGGATGGCCTCGGTATTGAGGGAGGCCAGTTCCATGTCCTCGGCGGTCATCGTCTCGGCGGAGATGTTGGTGGCCTCGGTCACCAGCTGATACAGATACGTCTGCAGGGGTCTGAGCGACGGCGTCGTGATGTACAGAAGGCCCGTCATGTAGTTGTCCCAGAAGCCCACGGCATAGAACAGGCCGATCGTGGCCAAAGCGGGCAGGGACATGGGCAGCACGATGGAAAACAGCGTCCTCAGGCTCCCCGCGCCGTCCAGCTGCGCGGACTCCTCGACCGCCTCGGGGATCTCCTCGAAGAAGTTTTTCAGAAGGATCATGTTGTACACGCCCAGCAGGGCCGGTATGATCAGCACCCATATCGTGTTGACGAAGTTGAGCGCGCGCATCAGGATGTACGACGGCACCATGCCGCCGGAAAACAGCATCGTGAAGACGAAGATCAGCGCGAAGAACTTGCGCCCCCAGAGCCACTTCTTGCTGAGGGGATAGGCCGTAATGCAGCTCATGATCAGCGCACCGAAAGTGCCGCACAGCGTCACGACGATCGAAATGCGGAACGAGTTCCAGAACTGGCCCTGCTTGAGCACAAAGCGGTACGTGCCGGTCTGAAAGTCGACGGGCCAGAAGGTCACCTGCCCCGTGGTGATGGCCGTGTTGCTGGAGAGGGATTTGGCGATCAGGTTCACGAAGGGGAACAGCATCAAAAGCCCCAGGATCGCCAGGATCACGAAGTTGACGATGCCGAAGGCCTTTTCTCCTGTGGAGAGACCGTATGTGATGGACGTCTTTTTTGTCTTCACCGCTTGCGCCATGATTTTTCTCCCTCCTTACCAGATGCTGCGGTCGGTCAGGCGGCGGCTGAGCCAATTCCCGCCCAGGAGCAGCAGCATATTGATGAGAGAATTGAACATGCCCACGATGGTGCCCTGGCTCCAGTTGAACTTGCCGATGCCCTCGCGGTAGATGTACGTGCCGATGATGTCGCCGGATTTGTAGACCGTGGAGTTGTACATGACCAGGATCTGGCTGAAGCCGGCGTCCATGATGCCGCCCAGGCGCAGGATGAGCATCATCACGACGGTGCTGGCAATGCCCGGCAGCGTGACGTGAAGTATCTGCTGGAAGCGGTTGGCGCGGTCAATCGTCGCGGCCTCGTAGAGTTCCGGATCGATGCCCGCCATGGCCGCCAGATAGACGATGGTGTTCCAGCCGGTCTCCTTCCACTCGCTGGTCAGCACCAGCAAAAAGCGGAACCAGCGGTTGTCCATGAAAAACTTCTGCGTCTCGCCGCCCAGGGCGACGATCACCTGGTTGACGATGCCCGTCGTGCCCATGATGTTCATGAACAGCGCGCCGACGACGACCCAGCTGATGAAGTGCGGCAGGTACATGACCGTCTGAAGGGTCTTTTTCGCGATATTGCTGCGGACCTCGTTGATCATCAGCGCCAGGATGATCCCCAGCGGGAAGCAGATACCCACCTTCAGCGCGCTGATGATGAAGGTGTTGATGATCGCCTGGCGGAACTTTGACTTGATCCAGAGGTCGGTCCAGTTCTTCAGGCCGACCCACGGGCTTTTGAAAATGGCGTCGATGGGGTTCGCGCCGAGGAAGATGTCGTACTTTTCAAAGCCGATGACCAGGCCGAACATGGGCAGGTAGTGGAATATCGCCACAAACACCAGCCCAGGTATCAGCAGCGCCAGAAGCGGCAGGCTCCGGTGCAGCCGGCTGCGGGACGAGCGCTTCTGACTGAGGCGGGCGATCCGCCGCAGATCCTGATCCGACAAAGTCTTTCTGCCGGTTAATTCGCTCATGAGCCTACGCCTCCTAGGTAGTATCGTTTCACGCGACGCATGGCGGCCCCGCCGATAAGGGCAAAGGTTCAGCCGCGTCGCTGCCTGGTACAATTCTTATTTTAACACATTTATGGATGAGAGACAAGGGATTTTATAAATAATTATGCACCTGATAAAAATCCGTTAATGCTCGCGCTTCTGACTCTTAACAGTCAGAAAAGCCGGGGCTCTGTGCCGCTTTCGCGCGGACAGAAGCCCCGGCCGTTTTCAGATATCTCTTCATTTGTTGGGAAACAATATCACATGGCAAGGACAGCCGCCTTTTTCTTGAATTCCGACACCGTCATATTGGCCTCAACCGCCGCCTTGTCTTCTGAAAGAAGTCCCTTGCGGACAAGGCTCACGAGCATGGCAAACCCGCCTTCCAGTCGGCCTTCCGCGCGACCTTCCGCACGACCTTCTGCACGACCTTCCGCTCGGCCTTCCGCACGACCTTCCATTCGTTCTTCCGCCAGGGTCTTTACTTCATTATATTCGGTAATGCACATACGCTTCACCTCCGCTCGGTTTTCCGCAAGGAATACCCTGATCTGATATTCCTCGGGCATCTGGTCAATCGCAGCATCTACCGCGACTTCCAGGTCATTGTACTTTTTCTGATTCTCGTTGACCTTTGCCACAAACCACGAGTATTCTTTGAGCGGTTGACATGCCTCCAGCAGATCTCTATTCCTGCCATAATTGATATTTAGCATGGTCACCTTGACTTCAATGTCCGCTTCTTCGTCAAATGAGTCTCTCAAACTGAGAACAAGCTTGTCTTCCTTATCCTGTTTTCCGTTGTAAAAGCAGATACACCTAGGGGTTGGCGCTTTCTGCTGCGAGGAACTATACTGGTGATACGAATCAGCCTGTTCTATGTACTTCGCATATACCATTCCCGCATAAATCAGAAACCGCATCGGCATATTGGGATTGAAGGTTGACTGCTGCTCGTAGAAGTTCATAGTGTTGGCGACAAGGAACGAAACATCGTTTTTCATGTTCATGTAGACAGCATCCTCTATCGTCGTAAGGTGCATACTGTCCGCATCTGTATAAGCCGTTCCATTGACAGCATTGTAAAGGCTCAACGTCCATGCTCTATTCTGCGGATTGCCAAATATGAACTTAAACAATCTGTCCTTGTATTCGCGGTTTGCCTCGGGCATCAGATCCGCCTCCCATACATCTCAACCCATCTATATTTTACCACAAACGGCTCGAGACATCAATGATCATTTTTATATTCATAAAGCAGCTTTGCATCCTCAAACCCTAAATGATTTGACAATCCGGCGGTTTCAGATTATATTTAGCTTTGAGCGAGTTCAGTACCCGGCTCTGATTTCTGAATGAGGAAACGAGAGATGAATAAACGCATCGTAACGACGACCGCTGTCTTCGATCCCGGCTACCCCGCCGATAGGGCGATCGACCGGCTGGCAGCGCTGGGGTTTGAGGCTCTGGATATGGCGCTGGACTATTGGACGCAGGACAGCTCGTCGCCGTTCCTGGACGACGGATACCTTAAGTGGGCCGCCGCGCTGAAGCGCAGGGCCGAATCGGCCGGCATCCCCTATTCTCACGCCCACGCTCCGGGAGAAGCCGAAGCCAATCCGTACATCGAACGCTCGATCCGCGCGGCAAGCGCTCTCGGAGCCGGTTTTATCGTGCTGCATCCCGTCTGGCGTGATGAAGGCGGCTTTATAATCGAAGACGAGGAGACCTTTATACGCCGAAACGCCGACGCCGTCACGCCCTGGCTTAATACGGCGCGCGAAAGCGGCGTAGTGATCCTTTCCGAAAACCTTTTGTGGGGTGCGTCCAGTGATCCCCGCGTCATCGCCCGCCTGGTGAAAAGGGTCGATTCGCCGCAGTTCGGCTGGTGCTACGACACGGGCCACGCGAACTGCTACGGCTATGATCCCGGTATTCTCCGCGAATGCGTCACGGTTCCTTTGAGCGTTCATATTCAGGACAATCACGGCGATTCCGGGGACGAACACCTGATCCCCGGCGACGGCAGCGTAAACTGGCCGGCGTTTACCGAGGCGCTTCACGACATCGGCTATGCCGGCGACTGCGTGCTCGAAGCGCATCACCAGAGTCTGGAAGCGCCCGACGAGCGGCGCGACGATATCCTGAGACGGCTCCTGGCATCGGCAAGGACACTCAGGGACAGGATGTACAAGAATCCAGCGCGCCAAAGAAGTATAGGAGGTATGGCAGTGGGCTTAAAATCTTCGCTCAGCAAAGGATTATTCTCCGAGGGGCGTTATTTCATATCCCTGACCAACGAGGAACGGCGTTATCTGGCCCTTGACGCTCTGAATCCCGCATGGGAACATCAGTCATTCTTCAGTAGGACCAATTATGTGCAAAAGCATACTGTGTTGTTCTTTAATGGAAACATGATCGTCAAAGTCATATACGAGGAATATAAGACAGTCGATAATGTTGTATTATGGAAGGTGTACCGGGAATACGATACGTCCCTGTCAACCGAAGACCGGAAACTGCTGCTTCCGCTGACCTCGCGCGGACGCAAAAAACCTGTCATACCCGCAAACGTACTGGCCATACAGCCCTTGGGATGCGAATTGTATATTCATCTCGAGGAAAACCACAGCAGTATAGGGGCGGGCAATCTCAGAAACTGTCAGATGCTCGCCATAGGTGAAAGGGAAAAAGTGAGAAACATCATGTCAGACGATGATTTTCACGCCTTCATGCGCTACTATATCGCGACCTGTCCTAATTCGTATTTTGAACGCATAGCTGAGATACGCAGCATGAAACATCAGACGGTCAAGTTCAGAGTCGGAGATATTTTCCGCTGTCAAACCGACAGAGAACACTATACATACGGCATAATACTGGGCAAAACCCGAGAAATAGAAAAATGGAGCGAACTGCCGGCGCAGCACTCGTTCAGGCATCTTCTGACCCAGCCGATTATCGTTCGGATGTATGACGCCGTGATGACCGACGCGAACATGACGGCCGAACAACTGTCAAAAATACCTCTCCGGCCCTCCAAACTCTGCTCTGATGCGGATATCATATGGGGAACGCACAAGATCGTCGCGCACAAGGAGCTTGAACCTGACGATATTCAGTTTCAGCTGCATCTGTCACGCCAAACCACAAAGAACGAACACAATACGCCTTTTACGTCAGAAATCCTGAAAGGTATGCCCAACGATGTGGTCAGGAATGTCAGAGAGCCAATCTCTCTGTATGTGGAATGGGGATTTGTTTCATTCGAGATCCCATGGACGGACGTACCCGACCGCCTCAGGCAGATGTTGGATGACGGAATGTATTATGACGGCGGCGTCTCTATGGGAATAAGCGGTGTTTTTTGCGGCAGGACGCTCGCGGACATCCTCAGCGAAGCGCCAAAGCACATGATCCAGTACAATCTCCTGCTGCCAGAAAACCGGGACAAATTCAACTTAGTGATGAATAGCCTCGGCATGCCGGACGACTGTACATACGATGAATTCGCGGAAAAATTTGGCGCCTTATCAAGGGATGAATACATTCAGCTGATAAGAGCGCGAACCCGGTAAATGATTTCATCCATCGGGATACACTCAGAGCGTACTGAAAGAGCCTTTGCTATACGTTATATCAGCGATGCCATATTGACGCAAAGCCGGAGTTTTGCTATAATATGAAGGCAAGCTGATGTGGTGGAATGGCAGACACCGGGGACTTAAAATCCCCTGCCCTCACCGGCGTGCGGGTTCGAGTCCCGCCATCAGCACACAAAAAGACCCTTGCAAATCAACGCTTGCAAGGGTCTTGCTATACCAAAATACCACAACTGCACCACAACCAGGATCAATTCGCGTAAATGGCCTCCGCGAGTGCTTGCATCCGCTTTGCAGACTCTTCTTTCATCCGCTGCGATACATGAGCATAGATATTCGCCGTTGTCCGGATATCAGAATGTCCGAGATCCTCGGAAACACTCTTCATATCATCCCCATTTTCGGCCCTCATG
>JAFRLF010000135.1 GCA_017431365.1 Clostridia bacterium | reverse complement strand
TGCGCCATTCTTTGATTCCTTAATGTACGACAGACACCATATAGATATGCGGGGTTTCCGCTATACAGCCCCGCCACTCAACTCCACGGGGTCTGTAGTGTGAGGTCCCTACAGATGCAGTATAGCAAACTTCTACGAATCGCGATAGCGCACCGTTTCATAACCCCTTTGGTGCCTTTCGCAGAAAGGCTGTGTATAGATATGAACAAGTCATTTCACGCGGCGAACAGAGCGGCTCTTGCCGCGGCGATGAAGCCCGCTTCGCTGTGCCTGATCTTTTCGGGAGAAGAAGTCCGCAAGACCAACGACGAATACTATCCCTTCTTTGCCGATCGGAGTTTTGTCTACCTGACGGGCATCGAGCAGAAGCAGAGCGTCCTGATGATCCTCAAGGAAGAAGGCGGCGCGGTCAGCGAGCGGCTCTACATGCTGCCGCCCGACCCCATGGCGGAGCGCTGGACGGGCACGCGCCTCAAGCCGCAGCAGGCCGAAGAGCTCTCCGGCGTCGCGGACATCCGTCCACTTTCCGGCTTCGACGGCGATCTGCACCGCCTGGCCACGGGCGGGGATTACACCCGCGTCTATCTGGACACCTACCGGGCCGCGCCCGAGGACCGGGATCGACCGGCTCAGGCGTGTCTGAGCCTGTTTAACAGGGAATATCCGTATATCGGCGTGGAGAACGCCAACGTCATCATCCGCCGGCTACGCCTCATCAAGACGCCGGAGGAGATCGACGCCCTGCGCATGGCCGAGAAAATCACCTCGGAGGGGATCCTTCGCATGATGAAGGCCTCCCGCCCCGGCATGTACGAATATCAGTACCGCGCGGAATTCGATTACGCGCTGTTCCAGCACGCCCCCTGCGGATCCGGCTTCCCCAGTATCATCTCGGCGGGGAAGAACAACTTCTGCATTCACTACTACGCCAATAACGGCCTGGCGCTGGACGGGGACATGATCCTCAACGACGTGGGCGCTCAGCACGACGGGCACATCGCGGACGTGTCGCGCGGCTGGCCCTGCAACGGCCGCTATTCCGAGAGGCAGCGCATCCTCTACGAGTGCGCGCTGGCGACCTCGAACCACATGTTTGAGATCATCAGGCCCGGCATGCTGATGGCGGATGTGGACAAGACCATCCGCTCGTACAACGCCGAGAGGCTGAAGGACGCGGGCGTCCTGAAAGACGTGAAGGACGTCGGCACGCTGATGTGGCATGGCGGCGCGCATCACATCGGATATGACGTGCACGACGTGATCGCCCTGCCCGAGCGCGTCGCGCCCGGCATGGCTTTCTGCGTGGACGTGGGCATTTATCACGAGGAATGGGGGATCGGCTTCCGCCTGGAGGACAACTGCCTTGTCACCGAGGACGGCTGCGAGAACCTGTCCGTCGTCACCCCCCGTACGATCGAGGATATCGAAGACGTCATGGTCAAGAGGTAACGCCGCATGAATCGGGTTCTTATGATCCTCATGGCCGTCGGCGCGGCGCTCGGCGGTCTCGACCGCATGATCGGCAACAAATTCGGTCTGGGAGAGCGCTTTGACGAGGGGTTTCATCTTCTGGGGTCGCTGGCGCTGAGCATGGCCGGGATCATGTGCCTCATGCCCGCGCTGTCCGGCCTGCTTGAAAGGGTCATCGCTCCGGCGTTTGCCGCGCTGGGCATGGACCCCGGCATGTTCGGGGGGATCCTGGCCATAGATATGGGTGGATACCAGCTGGCGCAGAGCCTCGCGCGGGATCCGAGCGTCGGGCGCTTCTCGGGCATCATCGTGGGCGCGACGTTCGGCTGTACGGCCGTTTTCACGATTCCGGTGGGCTTTTCCCTGACGCCGAAGGAGGCGCATGCGGCTCTATCCAGAGGACTCATGCTGGGGCTCATGGCCCTGCCCGCGGCGCTCGTCACGGGCGGGCTGATCTGCGGGCTGGGGCTTCTCAACACCATATGGCAATGCATGCCGATCCTGCTGATCGCGGGGCTGCTGCTCCTGGGCCTGATCCGACGGCCTGACAGCATGGTGAAGGGCTTCTCCGTCCTCAGCCGCGTGATTTCCCTGATCGCCTATGCGGGACTGACCGTCAGCGCCGTGCAGTATATGATCGGGTTCGAGCTGATCCCGGGCATGGTGTCCCTGCCGGAAGCCATGCAGGTCGTTTCCTCGATAGGCATCATGCTGCTCGGCAGCCTGCCTTTGAGCGAGCTTTTGCAGCGGCTCTTAAAAAGGCCCTTTGAGGCCCTCGGCCGCAGGACTGGGATGAACGCCGCGGGCACGACGGGTCTGCTCATCGGACTGGTGAACGTGACGCCCGCGCTCGGCATGATGGCCCGCATGGACGAGCGCAGCCGCGTGGTCAACGCCGCGGCGCTGGTCAGCGGCGCTTCGGCGTTCACGGCGCACTTCGCCTTTACGATGAGCGTTTCTCCAGAAACGGCGGGCGCGCTGCTGGCGGCCAAGATCGTCGGGGCCGTGGCGGCGGCATTGCTGGCGCTCTTCTTTACGACATCAGGTCGGACAGCGCGGGCATGACAGCGCGCCGGCCGGCACAGATCATTCACTCTAACGCCAGACAGACAGGAGCGTAATTACTATGAAAGCTATCATCAACGGGAGGATCGTTCTGCCTGATGCCGTCGTGACGGACAGGGCTTTGTTGTTTGACGAGACGATTCGCGGCCTCGTCGATCCGGCCGGGATCGGCGACGCGGAGGTCATCGACGCCCGGGGACAGTATGTGGCGCCGGGACTCATAGACATTCACATTCACGGCTACCTGGGCGAGGACGCCTCCAACGGCAGCGAAGAGGGCCTTCTGCGCATGGCGGAGGGCATCGTGAAAAACGGCGTCACCGCGTGGCTGCCCACCACCATGACGGTGTCTTATCCCGAGCTTCGGCGCGCCTTTGACGCGGTGCGCAAGCTGCGCCAGCCCGGGAACAACCCAAACGGCGCGCAGATGCTGGGCGTCAACGCCGAGGGGCCGTTCATCAATCCTTCAAAGAAGGGCGCGCAGGCGGTGGAGCACATTCGTCCGGCGGACGCGGGCTTCATCCTGGAAAACGCCGACGTCATCCGCATGTTCACCATCGCGCCGGAAATGCCCGGCGCTCTGGACTGCATCCGCGAGGTGGCTAAGAAGACGAACATCCTCATCTCCATGGGGCATACGGCGGCCCATTTCGAGGACGCCAAGGCCGGCATCGCGGCGGGCATACGCCACGCGACGCATCTTTTTAACGCCATGACGCCGCTCAACCACCGGGAGCCCGGCGTGGTCGGCGCGGCGCTGACGGACGAGCGGGTCAGCTGCGAGCTGATCGCCGACACCTTCCACGTCAGCGCGGATCTGTTCACCCTCGTTGCCCGCGTGAAGGGCGACAAGCTCGTCCTCATCACCGACTGCACCCGCGCCGGGGGTCTCGCGGACGGGGAGTACACCCTGGGCGGACAGCCGATCTTCGTCAACGGCATCGAATGCCGGCTGAAGGACGGCACCATCGCCGGGAGCGTTTTGAAGCTCAACAACGCCGTGAAAAACGTCCTCGAGCATACGGATCTCACTGTGCCCCAGGCCGTGCGGCTGGCCTCGCTCAATCCCGCCAGAGTCATTGGCGCGGCGGAGCGCAAGGGATCGATCGAGGAGGGGAAGGATGCCGACCTGTTCCTCGCGGGGGACGATTTCACCGTCGCGCGGACGATCATCGGCGGACGGACGGTGTACGAAGCCTGAACGAATAGCGAAATAAACACACGCGCGCTGACAGCGGGGGTTCCGCGCCAGCGCGCTTTTCAGATTATGCGATTGAGGGAAGGGAAAGGACTGCGCGGAAGCGCTTTGATCAGAGCGCGTGCTCCTTCACAAAGTCCACCAGCGTGTCCACGGTCGTGAAGGCCAGTCCCGTTACGGTGTCGGCGCAGCCGTAGTACATGGCGATGCGGCCGGTGTCCGCGTCGGCCAGGGCGGCGCAGGGGAAGGTGACGTTCGGCACGTCGCCCACGCACTCATACAGCTCCCACGGCGCGAGGATGTAATCCGAACTGCGGTACTTGACCTTCCAGGGCTCGTCGACGTCGAGAAGGGCGCAGCCGATCCGGTACACGAAGCCGTTGCAGGTGTTCAGCACGCCGTGATAGATCAGCAGCCAGCCCTCGTCGGTCTCGATGGGGGCGGGGCCGGGGCCCACCTTGGTGGCCTGCCAGGCCGAGGCGTTGCCGGGATAGGTGCCGAATACGAAGCGGTGCCGGCCCCAGAACTCCAGGTCCTTCGACTGGCTCAGGTAGATGTCGCCGAAGGGCGTGTGTCCGGTGTCGGAGGGGCGGGAGAGCATCATGTACAGGCCGTTGATCTTCCGGGGGAAGAGGACGCCGTTTCGGTTGTAGGGGAGGAAGGCGTTTTCCAGCTGATGGAAGGTCTTGAAGTCCTCGGTCCAGGCCATGCCGATGGTCGGGCCGTGGTAGCCGTTGCACCAGGTGATGTAGTACTTGCCCTCCAGCGGGATGATGCGGGCGTCATAGCGGTATTCGTAGCGGCCGATCTCCGGATCCGCGCCCATCAGATTCAGGGACTGATCCTCGATCTGCCAGTGGATGCCGTCTTTCGAATGTCCGGCGAACAGATCCATGCTGATGGAGCGGCTGTCGCAGCGGAAAACGCCTGCAAATCCGTCTTCAAAGGGGACGACGGCGCTGTTGAAGACGCTGTTGGAGCGCTTGTTGCCGTGACGGCCGATGATGGGGTTGCCGCTGTAGCGCCACACGGGCTCCGTGCAGCCTTCCGGTCTGTCCTGCCAGGGCAGGTTGGGGATGGATGAACCGATGATCTTCGCCATGGGATGTCCTCGCTTTCTCTCGTATGCCGATGCGCTTCGCGTCGGGGGTTGATATCATGGTAGCATACCGCCCCCTCAATGTCAACGGGCTTTCAAAAGCGCGGCAACGCAGAGCATTTAATCGTATTCTAAGCAGCTCTTCAGCCGGTTGTAACCCCCTGGCCTGAAAAACCGGTAGGCAAGAACCGTTTTTTGTAGTATAATGAAACAAAAGAGGCGTTGTCCGGGGCGGAGCAATCCGTCCGCGGCCCGAAAAGGAAGGATATTACAGGGATGACTGAAAAAGCGTTTCATTCCGGCTTCGTAGCCATCATCGGACGGCCCAACGTGGGCAAGTCCAGCATCATGAATCACTTCGTGGGGGAAAAGGTGGCCATCGTGTCCAACAAGCCCCAGACCACCCGCAACAAGCTCCTCGGCGTGGTCAGCCGCGAGGACTGGCAGATCGTCTTTGTGGATACGCCGGGCCTGCACAAGCCGCGCACGAAGCTCGGCGAATTCATGATGAAGCAGGCGTCCGACGCCCGGGAGGGGGTCGACGCCGTGCTCTGCGTGGTGGACGCGCAGCGCATCGGCCCGGGAGACCGGGAGGTCATGCAGGACGTCCTGGGGATGAACTGCCCCCGCTTCCTGGCGGTTAACAAGATCGACCTGGCGGCGCCGGACAAGCTCATGCCCCAGCTGGAAACGCTCAACGACCTGGCGTTCGACCAGATCGTGACCGTCTCCGCCGCGCGCGGGGACAACATGGACACGCTTTTGCAGCTTCTGGCCGACGCCATGCCTGAGGGGCCGAAGTACTTCCCCGACGACATGATCACCGATCAGCCCGAGCGGCTCATATGCGCGGAGATCATCCGCGAGAAGGCGCTGATCAACCTGCGCGAGGAGATCCCCCACTGCATCGGCATCGAGATGCTCGCCATCACGAAGGTCAGCGACGGCCTAACCGAGATCCACGCCAATATCTATTGCGAGAAGGCCTCGCACAAGTCCATCATCATCGGCAAGCAGGGGAGCATGCTGCGCCGGATCGGTTCGGAGGCGCGCGCCGACATCGAGCGCCTCCTGGATACGAAGGTCAACCTGAAGCTGTGGGTCAAAGTGCGCGAGGACTGGCGCAACCGCGCCGGCGACCTGCGTGCCACGGGCTATGAGGAATGACAGATGACCTATACCACGGACGGCATCATTCTGAGGCGGGCGGACTATAAGGACTACGACCGCATGGTGACCATCATGTCGCCGAAGCTCGGCCGCATCGACGCCATCGCCCGGGGCTGCCGCAGGCCCAAATCCCCTCTCGTCAGCGTATCGGACGTGTTCTGCGCCGGGCAGTTCACCATCAACGTCACGCACGAACGACATTCCATCGTCCAGTGCGCGCTCAGCGACAGCTATTACGACCTGCGCGCCGACTATGAGCGCCTGTTGCACGGGATGTACGCTCTGAGCCTGGCCGACGCCGCGACGCTGCCCGGAGAGAGCTGTGAGCCGATCTTTTTTCTGTTGCTGAAGGCGCTGGCGCACCTGTGCTATACGGACCTTCCGGCGGCGCTGCTCACTTCGGCGTTTGAAATGCGGTACATGCCCCTGATGGGCTATCAGCCTCAGATGGAGCGGTGCGTCATCTGTGGGAAGGCTCTTCCGGATAGCGCGCGCTTTGACGAGGCGCGCGGCGGCGTGGTCTGCGAGGATTGCGACCCGGACCAGCCGCTGATCACGCGCGGGGCGCGGCGCATCATATGGCGCGCGCCGCAGACGGATTACACCGCCGTGCCACGGCTTGTGGGTCACGCGGACTGGCCGCTGGCCGCCCGGCTGTACAGGCCGTTTGTCCTGCGGCGCATCGACCGCCGGCTGCGGGTAGAGCCCCCGCCATTGCCGGAAGATGAGGACGACAACGCGATCGACAGTGAGGACGATACATGATCCGTGAAAATTACGAAACCCTCCGGGCCGGACTGGAAAAGGAATTTGCCGCCTGCTCCGACGTCAAGGACGCGGCGGACTGCGTGGGCCGCGTGCTGGAAAAGCTGAGGATGCAGGCCCGCGCCGAGGCGGAGACGCCCGCGCTCAGCCGTGAGACTGACCGGCTCTTTGACGCGGCGAAGCAGGCGTCGCTGCTCCTGCTCAGCGCGACGGAGGCCGATATCGCCGTTCAACCGATTCACGTGCGCCTTACGCGCCGCGAAAGAATAAAGAAGGCGCTGCCCTGGATCTCGGCGGGCGTATCGCTCTTACTGACGGCCTGGAGGGAGATGCTCGGGCAGCATCTGGGCGCCGTGATCGCGCTGCTCGGCGCGGGCGCCGCCGTAACTCTGGCCTACCTTCGGACGGACCCCACGGATCCCGCCGCGATGACGGCTCGGACGCGCGTCAACGCGCACGAGCTTCTGCGCATGCTGGACAGGCTCGTTCAGGCGCTGGACGAGAACCTGTCTCAGGCCGGGACCGAGCACAGCGCCGCCGCGCCGGGCGATCAGCCGGCCCTGACCAGCGACTGGTACGCGCCGCTTCAGATGCTCATGGAGGCCGTCTACACGGGCGACGGCGACTATGCCCTGAAGGCCGTGCCTCAGATCGAGCAGGCGCTTCAGGATCAGGGGATCGAGCTCGTCGCTTTCTCCGAGGAGAAGAGAGCCATGTTCGACATGTTCCCGGGGACGGAGCCGGGCCTGACGATTCGCCCGGCGGTCATGCGGGGCGAGCGCCTGCTGGCGCGGGGCCAGGCGACGGAGCGCATGAAATGACAGACGACGGGGATGACGCCATGACAGATACAAAAGCATTGACCGACTATTTCGGCTTTGATTTGGGCGACGGCGAGAGCGCCGTGGCCTGGATGCGCGCGGGGCGACGCACGGAAACGCAGATGATCGAGCTGCGGGGGCGCAAGAGCGTCATCACGGCGCTGGCCTCTCATCCGGAGCAGGGCCTGTTCATCGGCGAGGAAGCCTGCCATATGACGGGGGCCGACTGGATCCAGACCCGCTTCAAGAGCCGGTATCTCAAGGATCCGTCCGGGGCCGGGGCGCTGATCGTCATGTTCGCGCGGGAGGTCATGAACAATCTCGTTGCGGACAACAGGCTGGACAGCCCGGAGAGCTCGGCTTTTTTCATCGGCTGCCCGTCCGGCTGGCCTCAGGACGTGCGCGCGGCGTATAAAAAGCTGTTCGAGCGGGCCGGCATGGTGAACTGCGAAGTCGTCAGCGAGTCGAGGGCCGCGTTCATGTTCGCCCGTGAGTCGGGAGAACTGAGGGTGTCGGACGATCTTATAACCTGTCCCACGCTGATCATCGACGCGGGCTCCTCCACGACGGACTTTACGTACGTGGCCGACCTCAGCGAGACCAGCATCCGGACGGGCGACTTCGGCGACGTGAGCCTGGGGGCGGGGCTCCTGGACGGGGAACTGCTCGACCTGAACGTGCGCCGGAGTCCGCATCGGCGCGATTTCGAGCAGATCTTCACGGACTATCCGCAGTACAGGACGCGGTGTGAATTCGAGGCACGCCGGGTGAAGGAGATGTACTTCACGCAGGCGCGGCGCGGCGGCGAGGCCCGCGCCGAATCGGCCGTCAAGGTGTACATCGGCCGTTCGCCGCTGACGCTGGACATCGTCTGCGACCAGAGGGACATGAAGGGCATTCTCTCGTCGCCGCTGGATGCCCTGGGCGGCAAGTCCTTTGAAAGGGCCTACGAGGCCGCCCTCAGCGAGGCGAAGCAGCAGCTGCGCGACAGGATGCCTGACACGATCCTCCTGACGGGCGGCGCCTCGCGCATGCCGCTCATCGAGGACATGGCCAGAGAGGCCTTCCCCGGGGCGCAGGTGCTTCGTGGCCTTGAACCGGAATTTGCCATCGCGCGAGGGCTTTGCTATGCCCTGCGCATCGATCAGAAGACAAAGGATTTCAGTATGGACGTGGAAAAGCTCATCAACTCCGAAGAGATGGAAGCCCTGGTACTCAGGTATCTGCCTGACCTGTTCCGGCGCATTTCCGTGCCCCTGACGGACCGGCTGGTGGACGACATCGCCCCGCAGGTGTTTGAAAAGTGGCGTTCGGGCGGGATTAAGACGTTTGACGAGATCGGCGTCGAGATCACGAAACACGTGACCGAACTCCTGCGCACGGACGAGGTGCGGCAGATGATCCGTCCGGCCGTGGGCGAGTGGGTGCTCGGTCTGCGGCCTCATATCGAGGATCTGACTGACCCCATCTGCGACAAGTACGGCCTGCCGCGCACGTCGCTGAGGCTGCCGGAGTCGCTGGACATCGGCGCGGCGCAGATCACCCTCTCCAGCGACAGCCTCATCAAGATCGATCAGCTGAAGGCGCTCATCGACATCATCACCGGCGCGGTCATGGCGGCGCTGCTGGGCGGCGGGGGTGTGGCGCTCCTGTCGACAGGGCTGCCTGGCGTCATCGGCGGGTTCATCGTGGGGATCCTTGTCGGCATCGTGGGGACGGAGGCCGCTGAGCGCATCGTGCGCAAGGTGGATCTGCCCGTCGGCATGCGCCGGTTGATCACGCCGCGCTTTTTCAGAAGCAGCCTGGATAAGCGGCGCAAGGACATCGCCCAGGGCCTCGGCGCTCAGTTCGAGAAGGAACTCGACCCGCCCTCTGAGGCCGTCAGGGGTATGGTCAGAGAGATCGCCTTGTCCATTGAGCGGCAGCTGAGCGCGATGATGGAGCGCGCGGCGCTGATGATTCATTGAGCGCGCGCGAAGGCGTACGGAAAGAAGAAAAAGCGAAGGCGTTAAAGGTATAAAGACGGGCGGCGGGAGCTTTGAACTCCCACCGCCTTATAATTGTGCGCGTCCTGCCGCGTCACTCCGCCTCGGGGAACATCTCGCCGACGTTCTCGTCCACGAACAGCTTGATGCAGCTCTGGATCAGCCTGTCGCTGTAGCCGTCCTGGATCGCGCCGGTGAGCCAGTAGGCGTACGGCCCCTCGGTGTAGCTGCCCATATTCTCGAGGGTCTCGCCGTAGCGGAACTCGATGTGATAGGCTTCGCCTAGGGTGTCGTCGCTGAAGGCGAAGTAGGTGAAAATGCCGGCGTCCGCGTCCTCGGTCTGATAGATGTGCAGGGCGGCGGGCATCTCCTCGCCGAAGTAGGTGACGGGAACGTCCTCCAGATAGGCGTAGGCGTGGCAGAACAGCTCGTTGCACTCGGCGTCGACGCAGGAGATCACGTTGCCATTGACGGTCACCTTGGCAAGCCCGTTTTCGAAGAAGCAGTCGAAGACCATGCTCTCAGGGTTGCCGCCGTAGGCGTCGATCGCCTCCTGGCCGTAGAGCCGCCCCATGAACTGGGTGGTCAGCATGGTGTAGAGGCTCTCCGCCGTCTCGTCGTCTACCGGCCAGGCCTTGATACACTCCATCCAGTAGTCCTTGTAGTCTGCCTTGGCGAATTCCGGGAACAGCTCGACGTAGGTGTCGCTGAGGGCAGCCAGGCGCTGGTCTTCCGCGATGACGACGTCGGTGCCGAAGGCGTAGTGCCCGTCCCGGGTCAGTATCTCGATGGAAGAGACGGCCTTTCCTTTCAGCGCTTCATAGACGGCGCTGTCGAAGGTGAAGCCGATCTCCGGACCGCTCCAGATGTTGGCGATGTGTCGCAGTCCGACGCGGGTGCCGTCGTCCGCTGTCAGGATGATGCCGCTGATCTGCTGCTCGCCGAGGACGCCGCCCAGGCCGTTCGTGGCGATGACCTGATCGGCGTGCCGGTCATAGACCAGCCTTGCGGTCGCTTCGACCGTCTCAGCCTCCGTGTTCACGGCGCTGAAGGCGGGCTGTCCGTCGGCGACGGTCAGGGTCTTATACTGGGCGGGCGCTTCGGCGAGCGCGTACCAGGAGTAGCTCGGCGCCTCGAACAGGGCGTCGCTGCCTTCATAGACCGTGGTGCTCTCCTGACCTCTGTTGGTCACGGTGATGGAGACGCTGCTCTCGTCCGTGATCTCCGTGCCGCCGAGGGTCGCCAGGACGGCGGCGTCTTCTACGTATACAGGGAAGGTCACGCCGGTGATGTCCGTGCCCTCGGGATCGACGTGATAGGATCCGCCCGCCAGAATGCCAGTGCGGGGCTTCATCAGGGTGGCGGAGGTCACCGCGTCGATGGCGGACGCGTCGGTGACTTCGGCGGCGTAAAATTCAGCGTAGGGGATGTTCATCAGCACGTAAGCGCCGTTCTCCTCGGCCAGGGAAGGCGCGCTGATGCCGGCCAGCAGGCAAAGCGCCAGCGCGAGCGCAATGAGTTTCATTGTGATGCTTGTCATACGATTTTCCTCCTTATCATGCGATCGCGGCGCCCAACGCCCTGCAGGCCGCCAGGCCGTCTTCATCGGGTGTGTTGTTGCATTTGACGCTTTCCGCGGCGAGGGCGATGCCCTTATCCGCGCAGCGCGCTTCCCAGTTGGTCAGCCAGTCGCCGACGCCCCAGTCATAGCTGCCGAACAGGGCGACTTTTTTCCCGGGCAGAGCCGGCTCGATCGTCTCCAGCATGGGCAGGAACTCGCTGTCCTCCAACTCTTCCGCCCCCATGGCCGGACAGCCCAGCGCTGCCGCGTCGTAGCCGTCTATGCCGGTCACGTCGGCGCAGGTTAGCAGGTCGACTTCCGCGCCAGCCGCCTTCGCCCCTTCCGCCACGGCGTTTGCCATGGCTTCAGTGTTGCCCGTTCCGCTCCAGTAGATCACTGCTACCTTGCTCATATAAAAACCACTCCCTTTTTAAATATGGTCTGTTCATGTCCCCGGTGGGACCGTGAATGTCAGCGTTCATTCGGCGACGGTCAGCCTCTCAAGAGAATAACCCTGAGTGTACCTTTGCAGGTAGACCTGCGTGCAGCGCCTGCAGCGGTTGAACTGCCGGAGGGCGCTGTCCACGTCATCGTAGACCTTCCACAGGCCGCAGAGCTTGTATTGTTCCTTCCGATGCATGAAACCGTCTACGTCCGCAGGGGGATAGCCCGGGAACAATCCCACTTCGTGCGGGAAGTCCTCGGCGCTTCGCAGGCGGGCGATCAGCTCGGCAAGGCATCGGTTCGCGCTGCCGCCGGCGTATCCGCATTCCGCGAGAAGCTTCTGAGAGTGCGCTTTGTTCAGGTCGCGCTCGAGCAGGCGTGGGCGGTAAAGATACAAAAGCGCCTTTCCCTCGCGCCAGCGCAGGGGCAGGATGCGGATCCCCTTACCGCGGAGGCGCAGATTCAGCTGACGCAGCTCACGGGTCATCTGTTCGCGGCCTTCGAAGGCGCAGGTGAACATGTTGCCCGTCTTCAGACAGGCCATGGTCGGCGCGCAGCACCGGATGAGCGTTTCGTAGGACATGCGGTTCTCCCATTTAGCTCGGTAGTTAGGTAAGGCTAACTTACATCTTTCAAAAAAGCCGCTTTTCCGCGTGGCGGCGCAGCGACCTTAGTTAGAATTATCTAACGAGCTAAGCTTAGCATATGGAGCGGATGTCTGTCAAGTCAGCATATACATTGATTTTTTGTAAAACATGCCCCGGAGTCTTTTTCTGGCCGTGGCGCTCACCCTTCGGCAACGGGGAAATGAGTTCAATGAAAAGCGGATGAGGCTCCCGTAAGGCGGATTGAACTGTCATAAAAGGTATGATACAATGAGGCTAAAACACAGTGCGGCGACGACGGAAAAGAGGCTGACAGAAATGGATTACACGGCGTTGTTCAACAGCATGTTCCCGGATTTTTTCAGCGCGGATTACATACGGCAGATGCCGCCGGATTGGGCGTTTACGGAGCTCGTGATGGACTTGCGGGAGACGCGCCCCGAGGAGACGGGCTTCCAGAATCCGGGCGGCGTCACCTTCGGCGTGTATGAAGGGGAAATCGAGCCGCTCCGGGCGGCGGTCGCCCGGGTCGACGAGAGTTGGGTGCGTTATTTCGGCGAGGGGAGCCGGGTATTTTGCGCCTTCGACGGGGATGGGATCGTCTCGTTCTGCATCCTGAGCGACTGGGGCTGCCACCAGGGCCTGCGCGTCGGCGGGCCGGGCTGCGTCGGGACGGTGCCCAAGTACCGGGAGAAGGGGATCGGCCTTGAAATGGTCAGGCGGGCGACGGAGATCCTTCGGGGCGAGGGGTTCGACCTGTCGTGGATCCACTACACGCATCTGGCGCGGTGGTACGCCAAGCTCGGCTATCGGAGAGTGCTGACGTGGAATGGGAAAGGATTCATTCCGGACGGCGAGCGCTGAGGACGGACATAAGCGCTGAGCGATACACGTTAAATAAAGCGGCCTTTCGTTCATCTCAAAATGATCGAAAGGTCGCTCTGTCAAATCAGGCAGGTTTTGTTATTCGTATTCATAACGGATGCGGTAGAGCTCGCAGACATCGCCGCGCTGCGCTACGACGAAGCGGCCTACGCGGATCGGAGTGTCGTCGTAATCGCCTTCCAGCACGATCTGGCCGGTGAACAGATCATAGACGACGCAGTGATTTCCGCCGGTTTTCAGGAGTGAGGAGCGGCATGCCAGGCCATAGTCCAGGCCGAACATCCTGTCCTCAGGGATCGTCCATTCGCCGGTGTTCAGGACGAGGGTGCCTTTCGGCTGCTTTTCATAAACCTGAAGGCTGCTGCTTTCCGGCCTGTTCGAAAGTCCGGCTGCCATGACGCCGTCCGGGCCGACGAAAAGGTAGCCGCTTTCGTCCTTGCCGTACCAGTAACCGGATGTGATCAGGGTGAACTGCTCCTTCGACGCGGCGATTTCAGTGTTGTCCGCGCGCATCAGCGCGTAGGCGCCGTCCGCCTTCTGAACGGAGAAAACATCGTTTGCCTCTTTAAACACGTTTTTGAAAGGGCCGGGCAGAATGATGTTTCCGTCGATGTCGATGACGCTGCCGGCGTCGCCGGTCTCGACGAGCTTCAGCAGATACGCGCCTTCGCTCCGGAACAGCTGAAGCCGCGTGTCAGAGGTATAGCGAAGGGTCAGCTCCTCGTCGTATATCTCCTTATTCCTGACCAGGAAACCGTGGCCCGCGCTGCTCACTGACATATCGGACAGTAGCGCGCCGCTTTCGTCGTAAATGCCCGTGCTTCCGCCTGCCTTGAAGACCAGCAGGCGGCCGGAGGAAGCGTAGAAATCCTCCTTCGTCAGGTCGCCCACGAAGCGCTTCTCAATTGTGTCATAAAACCGGGCGTAGCCTTTGAACATGAGGTCGCCATCCTTTGGGGTGTTGCGCGCGAACCAGGAGCGGTTGCCATCCGATGGAATGAAGAGAAGCGCGTCTTTTTTCTCCGTCGTCTCCTCCGTCGCGTAGTAGACGCTCAGATAGCGCGCGTTCAGTCGTTTGATGAGGGCCGCCTCATAGGGGAGGAGCTGTTCGCCCTCCTCGGTAAACAGGCCAAAGCAGTTTACGCTGTCCGCGTGTCCGGCTACGGCGTACAAGCCGTCCTCGAGGAATTGGACGCCGGAGGCCTTGACATACGTGGCCTTTTCCCAGATCGAGCGCTCGTCATCCGGCAGCTCGTCCGATGACGGCGCCGGGAATTCGCCAAGCTTTTCAAATGTCAGACCGACGACGACGCCTGTGTCGGCGGACGCCGCGGCGGCCAGCAGAAGCGTGAGCGCGACGCAGAGCGAGACCACGCGTATGCAATGTCTCATAACAGAATACCCTCTTTCATATCAGTCTCTGAACCAGAGTATGCCGCGCTCCTGCGCGAAGGCCGCCGCGGGGCTGCCTTCCGGCGCGATGATCATCAACGGCAAGCAGCCCTCGAAGGCGGTGTCCGCGATCTGCGCCGTGGCGGCGGGAAGAAATACGACGTGCGCGCCGCTGCCGGCAAAGGCCCGCGCGGCGATACTCTCGCACGTCTCGTTGACGATGACCGTGGTCGCGGCCGTGCCCGCCAGGCATTCCTCGTCCAACGTGACGAGCTCATCCGGCAGGATCAGCGTGCCGGTTTCCTCGAGTTTCCAGCCCCGGATCGACAGGTTGAAGACCATGTCGTCCCAGTCATAAGATACGTTGACGTCCAACAGGCCTTGGCCTTCGGGCAGCCAAAGCCCCTCCCGGCTCAGACCGCAGGCGTAAATGGAGCGCCTTCTCTTGGCTTCCACGCTGGCGGCGGGAAGGGTGCTGGTGTAGCCGCCGTCTTCGCTTAAGACGAGTTCCTCGTCGCCGGGCGCGGAGAAGACCTGATCGCCCTGGAGGCAGAGCGCCGCGAAGGTATCGGCGCAGTCAAGGACAGCGCCGGAGGCTTCATCCCAATAGCGGCTGTACGCCGGCCAGAGACCCTCGTGTATGTCGTAATTGGCGTCCAGCGACGCACACAGGCCCACCGTGTCCGCCCCGTCTGAATGGGCGCTGTCGACGTAGAGGAGCTGGTCGTTGAGGCAGAAATATTCATGCGATTCGTTCCCACTGAGGGGCACGGTCGCGCTGCCCGGATCGTCCCAGGTGGCGTCGACATGATGCCAGTCGCCGCTCAATTTGACGACGTTCCACGCGTGGGCGCGGCTCACCGCCCGCTGTACGGGGATGCCCGCCGCCTCGAGCAGAAGATTGTAAGCCTTGGAGTAACTGTCGCAGACCCCATATCCTCGCAGGAGGATGTCGGCGCCGTAGTAATTATAATTGAAATCATAATAGGCGTTATGGGTCAGCCAGTCGTGAAGGTTTAGCGCCGTCAGCCAGTCGTCATCTTCGACGCGGCATTGCGCTACGATTTCGCTGACGCGCTGTTCCAGGGTCGGCCGGCTGCTGTCTTGGGCCACGTCAAAGGCAAAACGGCGCCAGATATACTCGTCCGTGTCGTTGTCGATGACAAATACGTACATATAATACGAGCCGCCGAGCACGAAATCGCAGGTAGTGATGGTTCCTTTTTCTTTTCTGAATTCCCAGTTGTCTTCGAAGAAGATATAGCCGTCAGGATCGCGCCCATCATCGGATATGCCGACCTGAAGAGTGTAGTTCTCCGTGCCGGTCACTCTGTATGTCCATACGCCGGGCTGAGACATGGAGGGAGACTGCGTCCGCCACAGTGTGATCCCAATATCGCTGGAAGCGGCCCTTAAGAGCGTCCTTTGGTGGGTTCGCCGATAGAAGGCCTCCATCGCCGGCCTGTGAGGGTTGACGGGGCCCTCGGCGGCCAGGGCGGAGGACATCACAAGGCAAAGTGTGACGGCGGTCAGCGCAAGGCCGATCCGGAGCCATCTCTTCAGCATATCGTTCATCGGTTTAATCCGCTTACCTCCAGAATTCAGGTTCATATCAGCGAGATGTAGCGCTCCACGAGCTGGTCGAACACGCCGAGCGCCGACTCCACCGCCGCGGGGGAGGCCATGTCCACGCCCGCGACCTTCAGAAGCTCGATCGGCTGCATGCTCGACCCCAGCGACAGGAACCGGCGGTACCGCTCGACGGCGGGTTGGCCCTCCTGGCGGATGGCCGTCGCCAGCGCCATGGCCGCCGAGAAGCCGGTGGCGTACTTGTACACGTAAAACGCCCTGTAGAAGTGCGGGATGCGCATCCACTCGCGGGCAATGAGCTCGTCCTGGCGAAGGCCGGGGTAGTACAGGCGGTTCAGCCCCGCGTAGACCGCGTTGAGGGACTCGGCGGTCAGCGGCTCGCCGCGCTCTTCCATCGCGTGGGCTTCTTTTTCGAACTCGGCGAACATGGTCTGCCTGAACAGCGTCGTCCGGAAATTCTCCAGCAGCTGAGCGATGATGCAGATCTGAGCGCCGCGGTCATTTATGTATCGCTCCAGCAGCTCCATGAGCACCAGACACTCGTTGGTGGTCGAGGCCACCTCCGCCACGAACAGCGAGTAATTGGACGTGGTGAAGGGCTGAGCCCCGTTGGAGAACCAGGTGTGCATCGAATGTCCCATCTCATGCGCTACGGTCAGCAGGGCATTGAGGCTGGGATGATAGTTGAGCAGCACGTAGGGGTGAGAGTCGTAGGTGCCCCAGGAATACGCGCCGGAGGATTTGCCGGCGTTTTCATAGACGTCGATCCAGCGCTCTGCCCGCGCCTTCCTGAGCAGATCCTGGTAGTCCGCGCCCAGCGGAGCCAGGCAGTCGACGACCAGGTCGTACGCTTCGCCGAAGGGGAGGCTCAGGTCGAAGCCCGACGCGGCGGGGACATACACGTCCTCCATGCCCATGTCTTCGAGGCCGATCTGCTTCGCCTTTGCGGCCATGTACCGGGTGAGCGAATCCAGATGCCGATGGGCGGTCTGGATGAGGTTGTCGTAGACCTCGACCGGCACGGCGTCCGGGAACAGGGCGGCGGCCAGAGCCGAGGGGTGCTTCGCCGCGCGGGCGGCAAACACGTCCGCCTTGACGGAAGCGGCGTATACGGCCGGGATGGTCGCGCTGTAGCGGCCGTAGGTGTTATAGAGGTTTTCATAAGCCTGGCGGCGAATGCGGCGATCCGGGTTCATCATCAGCGGAATGTAGCTGGACTGGGTCAGCTCGACGTCCGTCCCGTCAGCGCCGTTGACCGGCGGGAAGGCCATGTCCGCGTCGGTGAGCATGTCGTAGATGGTGCCCGGCGCGGACGTGAGGTCCGCCGCCATGGCCACGAGGCGTTCTTCCGAAGCGCTGAGGGTGTGCGGGCGCTGCCGTTCGATTTCCCCGAGCGGGACGCGATAGTCCTTAAACGCCGGAGAGGCGAGCGCCTCGGTGATGACGGATTGAGGCAGGGCCAGCAGCTCCGGTTTGAGGAAGGCGCCGGCTTCTCCCGCCTGGCTCATGAGCGCCATGGCCCGGCTGGCCAGCGCCTGGTATTCTGTGCGGCGGTTGTCCTCATCGCGGCGCATACGGGCGTAGGCAAACAGGCTGCCCGTCACCCGCTCCAGGTCGGACATGGTCATCAGCGCGGCCAGCAGAACGCCAGGGTCGTTCAGCTGCCCCTCGCAGGCCCGCAGGTCGTCCATAAGGTCGCCCGCACGGCTAAAATCGGCCTCCCAGGCCTGCTGATCGGGATAGATGTCTTCGAGTTGCCACTGATCCTGCGGGGCGATGTCGCGGCGCTCCGGTACGCGTTCACTCATGATTGTTCACATCTCCTGTATGTCAAATGATGCCCAGCGTCCTCAGGAGCGTCTGAGCGTAGATTCGGGAAAGAAAGTCGTTGGGGTGGTTGACGTTGTTGCCCGTCATGTCGCGGAAGGGTTTGCGCGCGAGGAGGCTTCCGTGCATCGTGGTCATGTCCATGACCGCCACGCCCGTCTTCTCCAGCGCGAGGAGGGGCTCGAGGTAATCCCTCTGCAGGCCGGCAAAGCCCCCGACCTCGGGGTTGGCCAGCGTTGTGGCCACGAGGATGTACTCGCAGAGCGGATTCTCCCGCGAGATGACGTCCATCATTTCCCTGATGTTGGCGATGAAATCGCGCGGGGTTTTCCGCATGGAGCCGTCGTTCATCCCGAAGGCGATCACGCACAGGTCGGGCCGCTGCTGAGCGCCGTTTTCGCGGGCGGTGTCGCGGCCCCAGTCGCTGGTCATGCCGCCCACAGAGGTGTTGAGCAGGGTGACGTCCGCGCCCCTGCGCCTGAGCGCCTCCGCGGCCAGGTCGTACCAGGGCAACTGGAACGGCGGCGCGCCGACCGCGCCGGACGCGTTGACGCCGGTTGAGATGCTGTCCCCGAAGATGAGCAGGCGCGTGTTTTCGCCTGAGGTCAGGGCGGCCTCCGTCCGGGGCAGGAGGCGCGCCTTCGACGCGGGCACGGGGAAGGGCCACGTATCGCTGTGGCGGTAGCTCACGCAGATCTGCCTGCGGTGGAAGAAATCGCCCTCGCCGAAGCGGATGTGTCCGCACACGCTGTGCGCAAAGCTGCGGTCTTTGTCCTCTTTCTGAAGGTAGTATTCGCGATAGGCCATGACGGGGATGCGCGATCCCGCCGGGATGACCAGCCGCCCGCCCTCGAGCCGGTAGTCGCGGCCGGGCTCGTAGGTCGACTCCAGCGTGGCGCTGCGGACGGATTCGATCTCGTCCGCGCGGTACAGAAGCGCAATGGGGCAGGGCGTCCCGCTCAGGTCGGCGATGGGGAGCGCCGATTCGTTAAAGACGGAATCGCCTTCCCAGATGGGGGCGACGAGCCGTTCAAGGGGCAGTTGTGAGTTATCGCGTTCCGACATGATATGTCATCTCCCGGTATTATTGTTCATCGACGTAGCGCCTGATGACCTCAAAGGTGGTGTCGGAGATGTCGTGCTCGATCTTGCAGGCATCCTCGCGGGCGGTTTCGGCGTCCACGCCGATGTGGGTCAGTATGGCGGTCAGGACCCTGTGCCGGGCATAGATGCGGTCGGCGATCTCCCGGCCCTTGGGCGTCAGTTCGATGAAGCTGTCCTTGTCCATCGTGATGTAGCCGTTTTCCCGCAGCTGCTTCATGGCGAAGCTCACGGACGGCTTGCTGACGGAGAGCCCGTTGGCGATGTCAACGGAGCGGGCAAAGCCCTTTTCTTCATGGAGGATGAGGATCTGCTCAAGATAATCCTCCGCGGATTTGCGTATCGTCATTTTTCTTTTTTCCTTTCATTTTTTTAAAAGTCGTCTTCCGATGAAATGTGCGTAAGGTATACTGTTCCCCTGTGCATTTGATTATACCATAACGGTTTTGCCGGCGCAAGTTATATCATGAAAGTGGACGGCGCGCCGAGATTATGGTATTCTATGCGCAGATGCTGAAGCGCCCGGAGCGGCCGCTCCGGACAGACTTGACGATAAGGAGAAGATAAGATGAAGACATATAAGGGCGGCAAGCGCAGGGAGATCTGCTTTCCGATCGGCGGGATCGGCACAGGATGCATAGGCATTGACGGCACGGGGCGGCTCAGGGACTGGGAGATCTTCAACCGGCCCAACAAGGGCAGCCTCAACGGGTTTACTCATTTCGGGATCAAGGCCGAGCGCGGCGGGCAGGCGGTCGACGCGCGCGTGATGAACAGCGACCTTCTGGGCGGCTATATGGGCCAGTTCACCGAACCTGTCGGACAGCAGAGCTTCGGATTCGGGCCGAACCGCTGGGAGCTCTGCGGCCTGCCGCACTTCCGGGACAGCGAGTTCGAGGGTGAATTCCCGCTGGCCAGGGTGCGCTTTTTGGACGGGGATTTCCCCGGGAGCGTGGCGCTTGAGGGATTCAACCCCTTTATCCCCTCCAACGACGCGGATTCCAGTATCCCGGCGGCGTTTTTTACGGCGTGCGTGACCAACGACACGGCGGAGGACGTGACGTATACCTTCGAAATGACGGTCAACAACCCCTCGAAGCGGCCTCACGTCCACAAGGCGGTGCGGACGGCGCACTTTACGGGCGTGGAGCTGGCGGACGACTTGGCGGACGGCGAAAGCCCGGAATACGGGAGCCTGATCTTCGGCGCGCCGTCGGATGCGGAAATCCAGACCCAGCTGTACTGGTACCGGGGCAGCTGGTTCGACGGGCTGGGCATTTTCTGGCAGGATTTCACGAAGCCGGGCGCTCTGCGTTCGAGAGACTACGCAAGCGACGGCCTGTGGCACGAGGATCTGGCCACGATCGCCGTATGCAAGACCCTGCGCCCCGGGCAGACGTGGCGGCAGCGGTTCCTTTTAGGGTGGTACTACCCCAATTACGTCAACTACTGGTCGGGGAAGCGCGAGGACGGGAGCGATTGTCCCTGGAAAAACTACTACGCGACGATGTTCGACGGGCCCGCGGCGGTAGCGGAGTATGCCACGCGGGAATGGAGCCGCATGGAGAAGCAGACCGTTCTCTTCCACGACGCGCTGTACGTGTCAAGCCTGCCGGCAGAGGCCATGGAGGCTGTGGGCGCAAACCTCGCCGTCCTGAACACCGCGACGGTCGCGCGCCTGACGGACGGCTCTTTCTACGGCTGGGAAGGCTGCGGCAGTCACGCGGGGAGCTGCGAGGGCAGCTGCACCCACGTGTGGAACTATACGCAGGCGCTGCCGTTTTTGTTCCCTGGGCTGGAGCGCTCCATGCGCGAGCTGGACTATCGGTATAACCTTGACGACGACGGGCGAATGCCCTTCAGGCTGCAGCTGCCCCTGGGGCGGAAGAGATGGCCCTTCCGCGCCTGCGTGGACGGGCAGATGGGCGGCGTGATCAAGAGTTACCGCGAGTGGAAGCTCTGCGGCAGCGACGAATGGCTGCGCCGCTGGTGGCCGAGCATAAAAAAGTCGCTGGAGTACGCGTGGTCGCCGAAGAACCCCGACCGCTGGGATCCCGAGCGGACGGGCGTCATCACGGGGCGGCAGCACCATACGCTGGACATGGAGCTCTTCGGGCCGAACGGCTGGCTGAACGGGTTTTACGTCGGAGCGCTGAAGGCGGCTTCGGAGATGGCCGAGGCGATGGGCGACGCCGACACCGCTCTGTACAGAAGCCTCTACGAGCGTGGACGCAGGTTCACCGACGAGGCGCTCTTCAACGGCGAATACTATCAGCAGAAGGTTGACATCACGGATAAATCCGTGCTGGAACCCTATGCCGCCGGGGATACGCTGATCGGCGGCTCCACGGTCGGCACCTACTGGAACGACGAGGCGCGGCAGATCAAGTACCAGATCGGAGCCGGCTGCATCATCGACCAGGTCATCGGTCAGTGGATGTGCGAGATCGCGGGCGTGGGGGAGATCCTGGATCCCGGACACGTCAGGTCGGCGCTTCAGTCGATTTACAGATACAACTTCCAGCCGTCGCTGCGGTATCACTTCAATCCGTGCCGCATCTTCGGCCTGAACGACGAAGCCGGCCTGACGATCTGCAGCTGGCCGAAAGAGGGCACGAAGCCCGTCGTCCCGGTACCCTACGGCGAAGAGTGCATGCACGGGTTCGAGTACCAGGCCGCTTCGCACATGATCCGCCATGGCCTGGTCGAAGAGGGCCTGCGCGTAGTCCGGGGCGTGAGGGATCGCTACGACGGCGAGAAGCGCAACCCCTGGAACGAGATGGAGTGCGGCAGCAACTACGCCCGCAGCATGAGCAGTTACGCCCTGCTGCTCACCTATTCCGGCTTCTCATTCGACATGCGGCAGGGGATGCTCGGCTTCGATCCGCTAAACGAGGGGACGTTCTTCTGGTCGTGCGACGGCGCGTGGGGGACATTCCGGTATGGGCGCGCGCAGGCAGAGCTGAAGGTGCTGTACGGCCGCGTGGAGCTGAAAAAGCTGGGCCTTCCGGAACCAGCGCGCGTGAAGAGGCTGACGGTCGACGGCGAGGAAAGGCGCTTTGACGTCGACGGCGGGGCGCTGCGCTTTGACGCGGCGGCGCTTTCGGATGGAAGCTCGATCACGGCCCTTTACTGAGCGGCGGTGGGGAACCTCCAACAGCCTCATCCGGCGTCCCCGGAATTAGACAAAACTACTTGAAGGTTCAGGCTTTCGGGTGCTATAATATAGTACAAACTGAGAGCTGATTGTATGGCTCGCGGATGGCAAGGGAAGAGAGGAGAACTGAAACGATGTTGAATCGCAAACTGATCGGCGCTCTTGCGGCGCTCGTGATCATTTGTCTGATTGGCGTCTGTCCCGGTCTTGGGGAGGGGACGTCTGCCGGAGGAACGGCTGGCGACCTGACCTGGAATTATTCAAATACGCTGCTGACCATCAGCGGCGAGGGCGACATGCCCGACTATACGGCGGACGATCCCGCGCCCTGGCACGAATACGCCGGGTCGATCACCCATGTGGACTTGGGTGTCGGTGTACAGAGCGTCGGCGCGAACGCCTTTGACGGTGTGCCCGCGGGGCTCACGCTGACGCTGGTCAACGCAGAGCTGAACCTGTCCGGCGTGGCCGTGCCCCAGGAAACTACCGTCGTTCAGGGCGAGTGGCGCTATGACTGCCTGGGCTGGAACGAGGCCACGTCCGCTCGGATCACCGGCTGGACAGGATCTGGCGCGTCCGTCACCGTGCCGGAAACGCTCAACGGCCTGACCGTCATCGCCGTCGGACATACGAGCTATGACGTGGAAGAGGCCATCTTTACTCAGCCCTTTGACCTGACCCTGCCGGCGTCGGTGACGCTGAACCCCTATACGGTCGGAGAGGGTGTCGCGGTACACACCGGCGTATGGGACTACAATATCGTGTCGAAGCAGGCGTTTATCACGGGTGTCGCCGAGGGGACGAATATTCAGCAGGTCACGATCCCCGGCAAGCTGAACGGGATCAATGTCTACAGCGTGAACGCCTCGGCCTTTGAGGGGCTGACGGTCGAATCGCTGACTCTGGACAACGCGGACATCCGCCTGCCGCTGGAGGAGATCAGCCCCGTCACCATCCACGCGACATCCGTGCTGGATCACGCTCTGTGGACGTACACCGTGGACGGAGAAACGCTTATTGTGACAGACTGTGCGCCTTCCTCATTCGGAAGAGTGCAGCTGCAGCCCAATCTGCATGGCGTACGGCCTACCAAAATTGCAGCCGGCGCTCTGACGGACAAGGGCATCGCTCAGGCGGATTTGTCCGGCTGCAACAAACTCACGATCGCCCGCGGCGCCGTGGACCCCGATACCGTCATCCTCGGCTATGAGGGATTCAAATATACCCTCTCCGGCGACGAAGCGGTGATCCATGGCACGAACTACGATAACAACAGCCACCTGGGCGACCTGACCGTCCCCGCGGCGGTCAACGACGGGTATGTCGTCACGGGCGTGGGCGACGGCGCTTTTGACAATAAGGGCGTCACGTCGCTGGTCCTGCCGGACACGTTGGCGACGATCGGCGAAAGCGCCTTTTCGAACAACGGCCTCGCCGCGGTGACCCTGCCGGAGACGGTGACGTCCGTCGGCGACGCCGCCTTTAAGAATAACAGCATCAGTGAACTGATCCTGCCGGACGGCGTGACATCCGTCGGCGCGGGCGCCTTCGAGGGAAACGACATTACGGAGGTCACCCTGCCGGGCTTTGATACTGTGCTGGGCGCTCAGGCCTTCGACGAGGACGTTTTAGTCACCTCGGACGCGGCGACCAGCGAGTGGATCTACACGGTTCATGGCGGCAACTGTACGATCATCGGCTGGAATGGCACGGCGGCGGATCTGGTCGTCCCCGCGGACATCAACGGCCTGCATGTGACGAAGTTCGGCCCCGCCGTCTTCAAGGGGAAGACCTTCCTGAAGAGCGTCGTCCTCCCCGACGACACGGAGGAGATGGGCGCGGAGCTGTTCAGCGGATGCACGTCCCTGACCACTGCCGACCTGGGCGACCGCTCGGCCGGGCTGCCCGCGCAGCTTTTTATGAACTGCCGAAATCTCAATGAGGTCACCCTGCCCGGCGCGCTTAAAACCGTGGGCGCGTACGCCTTCGGCGGCTGCGGCGCGCTGACGGGCGTGACCCTGCCCGAGGGCGTGACGGAGATCCAGCACAATGCCTTCAACCGCTGCGCCCATATGACCGAGATCACTCTGCCCTCTACGCTGGTCAGCGTGGGGATGAGCGCCTTCTCCAACTGCAACAGCCTGACGGCGATCAGCCTGCCCGACAGCCTGACCACGCTGGGAGACAGCGTCTTCTCCGGCTGCACGGCCCTGGCGGACGTGACCATCGGGACGGGGCTTCAGACCATCGCGTCCAACACCTTCCGCGGGCTCCCGGCGCTGAAGACGCTCACCGTCAACAGCCGCAACGCGACCATCTCAAGCGGTGCGTTTTCCGGCTGCTCGGCCCTTCAGACGGTGTTCATCGACACCGCCGCGATCGAGGGATCGGCCTTTGCTAACTGCGCGGCACTCAAGACCTTTACCCTGCTGGAGGGCTCCATCTCTTCGCCGTGCTTCAGCGGGTGTACGTCTCTTGAGAGCGTCGTCCTGGGCGACGAAAGCGCGGCCCTCGGGATGTACGACGAATTCGGCAATCTCCTCGACGAAGGATTTGAATATGAGATCCTCCGCGGCGTGAGCTCGATCCCGAGCAATGCCTTCCAGAGTTTGCCCGCACTCAGGCGCGTGGTGCTGTACGGCAGCCTCACCGAGGTGCCCTACGGCGCCTTCCAGAGTGATGTGGCGCTCGAGGAAGTCAAACTGTCTCCCGCTATTACGCGGATCGCCTCTTACGCATTCAGCGGGGATTCGGCGCTTCACAGCATGGCATTCTCTGATAACCTGACACAGATCGACAGCTACGCCTTCCAGAACTGCACCTCCTTCGATGCGCTCACCCTGCCCGGACAGATGACCTCTGTTTCCAGCTACGCCTTCTACGGCTGCGGGCTTGAGAGCATCACCTTTACTGGCACGGTGCAAACTATCGGCAGCTACGCCTTCGCGCAGAACGCCGGGCTCGTCGAGATCCAGATCCCGGACGGCGTCGTCACGATTTCCGACCACGCCTTTGACGGCTGCGCGGCCCTGGAGCGGGCCTACATCCCCAACAGCGTGCAGACCGTGGGGGCTTCGGCCTTCCCGGCGACCACCCGGGTCTACTGCGACCCGTCCTCCCAGGCGGCGCGCTCGATTTCCCAAAACGGCGGCAGCTTCGTCTCGCCGGACAACGAGACCTTCGGCATCCGCCTGCTGCTGGACGGCGAGTTCTCCATCGGCCTGTCGGTCGAGCAGGTCTGGACGGACGAAAGTGCCATCGTCATCCCCGAATACATCGGCGGCGAGATGGTCACCGAGGTCGGCGCCAGCACGTTTACCTCCTGCCCCACGGTGACGGAAGTGACTTTCCCCGCCAGCGTGCAGGAGATCCCCGCCGGCCTGTGCAAGGACAACGACCGCCTGGTGAAGGTGAACCTGCCCGAGGGCGTCACCCGCATCCGGGAGGGCGCCTTCCAGAACTGCGCGCACCTGGCTGACGTATCCTTCCCCTCCACGCTGACGATCATCGAAAAGGACGCCTTTGCCGGCTGTCCGCTGCTGGTTGAAGCGCGGCTTTCGGACAATATCCAGCAGATCGGCGAAAACGCCTTCCCGAATACGAAGGTCTACTGCCGCCTGAACAGCGACACGGCCAGGATGCTCTCCCGGACGGGCGGCAGCTTCATCTGCGAGGAATACCCGCTTTTGAAGCTCAAGTACCTGATGGACGGCACCGTGGTGAAGAGCCTGGAGGTCGTCGGATCGGAGGCCGCCGAGACAATCATCGTTCCCGAGGGCGTTACGAGCATTGCGGCGGAGGCCTTCAAGGACAATGTCACGCTGAAAAACATCACGCTGCCGGATTCGCTGACGTCCATCGGGGCGTACGCCTTCGCGGGCAGCGGCGTCGTGAACGTGACCCTGCCTGCGGGCGTCCGTGAGATCCCCGACTACGCCTTCTATAACGCTGCGTCCCTGACGTCGCTGACGCTGAAAGACGAAGGCGTCATTACCTCCATCGGGGCCCATGCCTTTGACGGCAGCGGCGTCACGTCGCTGGCTTTCCCCGAGGGGCTTCAGACCGTTGGCGCGGCCGCCTTCGCCAATACCCCGCGCCTTTCAGCCTGCGACCTACCCGACAGCGTTACCGCGCTGGGCAGCGCGGAATCCTGGACCGAGGCGGACGGTGTGTTTTATAATGCTGCCGCGCTGACGAGCTTCACCGTGCCCGCCGGCGTGACGGAGATCACTAACAGCGCGTTCGCGAAGACCTCGGCTCTTACCTCGGTCACGATCCCCGAGGGCGTCACGAAGGTCGGGTCATACGCCTTTAAGGAGAGCCATCTGGCTTCGGTGACCCTGCCGTCCACGGTGAAGGAAGTCCATTACGGCGCCTTCCAGGACTGCATCGACCTGAAGCGCGTTTCTATGTCCGGCGACATGGACACCATGGGCGGTTATGTCTTCTCCGGATGCATCAACCTGGAGAGCGTCACCATGCCGGACACCCTGCGGACGATGGAGAGCTACGTCTTCCAAAACTGCAAAAAACTGACCGACATCACCCTGCCGGACGGCCTCAATACGATCTATGGAAATACTTTCGACGGGTGCACGCGCCTTGGCCACGTGAAGGTCGGCGACGGCACGGTCGTGATCGACAATTATGCCTTCCAGAGCTGTTCGGCGCTCACCTCCGTGGAGCTGCCCGCCTCCCTGCGGAAGATCGGCAGGCAGGCCTTCAGCAGTACCGGCCTGACGTCCATCGCGATTCCCGACGGCGTCACCACGATCGAAGAATACGCCTTCAGCAATTGCAGCGCCCTGACGTCGGTAATTCTGCCGGATTCCGTGGTCAGCCTGGGGCGCGGCGCGTTCCAGTCCTGCAACAATCTGACGGAGGTCAGGCTTCCCGCCGGGATCAGCCTCCTGCCGGAGTATCTGCTTTACAATACGAAGATCACGAGCGTGACCGTCCCGGACGGCGTGCGCTCCATATCCGACAGCGCGTTCAGCGATTGCTATCAGCTGAAGAGCATCCTGATCCCCGCCTCCGTGGAGAGCATCGGGGACGACGCGCTGCGCAACATCTCGCCCAGCCAGGTCACCGTATACTGCTATGTAGGCACCGAAGCGGACGCCTTTGCCCAGAATAAGGGCTATCAGATCGTCTACCTGGACGGCAGCCAGGCCCTGAACGGCCTGACCATCGAGCCCAGCGGCGCGACGGAGCTGAGCATGGGCCTGGGGCATACCCTTAACGACATCGACGCCCTGTTCTGCGTGAAGCCGGACGGCGCGCCTTATCTCCCGGCGATGGCCTTCAGTGTCAGCGACGAGGCTGTGGCGCAGGTCGACGGCACCGACCTCACCGGCCTGACAGTGGGTCAGGTCACCCTGACGGCGTCCTTTGTGGACAACCCGGCCATCACCTCAAGCGTCACGGTCCATGTGCGCGAGAACGTCACGGATTACGCCCTGACCGACCCGATCTGGCAGAAGAAGGACGAACCTCTGACCCTCATGCCGGAGTCGACCGTCCCCGCTGGAGCCAACGACGGCTACGTCTGGGAGATCGACCGGGCCCTGGGCACGATCGAGGGCAACGTCCTCACGCCCACAGCGTTCGGCAAGGGCACGCTTTCAGCCACCAGCTGGAACGGCCTGAAGAGATCCGCCACGATCTATATCTACGAAGATCCCACCGAGATCTGGTTCACGGGCGTGCCCGCCGGCATGGATATCGGCGGAACGACCGACCTGAACCTCTACGTCAAGGCCGGCGCCGTCTTTACCGGCGAAGAGGCGCTGCACTTCGTCACGTATTCGTCGAGCGACGAGTCCATCGCCACCGTGGATCAGGCGGGTCACGTGACCGCCACGGGCTACGGCGACGCGGTCATCACCGCCGAGGCCGGTAACGGCGTGAAGGGGACCTGCGACATCCATGTCTCGAAGCCCATCACGTCCTTCCGGCTGAAGCAGGACATCTACGCGCCCATCGGCTCTGTCGTGGAGCTGTACGCCGTGGACATCGAGCCCGCCGACGCCAACCCCAACGCCTTCTCGTGGGAATGCACTCCGGCGGGCCTGGTGGAATACGAGAACGGGCGCATCACCGTCCTCACGGAGCAGGAGTGCGAGGTGACCATCACCGCCACGGCCTGGAACAACCCCAACGTCAGACAGACCACCAACCTCAACATCTATCGCCCGGTGGTGGAAGAAATCACCATTGAGCCGGTGAACGCCTGGAATTACGTGCCTGTTAATTCCGAGGTCCAGCTGACGGCCCACGTCAAGGCCACCACCATGTTCGAGAATCAGCTGGTGACCTGGTCCATCGTCAATCCCGAGCAGTGGAGCACCTATAACCGACCCACCGTGGATTCAAAGGGCTTGCTGGATGTGTCCCGCATGAGCAGCGGGTGGGGCGACAGGGTCACCGTGCGCGCCACCGCTGACAACGGCGTCTATGACGAGCTCACCCTGCGGGTGTACTATCCTATCGAGACCTTCGAGCTGCCGGAGCGTTACACCATCCAGACGGGAGAGACCGTCACTGTCACCCCGACTAAGGCATACAATAACAGCACGGGAGAAACGGACTTGATGAATTACTGCCCTGCGTTCACCATGAGCGTCACCGGCAGTCACCTGGCCGAGATCGATGGCATGACCCTGACCGGCCTGCAACCCGGAGAGACGGAGCTGACCGTCACCAGCTGGAACGGCACGAGCCGTACGGTGCACGTCCTGGTCTACAACCCCATCGAGACGGTGGAGGTCTACACCGTCGAGAGCAAGAATGGCCGGTACTCCCTGTCCGACCCGATGCGCGATCTCTTTGCTCAGATGAACTACCGCGCCCACAGCAAGGCCATATCCGACAAGACCTACACTGACGACTTGGTCACCTGGACGAGCTCCGACAGCACCGTCATCCGCGTGGACAACCCTGTGACCGGCGAGTTCCGCACCCTCAAATACGGCACCGCCATCCTGACTGCCACCGCCGCCAACGGCGTCGTGGGGCAGATCGAGCTGAACGTCCGGGTTCAGGTGGACACCTTCACCGCGCCCGAACTGATCGAAGCTCCGGTCATGGCGGACACCATACTGACGGTCGACGCGTATGCCCCGGAAAACGCCTACGACGGGTTCGTCTGGCGGCTGCAGGAGGCGGGATACGGCTATATTGAGGGCAATATCCTGCACGTGACGGCGGACACGCCCGTGGACGGCCTGCACCTGTACGTCAGCGACTGGAACGGCTACAATCTGAATAAAGAGGTCATCCTTAACATCGTGCGCATGCCCGTGACCGATGTGACCCTGGACGCCCTGCCGGGCGATGAGATCGGCGTGGGCGGAGATTATCAGCTCACGGCCCATGTCAAAGCCGGCGCCGATTACGTCAACAAATTCGTCACCTGGGCGAGCAGCGACGAGACCGTCGCAACCGTCAGCCCGGAGGGCGTGGTGCACGCCCTGGCTGCCGGCGAGGTGACTATTACCGCCACCGCGATCAATACGGACGAAGACGGTCAGCCCATCGCCGCCAGCCTGACGCTGACGAGCGTGCAGGGCGTAGACAGCTTCGCCGTATCGCCCGAGGAGATCACCCTGTTCATGGGCGAGAGCACGGAACTGACCATAAGCGACATTCAGCCCGAGGACGCGACGGTGCGCGAATTCGCCTATTCGGTCGAGCCCGAGGGCATCGCGACCGTGGAGGACGGCGTCCTGACGCCCTCGATCACGGAGAGCGTCGAGGGCACGCTGACCGTCACCAGCTGGAATGGCACAGGGGTTCAGGTGCCTCTGCACCTGATCTACCCCACCATCGAGAAGGTGGAGACAGAGCCCATCGAGGGCATGTTCCTCAATGAAACGGCAGATCTCGTGGCTCATGTGACCGTCAATGGCGTGGAATATATCAACCGCTTCGTCACCTGGAGCACCGACGGGGCCGTCACCGTCGACGAGAGCGGCCTGATCACGCCTCAGTATAAGGGAACGGCGCATATTTACCTGGCGGACGCGCTGACGGGCGAGCGGCTTGAAACGCTCACCTTCGACGTGACGCAGCCGCTTCAGGACTTCGGCGTCCGCCTGAACGACAGCTATATCGAGATCGGCGATGTAAACGTTCACAATTTCAATGTAGAGAATATGACCCCGGACGACGCGGATTACGACTTTGAGTACGCGATTGCCGGCGGCGGCGAGATCACCGGCACGGATGTCATGTCCTATGAAGAGCCTTACTACGATGAAAACGGCAGCTACATGCCCATGTACCGCTATGAGCCCGTCGCGTATTATCGTTACATGAGCAACAGGGAGACCACGCTGACCCTGACCGCTACGGACAGGCTGACTGGCCTCTCAAAGAGCGTCGACATCCCCGTCCGCTATAGCCTGAGCGAATTTAGCGCCTTCCTGGGCAGCGGAGACGCGGCATCGAACATCCTGACCGTCGGTGAGGAACAGGATCTGAACGTCACGGCCCGGTCCGAAGCCGCCTATTACATGGGCGACGTGGACATCGCCAATCTGAAGCTGAGCTACGCCTCCTCGGACGAGAGCGTCGCCACGGTGGACGAAAATGGACATATCACAGCCGTTGGCACGGGTACGGCGAAGATCACCGTGACCCACGACCTGAGCGGCATGAGCGCGGCCGTTGACCTGCGCGTGGCGCGGAGCGTCGAATCCTTCCGCGTCGAACCCGCGCAGATCGACATTTTCACGAACGAGAGCCAGACGATCACCATCGACGATATCGTGCCGGAGGACGCCACAGCGGAGGACCTGATCTTCACCGTGGAGCCGGAAGGCATCGCGACCGTGGAAAACGGCGTCCTGACGCCGATCGTCACGGACAGCGCCACGGGCAGGCTGATCGTCAGCAGCTACAACGGCGTCAGCGTCGAAGTGCCGCTGAACATTGTCTATCCCAAGGTCGAGAGCATTGAAGTCGAGCCGATCGAGGACATGAACGTGGGCGACACCCAGGAGCTGGTCGCGCGCGTGACGGTCAACGGCTCAGAATACGTCAACAGATTCATCAGCTGGTCGAGCGGCGACGGCGAAAATAGCGTCGTCACCATCGACGAAAACGGCCTCATCACAGCGAAGGCGCGCGGTGACGCCGTGATCACCCTGACGAACAGCGTGACCGGCGATTACCTGACGAGTATCTCCTTCTGTGTGAGACAGCCCATGACCGACTTCGAGGTGCGCGCCGCGCAAACGAGTCTGGAGGTCGGAGATACGGCGTCGTACGGAGCGTATGTTTCAGGCATGACCCCCGACGACGCGGATCACGAATTCAGCTTTGCGATCAGCGAGGGCGCTGTCTATGACATCGATTCGTATATGGGTACAGCCACGTTCAGTTACAACGGAGACAGTGAGACCGTACTGACCATCACCCTTGAGGACGCCGTCAGCGGCCTGACGAGGAGCATCGACATCCCCGTGTGGTACGAAATTGGCGGCATGGAAACGGCGCTGGACGGTCAGACGGGTACGGCTGTCATGGGAGAAGGTCAGAGCGGCCAGCTGAGCGTCACGGCGCAGGGCAGCGGCATGTATTCCGACGGCAAGGAGATTGACGGCAAAAATCTGAAGCTGAGCTACGCCTCCTCGGACGAGAGCGTCGCCACGGTGGACGAGAACGGCACAGTGACGGCCATAGGCACAGGCACGGCGCAGATTACCGTGACCCACGACCACAGCGGCGTGAGCGCGGAAGTCACCGTACGCGTGGCTGAGAACGTGACGGGCTTTGACCTGCCCAGCCGCGTCCTGGTGCCCGTGGGCGGCAGCGCGGAGCTGATCGTCAGCAACCTGCAGCCGGAGACCGCGCAGATCGAAGACCTCATCTGGACCATCGAGCCCGAAGGCATCGCGAAGGTGGAAGACGGTGTGGTCATCCCGCTGATCAACACTGACGCGGAGGGCACCATCACCGCGACGAGCGTCAACGGCGTCAGCCGCACCGCGGCGCTGGCCGTCTACGCGCCCTGGGTGACGCGGATCGAATTTGATCCGCTGCCGTACCCCGTGGTCGACGGCGTACAGCGCGCGCCCATAGACGTTGATTTGCCCGTCACGGCGCATGTGTTCGCCAACGGCGACAGCGGCGAGCGGGAATACGTCAATCAGCTGGTCACCTTTGAAGTGTATGTGGACGAAAGCCACACCTATACCATCGGGGATTATTACTGGGGGACTGTCGATCACGACACCGGCGTCATTCACGCGGCGAACAACAGTAATTTCTACGCGTATCTCGTCGCCACGGCGGACAACGGGGAGAGCGCCGAGATGCGGATCCGTTTTGTCCCGTCCTATGACAGTTTCGAGCTGAAGGACGACGTGATCCTCCTTCCGAAGGGTGAGAGCGGCCGGGTCCAGATCGGCGGGTATACCGCTTCGCACAATTGGAACCTCGACAACAATTACCTGAAGTACGAAACGGACAGGAGCGATATCGCCTACATTGACGGCGACGGCAACATCTACTATCAGGGGAATGAACAGACTGGCGTGACGAACGTCGCTGTGCGTACTGTCAACGGCGTGGAGCGGCAGGCGAAGGTCATTTACTACACGGATGAGGACATCGAAGGCGTTGAGATCGTCGACGCGCCTGAGTACGCGCCGATCTACAAAAACCTCGACCTTGAGGCGCAGGTGACCCTCTTCGGCGAGAAGGTGACCAACAAGCTGATCACCTGGACGAGCAGTGATACGAGCGTCATCAACGTGACGTCCTCCGGCGCCATCAGGACGCTGGGCTACGGCACAGCCACGCTGACCGCCACGACGCCCAACGGCCATGAGGACAGCGTGACCATCACCGTCATGCAGACGCTCAACGACTTCAGCCTGCCGCAGGACCTGACTGTGACGTACGGCGACGCCCTGACGCTCGAAGCCGCCAGCGTGAGCCCTGAGAACGCGCCGCTGCGTCTCACATGGACGGCGGAGCCGGAGGGCTATGTGACGATCGACGGAAGCGTACTGACCCCGCTGGTCAACGAGGACGCGCAGATCACCCTGACGGCCGTCAACTGGGACGGCATGACCCGCACGACGACCCTGACTCTGCATAAGGGCTTTGGCGCCGCGGACTTCAGGCTCCCGTCCGGACTTCGTGTTATCGAGGAGGAGGCCTTCGCCGGGGTCCCCGCGCGCGCGGTGCTCATTCCCGACGGCTGCGAGAGCATCGGCGCCCGCGCCTTCGCGGATTGCCCGAACCTTGAGCGCGTGTACGTGCCGGCCTCGGTGACCGAAATCGCGGATAGCGCCTTCTCAGGCAGCGGCCCTGTCACGATCTTTGGCGCGGCAGGCAGCGCAGCGGAAACCTACGCCAGCGAGCACGGAATGGCCTTTGTGGCGGACTGAGCCACAGAAGAGCCTAAAACCTAACACAAACAGGCAGCCCCGGACGATGCCGTCCGAGGCTGCCTGTTTAGATGGTTATATTCACGCTTCGACAGGGGGTACTGAGCTCATATAATTCATCGGGACACAGATCCTGTCCGTTTGGCCAAACGACCGTATATCCATCAGTTGTCACTGCGCGAAAACACGGTATGTCAACAGGTTGGCAACTGCTTGTCAATTACTTGCCAAGTTCAATATAATAGTTGTCAAAGTACGCAATTAACTTGTGAAGTGCAAAAATACTTGACTAAATATTTGAATACACGTTATAATGTTGGCAAAATTATCGGGAGGATGCCAAGCTCGTGAGAGAAGAAGAACTGGAAAACCTGGTCAGAAAGGTCCAGCACAGGCAGACAGAATTCCAGACTGTCGAAATCAAGGCGGCAAAACTCGGCTTTCCCCATAAGATTTATGATACCCTTTCGTCTTTTTCAAATCAGGATGAGGGCGGTATTATCCTCTTCGGCGTCGCTGAAGAGGATAAGTATGAGGTCACAGGCGTCTATAGCGTTCAGGATGCTCAGAAAAAAGCGATGGAAGCGTGTGAACAAATGGAGCCGAAGGTACGGGCTGTGTTTTCAACGGCAGAAATAGAGGGGAAAACAGTTCTTGCAGTGGAAATTCCTGCTGTGGAATACTGGAACAGGCCCGTATTTTATAAAGGAGCCGGAAGGCTGAAAGGCTCATATGTCCGAGTGGGCGATGCCGATCAGCCAATGAGCGAATATGAGGTTTACGTCTATGAAGCGTTCCGAAGAAAGACGCGCGATGAACTGAGACAGATTCCCGAATGCCGCATAGACCTCCTGGATAAAGAACGCCTGAATCGGTATTTGACCGAAGTCAAAAGGGAGAGGCCGCGTCTTGCAGCGCTATCGGATACGGAAATCATGGAGCTAATGGGCGTGACCAGTAAAGGCGTGTTCACTCTGGCAGGAGTTCTTACGTTCGCGATCTATCCGCAAACATGGTTTCCTCAGTTATCAGTCACTGCCGTGGCGCTTCCGGGAACAAAAATGGGGGTGACGGACGAAGACGGAGCGCGGTTCCTGGATAACAGGAGAATTACCGGCTCTATACCTGACATGCTCGATGAAGCCGTCGAATTTGTCAGGAGGAATATGAGAACAAAGACGGTCATTGATCAGAACGGACACAGAGCCGACAAGGATGAATACCCCATTCTGGCCGTCAGGGAAGTGGTGCTAAACGCACTGATTCATCGGGATTACAGCATGCTCACGGAAAACACGCCTGTCAGCATAGAGATGTATCGGGACAGGATGGAGATCGTCAGTAAAGGCGGCCTTTACGGCGGTGGATCGGTTAAGCAGCTGGGCAGGAGCAGACCAGAAACCAGGAATACAGCGTTGATTAATATGTTGGAGCTGCTCCATGTAACAGAAAACCGTTATTCCGGAGTGCCTACGATCATGAACGAGATGAAAAGGAATGGTCTTCCGGAGCCGATTTTTGAGGATATAAGAGGCGTTTTTCGCGTAGTACTCAGAAATGGAATCGGGGCACAGGAGGATGAGATCGACAAATCGGATATTCGCCGGGCTGTGGTTGAGTTCTGCTCCATACCGAGATCCCGGGAGGAACTGACCGCGTTTACAGGGAAATCCAGATATTATACAATGTCAGCGATCATTCAGCCTCTGGTTGAAAAAGGAAAACTGAAAATGACAATGCCGGAGAAGCCCAGAAGTCCGAAACAATTGTTTGTCGCAGTGGAACAGCAGTCTGGGTATTGATTCGCAGAGGACGAAGCAGACGGCATCAGATCAATCAGCCCCAGACGATATTGTCCGGGGCTGATTGTTTGAGCGTATTCACGCTTCGACAGGGATACTGAGCTCGTATAATTCATCGGGACACAGATCTTGCATTCTGACAATTATCCCATAGAACATGCTTAATGCAGGCATTTGATTATCTTCCTTTGTTTAACCTTATTCTATCATGTTATTTTGTTGTTTTCAACTGGTTCAATAAATTCCAAATTCACAGCAATTTTTTTCGCCATACTCCGTCTAATAAGTGAAAGGAGTTGGTACGGTGCTTTGGGAAGACCAATTGGACAGCCGGTCAGTAATCGACCGGCTCATGGAGCAGTACGGCACGAGCCTTCTGAGAATGAGCGTCCTCTATCTGAAGGACGCTGATCTTGCGCAGGACGCTGTGCAGGAGACGTTTTTGAAGGCATACCGGCATTTGAATGATTATCGCGGGGAAAGCTCAGAGAAGACCTGGCTGACCACAATATGTGTCAACACCTGCAGGGACATGCTGAGAACCGCCTGGTTTCGCCATCACAGCCGGATCGATATAGATACGCTGCCCGAAAGACCTGTCGATTTTGTCTTGCCTGACAACACTGTGATCAATGAGGTCATGCGTCTTCCTGTGAAATACCGTGAAGCCGTTCTTTTGCGTTACTACGAAGGATTGAAGCTGAAGGAGGTTGCAAGCGCGCTGCAATTATCCGAGGGGAAGGTCCGATCACGTTTGAGCAAAGCGAACAGTATTCTCAGGAACAGGCTGAAGGAGTGGTATTACGATGAAGAACCATGAATTTCAAGAGCTCGTTGACCAGAACCTTTCCGGGCTCGTATGGGATGAAAACAAGCGCCAACGAACGCTTGGGATCATCAGCAAGGGGGAAAAATCTGTGAAAAAGATCTCTAAGACGTTTGTTTTAGCTGCCGCAATTCTCTGCCTGACGGTTAGCGCGCTAGCGGCCGGTGTGGTGTTCTCCAATCGGGTCGACATGATTCGGCTGGCTGAGGATGAACTCACACAGGAATATGGCATAACCGCCGAAATGTTGGGTTATTTCACGCGCGAAATCGTTGATGATCAGACTGTGTCATATGTTGGCGTCAAGCCATTCTCGTATGTACTGGGGAGCTACACCGTGACAGTGAAGGATGGTAAAGCCGACGCCTCCTGGAGTTGGGACGAAGAGCCTATATTGGACGGCTTCGATGGCCGTGCCTGGGGCGCAAAACAACTTGAGGAAATGTGCCTCGTGTGCAGGAATTCCATCAAGGCCATCGACTATTACCTGCAGAAGGCTGAAGTGGCGACAGCCAAAAGTGGCGTGAACATCGCTGAGGATGGCGCATCCGCAGTTTTCAATCAGACTGTAGCCATTGATTTGGAAGAAAAGGAGCGCGTAAATGCTGAAAAGGCAAAGAGCTTCGCGAAGCTTTCTGTTCCCGAAATGGAGACGATAGCCCGCGAAGCGATTGCCCTGCGCTATGATTTCACGTCGGAGCAGGCTGAGCGTCTTACCAATCTCGAAGAAAACGGGTGGTATTGCCTGATCGGCGAAGACGAGACGCCCTGCTATCAGTTTTACTTTTTCCTTGGCTTTGAGGACGGGTACATAGGACCCGGCAAGGGCATCTATCATGCGGCGATCAATGTGCAGGACGGCGCTGTTGAAGACATTATCTACGATTCTGATCTGGCCGGACAGGGTTAATCATATCGTGAGTTCTGTGTAGTAACATAAACAAACGTTCAGCCCCGGACGATGTCGTCCGGGGCTGAGCTGTACTTTGTACTGTACATTCAGGAGCTTATTCGTCAATCTTTTTGGCGTGCGCCAGCAGGTAATCCTCGGCTTCCTTGCTCCAGAGGCCGTTGTTGCGGTCGCAGATCTCGGCCAGGGCCTTGAACATGGGGTCGGTCTTTCCCTTTTCGGCGAAGTCGTCGATCGCGGTCAGGGGCATGGAAATGTGCGTGTAGACCAGCTTCTTTCCGCCGGGGATCTTCGGCAGGTTGATGGTGGTTTCCGCCACGGCGTCCAGGCCGCCCACGTGCGTGATCATGCCGCTGGGCTTGAGGGTGCCCTTGCCGATCATGTCCAAGGCTTCCTTCATGTCGTCGGTGTTGCCGCCGCTGGTGCCCACCAGATGGTGCGCCGCGTAGTGCACGTTGTAGAAGTTGAAATTCGCGCTGAGGGCGGGGTTCGTGGGGCCGGCGAAGAAGTTCAGGCATCCGTCGAAGGCCAGGATCTTGTCGCCCTGCTCGATGACAGCGGGCACAGGCGCGAAGACGAGCACGTCGTCGTAGCCGTGGCCGTCCGTCAGGGCCATCAGGTCGTTCACCGGATCGGCGCCGGAGGTGTTCAGATAGACCAGCTTGACGCCGTTCTTTTCGGCTTCCTCGACGGTGTAAATGGAGGCGGCGCGGTCCAGGCGGGCCTGATCGATGTCCGTCACCACCAGAAGGCCGGGTTTCCGGTCGCAGTGAATGGCATAGTCGATGGCGCCCAGACCCATGGGGCCTGCGCCGGCCAGGATGGCCAGATTTCCGCCCTCGACGATGCCCATGTCGTGGGTGTAGACGCCGGGCTTCGTGTGATACTGGGCGTGGAAGGTGCCGATGATGCAGGACAGCGGCTCGCTCAGCGAGCAGTAGAAATACGCGTCCCCGTTATAGTGCAAAAGGCAGTCCTGCTCGATGACCTCGGGGAAGACGATGCCGTACATGCTGTCGCCGCCCAGATGGGGGAAGGCGTACCCTGGGGTGTGCATCGTGCCGTGATACTGGATCGCGGGCTGGATGCCGAATTTCTCGCCGACGGCGTACTTGTCCTTCCACTTAGCGCCGACCTCGACGATCTCGCCGCTGAACTCATGGCCGATGATGATCGGGTTTTCGGCGATGTCCTTGGGCACGCGCTTGTGATTGACGCCCTGGACGGTGGCCTTGTAGCTGGACATGCAGATGCTGTCGGATACGATCTTGACCAGGATCTCGTCGTCCCGGATGGCGGGCAGTTCAAAGGTTTCCATGCGCAGGTCGTTTGCGGCGTACAGCCGCACGGCGGTATTTTTCATGGGACTCTCCTCCTTATCATGCGGGTCGGAGCGGCCGGCCCGAAACGAAACAGGTGACGATCGCGTTCAAAGCCGATATCGGCTTCTGACAGATATTATAACATACGAAAACAGCCCCGCGCAAGCGGGGCTGCCGATCTTTGACGAGATTGTCAGTTTGAGTTCTCGATCTTCGACTGCAGGGCGTCCAGGTCGGCGTGAGCGGCTTCGGAAATGGCCTGCTGGTGCGCCGGATCGACGTTGTTCGAGCCGTGGGTGCGGCTGTTCGTGAAGTGGATGCAGGTGTGTCCGTCCATGTTGTTGTCCGTGATATCGCTTGCGCCGTGCGGCATGCCGTTGATGGAGGCCGCCAGCGTCGTGCCGTCGGACAGGATGACGATGACCGCATGCCGCGTCCACGACCAGCTGTAATTGTAGATCTTGTACATCTGCCAGGTGTCGTAGGCGGTGACGGGCTCTACGTCGCAGTGGTTGTAGCCGCCCTTGCGCCGCACCCGGTAGGTGATGCCGGTGGCCACGTCCGTGACGGAAGCGTACGCGCCGTCTCTGAACACGCCGGTCGAGCGGTTGAAGTACTTCTGCGACGCCGAGGAGAAGAAGTCGGCCGTTCCGACGTTGCTGATCGTCGGTGTGTAGGACGTGCCGTCTTCTTCCGAAGGCGTGTTCGGCTTGGCCGTCTGGCTCTCCGCGGCCGTGAGCACATCGTTCGTGTAGATCTTTCCGAGCGTCTTCGGACCCGCGATGCCGTCCGTGTCAAGGCCATTGGAGTTCTGGAACCACTGGACGGCGGAAGCCACTGTCGAGGAATACGTGCTCGTGGGCGAGCCGGACAGGTATCCGAGTTCGATCAGCCGCGTGGTCAGCAGGAGAACCTGATCGCCCGTGGAGCCCGAAGAGAGGATCACGTTGGTTCGGGCGTCCTTGTACTTCTCCAGGTTGTCTTCGTCGTCGCCCGGGTCAGGGATCGACACTTCTCCGTTGATCAGGGCGTCGAGATCTCCGGTGTAGAACAGGTACTGCTGGGTTTGCGGGCTGGCGGTGTCGCCGTCAACCGGCAGGCCGCAGTGGGCCTGGAACGCGGCCACGGCTTCGGCGGTCTTGTCGGCGTAATTGCCGGTCGTGCTGCCGCTCATGAAGCCCAGCTCGATCAGCCGCTGCTGAAGCGCCGTAACGGCCTCGTTGTGATAGGTGCCCTTGGTCAGCGTCGCGTAGCTGGAAGCCGGCGTCAGCGTGGGCTGTGCCGTCGCGTCAGGCTCGAGGGACGGGGTCGGGGTGGGCGTGGGGTAGACGACGACCTCGCGCGTGGTCAGGTAGTCGTTCATGCAATAACCGACCAGGCTGCCGTATTGCACCTTTGTCCAGACGTCGCCCTGTTCGAGAACAGTAAGCTCATTGCCACGGTAGAGCTTGGCCAGCACGGAGGAATTTGTGCTGTCCGCGGCGCGCATGTTGAGGTACCCGCCGCTGATGACGACGGTGGCGTAAGTCACAAAGTACGTATCCTGCGGGACCGCGGCGGTCGGTGTCGGGGTGACTTCGGGCGTCGTGGTGACCTCGGGCGTTTGCGTGGGCTCGGGGGTGACGACGACCTCCGTGAAGGTCAGATAGGCGTTGCTGCAGTATCCCTGGAGGGATCCGGTGGTGATCAGGCTCCACTCGGAACCCTGTTCCAGCACCAGGACGCGGTCGCCGTTGTCGAGGCGGCCGATCACGTCGGAACTGGTGGTGGCAGCGGCGCGGACGTTCATGTAGCCGCCGGACAGTTTGACCGTCGCGTAGGTTTCAACGATGGCCGTCGGCTCGGGCTGCGCGGTTTCGGTGGGTTCAGGGGTCACCGTGGGCTCGGGCGTGACGGTTTGCGTCACCTCGAAGGCCAGATACGAGTTCATGCAGTAGCCCGTGTCGGATCCGGCGCGCACCATGCTCCAGGAGGAGCCGCGCTCGAGCACTTCGACGCGCTGTCCGCGGCTCAGCTTTGCCACCACGGATCCGCTGGTGCTGTCTGAAGAGCGCATGTTGAGAGAACCGCTGGACACGTTGACCGTCGCGTAGCCGATGACCTCGGGCTCGGCGTCGGCCGTCTGGGTGGGCGTCGGGCTGGGGGTCGGCGTCGGACTGACAGAGGGGGACGGCGTGGCGCCGTAGACGGGCGCGCTGTTGGAGTAGAGGAGCTTCTGCATCTCGACGGTGGCCTTTTTTCCGTTCATGGGCAGGCCGGCCGCCCGCTGGAAGGCCAGCACGGCGGTTACCGTCTGACTGCCGTAATAGCCAGTCGCGCTGTCGAAGAAGTATCCGAGCGCCGCCAGGCGGTTCTGCATCTTCGATACGTCCGTGGAAGTCATGCCCTGGCTCAGCTCTGTATACGAGGCGGGCGCGCCCTTTTTGGACGGCGCGTCGTCGCTGTAGAGCAGTTCCTGCATGGCTCCGGTGGCGATGTTGCCGTTCAGGTCCAGCCCGGCAGCGGTCTGGAAGGCCAGTACGGCGGCGGCGGTGTTGGCGTTGTAGGTGTTGATAGGCGTCTGCGTATTGAATCCCAGGTCATAAAGGCGCTGGTTCATGTTGAGGACCGCTTCACCCTGCTGATTGACGACGAGGTCGGGGTAGATATCAGACGAGGGAACAGGCGTGGGCGTCGGGTCGGGATCGGGCGCCGCGGAGCCCGCACGCTTGCCGTTGACGTCCAGGGCGTCCGCCGAGAAGAGCAGTTCCTGCATTTCGGGGCTGGCGGTCTTGCCGTCCACGGGCAGATTGTTCATCGTCTGGAAGGCCGCCACGGCGTCGCACGTGTCCTTGAAGTATCCCTTTGTGATGCCGGACTTGAGATAGCCCAGTTCCTTGAGCCGCGTCTGCATGCGGCCGACGTCCTCGTTGACGCGGAGGCCGAACTTCAGCGTCATGTAAGAACCGTTCGACCCCGCGACGGCGGTAGGAAGCGCGGCCGGATCCGTGATTACGTCGAGTTCTTCCGGCGTGCCCTCGGGCAGTTCATTCTCCGCGGGCTGAGCGCTCTCAGGTTCGACGGTCTGGGACTCGGTCGGGACAGCTTCCTGGCTGCCGGTTTCGTCGGCCGTGGCTTCAACGGGTTCCTGAGTTTCGGTTTCTGTGATCGGAGATTCGGTGTCCGCGGGTTCGGCGCTGTCCCCAGCGGACGCCTGGCTGTCAGACTCGCCTGGCGCGGCGGGTTCGCCATTGTTCTCAGAAAGCTGTTCTTCACTCTGGAGCGGGAGGGCCTCTTCCGCTGCGGCGTCGATTTCCTCAGCTGTTGCGAAAGCGCTCAAAAGCATGGCAGCGCACAGCATGAGACAGAGCAGCCGGCGTAAGTTGGCGTGTTTCATTGTTCAAATATTCCTCTCTATATTCGTTCAATGTCAAAAGGGTATACCTAAACCTATGAGCCATTATAGGTTTGCACGTCAAGACTGTCAAGTTTTGAGACAAAAAATTCACGTTTGAAGGCAGAAAAACGCACTTTTGGTTAATGGACAAACAAAATCAAGTAAATTATGACAGATATTACACGATTTTCCCGCCCGCCTATTTATATGTGCCGCAAGCGCGACGGGAACTAAAATCACTCTTTTTTCGTCATATATAACGTTCGAAGCGGCGGGGGTTGCCGCGTCAGGTGGTACGGACGAAAGGGGAAAGGGGAAAGGGGATCATCTCATGAAACGGTATCTGTCAATCGTTCTCGTCGCGGCGCTGATACTGGTCTGTCCCGGCCTGGCGTCGGGGTATTACGATGTCGGCAGCGCGGCGACTGACGTGTCCTCCGCGTCGAAGGGGCAGCTGACCAACATCACGCTGGCGGCTTCCGCCATCGACGGGTGGACGCTGACCTATGGCCAGCGCTTTTCGTTCAACGCCGTCGTCGGCCCGCGCAGCAAGGAGCGCGGCTATGTCGACGGCGTCAACGGGCGGGGGGCCAACGTTCGCGGCGGCGGCGTGTCGCAGGTAGCGACGACGCTTCTTCTGGCCGTGAGGGACTTTGGCTTCATGAGCGTCGAGGACTATATGGTCTACGGCGACAAATTTGTCCAGAACTATGTCTGGGACGGGGATCTCGCCGTCGTTACCGATTACAACAACAATCACGACTTCTGCTTCACGTCCAAGTACGACGGCATCGTCACGATAGAGGCCTGGGTCAGCGGCGGTCAGCTGAACGTCGCTCTGACGGGCAAGCTGTCTTCGGGATCCTCTTCGGGATCTTCTGGGAAGTCTGGCGGCTCTTACGTTACGGTGGGCACGGGCAGCACGCCCATGCCCTCGAACGGAAGTCAGGTCACCAACATCCGCCTGGCGTACAACGCGATCAACGGAACGTATCTGAGCTATGGGCAGAAGTTCTCCTTTAACAGCATCGTCGGGCCCCGCACCTCGGGGAACGGATTCGTCTCCGCGATCAACGGACGCGGCGTGTCCGTCACCGGCGGCGGTGTTGCGCAGGTGGCTTCTACGATCTATTTGGCAACCAAGTGGATGGACAGCATAACCTTCGACAAAATCAGGACCTATGGCGACCGGTTTACGGGCGGGTATGTGTCGGATTCTGCGGACGCCATCGTCACGGACTACAACGCGGGCACGGACCTCGCGTTCACGTATTACGGATCTCAGCAGCTCTATATCTCCATGTACGAAATGGACGGACGGCTGTACTGCGACGTGATGGAGGTATCCCCCTGAGAGCGGTTCCCTGACCGACAGCGCAATAATATAATAGTACAGATGAAGCGGACGGCGTCAGGCCGTCCGCTTCATCTGTACATGGGCTGGGGCAGCTGCACAGTTTCGCAGCGGTCCGTGGCGCCCAGATGCTCCTGCATGAGCGAGGCCGGGCGGATCGATTCGTAGCCAAAGCGGCGGCGTATGTCGTCCACCGCGTCGTCCAGGCAGCGCTGCTTTTCCCGGCGGATCGTCGCGCCGAACAGATCCGTCTGCACCGGCTCGGCGGCGGGCCGCATGTCGATGCCGCGTATGCTCAGCGCCCGCACGGGCTGTGGCCAGCGGTACATGGCGCGGAAGAGGGCGAACCCCGCCTGCGCGATTTCCAGGGGGCTCTGCGTGCCGGCCGGCAGCGGATGCTGGTACTGGGCCCACTGCAGGTCCTTCTGCCGGACGCTCACGCAGACGCCGCCCGCCTTCAGCCCGTATTTGCGCAGGCGGTGACCCACGTCCTGCGCCAGCTCGTACAGCACCCGCCAGACCTCGTATTCCGTGTCCAGATCCCGCACGCAGGTGGTGCCGTGTCCTACGGATTTGATGGGCGCGACGTAGTCCGCGGGGCAGACGGGCGTGTCGTCCAGACCGTTGGCAAAGCTCCAGAGCATATGCCCGTTCTTGCCGAGGCGCGCGCGGACGTCGTTCGGGTTCAGTCTGGCCAGCGCGCCGATGGTGTCCACGCCCATCAGGCGCAGCCTGCGGCTCGTCGCCGGCCCGACGTAGAGCAGCTCCTCGACCTTAAGAGGCCAGGCCAGGTCGCGATAGTTTGCCCGCGAGACGACGGTGACGGCGTCGGGCTTTTTCATGTCGCTGGCCAGTTTGGCGAAGATCTTGCTGAAGCTCACCCCTACGGAAACGGTCAGGCCCGTCTCCCGGCGCACGTTGGCGCGGATCTCCTCGGCGGTTCTGACGCCTTCGCCCATGGGATCGTCGAGGCCCTTCAGGCGCAGCCAGCATTCGTCCATGCCGAAGGGCTCGATGTCGTCCGCGTAGCGCGCGTAGATCGAGCGCACGAGATGCGAATAGCGCAGGTATTGCTCGTACCGGGGCGGTACCATGATCAGGTCCGGGCAGGCTTTGAGGGCCTGCCAGTTCGCCATGCCCGTTTTGACGCCCTCCCGCTTCGCGGGATAGGATGCTGTCAGCACGATGCCGTGACGGTTTTCCGTGCTGCCGCAGACGGCGACCTTTTTCCCCCTGAGAGAAGGGTTTTCATTGATCTCCACCGACGCGTAAAAGCAGTTGAGGTCTGAATGAAGGATGACGTCGCCCATCTGATTGCCCTTCTTCTGAAAAGTTCTTTTTTCGGGAACGATGGAATATCGAGGAAACTTCCTATAAAAATCGTAAAAACCCTTGACAGCGAGGATAAATTGAAGTATTATAGACACAACTTCCTAAATTGAACGTAAAAATTCTAGCGCCGGCCGGTCGTCCTGTCAAGGAAGTTTGAGAAATTTGCGGAGATAAACTTCCTTATTTGCGGTGTGGGACACGGCGGGCGGGAAAAGGGGGTCATCTGAATGGATCGTTTTCCGGAAAAGCTGAGAATGGCGAGGCGCATGGCGCGCATGAGCCAGACTGACCTGGCTAATGCGGCCGGGGTGACTCAGCGCAGCCTGACGAATTATGAACGGGGGTGCGCCGTACCCCGCCCCAACGTGCTGCGGAAGATGGCCGCGGCGCTGGGCGTGACGGTCGAATACCTCACCAATGACGAGACGGACGACCGTGACGCCGGTCGCCTGCGCGAAGAGCGGGTCAACGCCGTGCGGGAGCGCTTCGGCGGCCAGGGCGCTCAGGAGATCAATGACCTCATGGAGCGCAGCGTGGCGCTGCTGGCCGGCGGCACGCTGGATCAGGAGGCGAAGGACGCCTTTTTCGACGCGCTGAGGACGGCCTATATCACGTGCAAGAACGATGCGCGCGAGAAATTCACCCCCAAGTCCGCGCGGGCGAATCGCGACGGCGAATGACGGGAGGCGGAAGATATGACCATTGAGACCATCCGAGGCGTCGTCGCCGATCTGAGACGCCGCTACGGGGACCTGCCTCCGGAAAAAATGTGCGACGAACTGGGCATTTTGCTGCAGCGCACATCCATGGGACGGATGAGCAACGCGTGCAAGGGCTTTTTTATCCTCAAGGCGCGGATCCGGCTGATCGTCCTCAATTCGGACCTGAGCCGTTCGACACAGCGGGTCGTGCTCTATCATGAGCTGGGGCACGCGGTTCTGCACAGCGAGGCGGTGTCCGCCTGTCAGTTCCATGACTTTGACCTCTTTGACGAGACCGACACCTACGAGTACGAGGCGAACATCTTCGCGGCGGAATACGCCCTGCCGGACGAGGCCGTCCTGGAGCAGCTCAACGAGGATACGAGCTTTTTCGGCGCGGCGAGCCGATTGAGAGTGCCGCCGGAGCTGCTGGACTTCAAGTTCCGCATTCTGAAGAGGCAGGGCTACGCGCTGATCCCGCCGCTGAACGCCCGTTCCAACTTTATGAAGGACATTGACCGGGCAAACCGGTTCTGAAAGCGGGAGGTCGTGACATGATGGGAGAAAAGGTCTACGTCTCCGTGCTGGCGACCTTTGACAGAGAGGGAAAGGTGAAGCCGATGCGCCTCCGCTGGACGGACGGCCGCACGTATGATATCGACCGGGTCCTGGAGGTGCGGCCCGCGCCGTCGCTGAAGGCCGGCGGGCAGGGGCAGAGATATACCGTCCGCATTCAGGGCAAGGAGAGATTTTTGTTCCTCGAGGGCACGCCGGAGGGCATACAGGGGCGGCTCAGGTGGTTCGTGGAGGGCCGCGCGTGACCGCGGCGTCAAAAGAGGCGCGGCAGAAAGGATCATCATATGGCGGCGAGCGCAGCGCCGGTCCGGCGCACGGTCAGCTATAAGACCTGCGCCTTTACAGGACACAGGCCTCAGAAAATGGCGTTTGGTTTTGACGAGGAGGATTCCCGCTGCGCGGCGTTCAAACAGCGCCTGACGCGCACGCTGGAGGATCTGATCGGCCAGGGATACGCCCGATTTCTCAGCGGCGGGGCCATGGGGTTCGACACCTTCGCCGCGGAGGCCGTTCTCGACCTCAGGGAGAAGTATCCCTGGATCTCGCTGGAGATGGTCTGCCCCTACGAGGGTCAGGCGGAAAAGTGGGGCGAAGCCTATCGCCGCCGGCACGACAGGCTCGTGGCCCTGGCGGACCGGGTCGTCACGATGACGCGGGACTATGAAAAGGGCAGCATCTTCCGGCGCAACAGGTACCTGGTGAACCACTGCGACCTGCTGCTCGCGGCCTTCGACGGCCAGCCCGGCGGCACGGCCATGACCGTCGACTATGCCCGCAGCCGGTCGGTGGACGTGAGGATCTTTGCCTGAAACTGGGTGGTCTGAGCCTGAGAGATCAGGCTCTTTTTATATCTCCTGTTCCGGAAGCTCGGGCTTTTGTATGTCCAGAAGGGGCAGATCGTCCAGGGTTTCTATGCCGAAGTGGCTCAGAAACGCCTCCGTCGTGCCGTATTCGATGGGCCGGCCGAGGGTATCCCGGCGACCCACCTCGGCGATCAGTCCCTTGTTCATCAGGGACTGGACGGAGTAGTCGCACTTTACGCCGCGCACGGCTTCGATCTCGGCCTTGGTGACCGGCTGGCGGTAGGCGACGATGGACAGCGTCTCCATGGCCGCCTGCGAGAGGGACTGCTTCTGTATGGGCTGGAGCAGCCTTTCGATATACGGCGCGTAGTCCGGCCGGGTGGACAGCTGTACGCTCATGCCGAAGCGGTTGAGCTGCAGGCCGCGGTTTGAGCGGTCGAGCTCGTCGCGGAGCCTGTCCAGCGCGGGCGTTATTTCGGATACCGTCATGTCCAGCGCGTGAGCCAGGTCCCCGACGTTGACCGGCTCGCCCGCCACGAAGAGTATGGCCTCGATGACGGCCGGCAGTTTTTCCATGTCCATGAGCGTGTCCTTTCAGCGCCTTACAGCGACTGTGTGCTGGTGGGGTCGTCTGTGAATTTGGTGTAAGCCGCGTTCCATATGAGGTCGATCGTGCCGAGGGGGCCGTTTCGCTGTTTGGCGATGATCAGCTCGGCGCCGTTTTTCTTTTCGGTATCGGGGTTGTAATAGGCCTCTCTGTGCAGGAACATGACCACGTCCGCGTCCTGCTCGATGGCGCCCGAGTCGCGGATGTCGCTGAGCACGGGCCTGTGGTCCGAGCGCGCGGTGTTGGCGCGGGAGAGCTGCTGCAACACGAGCACGGGGATCTTCAGTTCCTGGGCCAGGGCCTTCAGCGAACGGGAGATGGAGCTGACTTCCTCCTGGCGAGAGTTGTTGCGCCCCGTGGCGGTCATGAGGCTCAGGTAGTCGATGAGGATAAAGTCCAGGCCGTGCTCCATCTGCAGCCGCCGCGCCTTGGAGCGCACCTCGGGGACGGTTATGGCGCTGGTGGAGTCGATGTATATGGGCGCCTGAGCCAGGGTCACGAGGGCGTCCGCCAGGCGGCTCCAGTCGTCCATCGTGAGCTGGCCGCGGCGGGCGAGCTGCATATCCACGTTGGCCTGGGAGCAGAGCAGGCGCATGACCAGCTGTTCGGCCGGCATTTCCAGCGAAAACACGGCGCATTTCGCCTGACCGCGTATCGCTGCGTTGGCGACGATGTTCATGCCGATACTGGTCTTTCCCATGGAAGGGCGGGCCGCCAGCAGCAAAAACTCGCCCGCGTGCATGCCAGTCAGCACGCGGTCCAGGTCCGTGAACCCGGTGGCGACGCCGTCGAGCTTGCCGCGGTTCTTTTCGAGGCGCTCCATGTGCTCGAAGGCGGCCGTTGTGATGGTGTGAATGGGGGCGAGGGTCTCTCCGCCCTTGCGCATGGTGATGTCGTATATGCTCTTTTCGGCGGCGGCCAGGATGACGGGCGTCTCCTCTTCGCCCGAGTAACAGGCCTGCGAGATGCCGGACGCCGCTTCGATCAGCCGCCGCAAGGTGGCCTTTTCGTCGACGATGCGGATATACGCGCCGACGTTGGCTGTCGTCGGGACGAACTGGTTCAGCGTGATCAGATAGTCCAGACCGCCCACGCCCTCGAGCGTGCCCTTGCGCGACAGCTCCTCGTGCAGGGTCACGAGGTCCACCGGACGTCCCTGCGCCGAGATGCGCGACATGGCGTCGAAGATCTCCCTGTGCGCGGGGTCGTAAAAGTCGATGTCGCGCAGGGATTCGATGGCCAGCATGACGGCCTCGCTGGACTGCATCATGGAGCCCAGCACCGAGCGCTCGGCTTCCAGATGGTGTGGGGGCGTCCGTCCGTCGGATTGTCTCTGTTCCATAGTCTGAACCTCGTCTTTACTCATGTCTCTTTCCTATTGTATACGAAAAACGCGGAGCGCGCAAGCGCGCTTCATTCTTCACGCCATGCCTGGCAGACTCGGCCGGCCCGTGTCCCGACGCCATTTCTGATACAATTCTTCGGTGGCCAGGGCCATTTTCGTGACGGAAAAATCGCGCCCGCGTGGGTAGATGTACCACGTGTCCTCCAGCGTGTTCAGATCGACGCAGTCGCCGTATTTGCCGAGGTACTCGTATTCGATGTGGCAGGAATACAGCGATTCGACGGGCTTGACCATCTCGTGCGGGTCGCCGTCGGGGTCAGTGACGCGCACCGTAAAGCCGCGCATGTCGTGCCTCAGCGTGCCTTCGCCCAGCGGGATAAAGCGCTTTGCGTTCGGCAGCGAGTCGACCGACACCCGGAGTTCTCCCGAATCGTAGGTACCCGCTTCGACCTCGGCGCGTACGTTCGCGCGCTCCCATTCGTACCACGACGGGATGTGTGAAAACTCGGTCGCGCCGTCCTCGGCGCGCAGCGCGCCATCTTCCTGATACTGCCAGCGCTTGCCGCACGCCGCGCAGTAGAGGACCGCGCCCTCAGAGGCCATGCGGTACTCGGCGCGGCAGCGCGGGCACTGATACAGTACCTTTTCAAGGCCCTCTGCGCGCTTTGGATAGCGCACGCGGACGCCGTGCGCCCTTTGCCAGGCGTATTCGTCGTACTGAAAGGCCTTGACCAGACGGGCGTTGATTTCATCAGCCGACGTCTTTTTCAGGTCTTCGGGCGTCAAGAGGACGGTCAGTTCGGCTTCTGTCGGCTTGACGCCGCGCGGGTGCAGGTTCCAGAACGGCGAATTGATGTGATGCCCGTGGCAGATCAGCGTCACGACCGGCACGCCCATGGCCTTGCACAGCTTGCCCAGAGATTCGGGCAGCACCGCCGTCGTACCGCACAGAGAATAGCGCGCTTCAGGGTAGATGACGCACACGTCGCCGTTCTGGAGGACGCGCTTGATCTGGCGCATCAGCATGAGATCCTGTGTAAACTTGCGCTTGCAGATGCATCCCACGCGGCGCAGCAGCCATTCCCGGCCGATAAACCCGTCGATGGCGACGATATAGTTGGCCCTGTGGGGGAAGATCGCCATCGTCGCGACTTTGAAGTCGAGAAAGGCGTTGTGGTTGCACAGAAGGATGTACGGCGGTTTCAGCGCCTCGACGCCTGTTTTGACGATCCGCGTCCGGTGCTTCAGGACGGCGGGCGCGCTTAAAAGAAACGTCAGCGGGCGAAGGTACCACGCTGTGCGCATCGGCGGCCTTTTCATGTCGAAGCGTTGAAAATCCTGCGGCTTCATTCGGGCGCCCTCCCGTCGTGTCAGGATCCATTTACGGAGAGTATATCACACAATATTGAAATGATAAAGGGAAGAAAGCGCGTCATTTTTGATGTGACGGTTGTGTGACAGAAGGGATGCTATACTCAGCACGTAAACGGAAAACAAACGAGCCGGAAAGGCAAGGAGGAAAAGACAATGAAGCGTTTCGTGAAAGTGATATCCCTGATGATGGCAGCCCTGATCGCCCTGTTCAGCGTGTCGGCATTGGCAGCGTTCTCCGTCACCACGACAGCGTCCGTGAACCTGCGCACCGGCCCCGGCACGGAGTACGCGACGCAGGGATGCGTGCCCAGCGGCGTGACGCTGAGCGTCGACGAGACGGCGAAGGCGACAAACGGCAAGACGTGGTACCATGTGAACTACAGCGGCAAGAATGGCTGGATCTGCTCCAGCTACACCAAGGACGGCGGCAGCGCGGAAAAGAAGGTCGTCACGAGCGGCGACGCGAACATCCGCACGGGAGCGGGGCTTGACTACAAGTCGGTGGGCGTGATGCCGAAGGGTGCGACGGCGAAGTACATGAACGAGAGCAAAAAGGACGACCGCGGGGTCACGTGGTACAGGATCAACTACAACGGCACCACCGGTTGGGTGTCTTCCAAGTACGCGGCGATCAAATAACAGATGGCGTCAACAAACGCTAAAAGAAAACAGGAAGGCGGCCTTGCGGCGAGAAAGCTGTAAGGCCGCCGCTTTGTATGAGGAGAATTAGGATATGGAAAACTTCAGCGCTAACGATATAGGAATGAAAAGACAAATGAATTATTAAAAGTTTGTTAATAAACAAGACTTAACTGAACTCATAGGTGAATTAAAGCGCTGTTTCATGACGTCTGACGTGCAGTGAATGTTTAACATGAACTTGACGGTCATGAAAAGCAATTGTATCCAAGTCAACGGGTTTTGTCTGTATTGACAACTGAAATGGGGATGATTATAATAAGTAGTGTTAAGATTAGATAAATATCGTGGGGAATGAAGGGATAAATCATGCATGTGACGCGGAACTCATTCCCGTTTTTTGAGGCATTAGCTTCTAAAACACGTCTTCAAATCGTGGAGAGGCTTGGGGAAGGGAATCTGAATATTCGTGAACTTTCAGACCAACTTGGCCTGTCGCCTTCGATCGTCGCCCGGCACATCAGGCTCCTTGAAGATGCGCAGATTGTCCGCACGGAGCTGCTGCCGGCGTCGCATGGCATGCAGAAAGTGTGCCGCCTGATACAAAGTGGATTCGTACTGGAATTTCCGCACGTTCGTCCTTTCCCCAAGATCAATACGCTGGAAATTCCTGTAGGCAGCTATACGGACTGGGAAGTGACGCCGACTTGCGGCATCAGTACGCGTGACGACAGCATTGGATATATCGACGATGTACGCGTTTTTTCCGATCCGCGGCGGTTTCAGGCTGCGGTCGTATGGTTTGGTCACGGATTTGTCGAGTATGCCATTCCAAATTATCTAAACGAGGATGAGCAGCTGGATGGGATACGCATCCAGGCCGAACTGTGTTCGGAAGCCCCGGGATACGCGATGGATTGGCCCTCTGATATCTATTTCGAGCTCAACGGTTTGAAGCTCGGCTATTGGACGAGTCCAGGCTGTTATGGAGATCGTCGGGGCGTCTATACGCCGCAATGGGTCTCGGTGGGGAATAATTCCCAGTATGGTGAGCTTGTCCAGTTGGTTCTTGACGACAGCGGCACCTATATCAACGGCCGACCGGTTTCATCTGTCACGGTGCGTCAGGTAAACGCGGCGATGCGAAAGGACTTTCGCCTGCGCATGAGCAGTCCGGCGGACGCGGCCAATGCTGGTGGCCTGACGATTTTCGGTCGTGGGTATGGAGATTACGACCAGCACATTCTCTTTACGACCGTGGCGTCGGACAAACAGGTGTAATCACACAGGCGGTAAGCCGCGTGATTATATATTATATGTAGATGGAGGTAGGAATCATGAAACGCACATTGGCTCTGGTTCTGACCGTGCTGATGCTTCTCTGCCTTGTTCCCGCGATGGCAGAAGGCACTGAGGGCAAGGTCAACATGTTCGGATGGGAAATTCCGGACGAGACGATCAAGTTCACGGCATATATGGGGAACGACAATCCTGACACAGTGGCGAAGTATGCCGCTCAGATGCATGACTATCTGGTGGACAACTTCAACGTGGACATCACGCTACTGGTCTATGACAACGACGCTACCGAGCGCTTGGGTATGATGGCGGCGTCAAACGAGTACCCGGACGTCGTCCTTTGCTCGATTGCCAACGCGGCGCCGTGGATCGAACAGGGCCGCGCGGTAGATCTGACGGATCTGGTCAACGAAGAGAACACGCCCAATATCGTTAAACGCTACGGCAAGTATTTGCCCCGTCTGTACGATGATAATGGCCGCCTGATGTGCTTGGCGAACAGCTGGGGCATGTCGCAGTGGGCGGACTACGCCCCCCAGGTCCGCTATGACTGGTATGTTGAGATCGGTGAACCGGATGTGAGCACGCCTGAGGCTTATTACGAGGCCGTCAAGCAGATGATCGCCAATCATCCGGAGAATGCCAGCGGTGAGAAGACCTACGCCTTCGGCGGATACAAGGATTCCTCGTACTCTGTGATGCGTACGTGGCTGTCCATGTGGGGAATCAAGAAGTTTTGGTCCTATGATGAAGAGAACAACATGACCTACTGGCCCTTCACAGACGAGGCCATGGAGATGGTCAAGTTCCTCAACCAGGTCAATCGCGACGGGCTGCTGGATCCGGACATCTTCTCCATGACCAGCCAGGAATTTGGCGACCGCGTGACGAACGAGCGCTATGCAGCCTTTGTGGGCAACTGGTGGATCTGCGGCACCTATGGCCATGAGAAGTGGAACGGCATCTATGGCGATGCTTATACGGAGAACATGCGCTACTATCACGTGAATGTGGCGCCCGAAGGCATCACCCCGACCTACAACTTTAAAAACACCAACGGCAGCCGCGCCATCATCACGGATCATGCGACTGATGTCAACGGAATCCTGAAGTGGTTTGATTTCGAGAATACAGACAAGGGTACCCGCCTTGTGGGCTATGGCCTGCCGAACGAAGAAGGTTCTGTCTGGAACGTCTACGAAGACGGCTCCTGGGAATACACGCCTGAAAAGGTGGCTCAGATCACGACCGATACCTCCACGTTCGACTGGGAAGCTGTTCAGATGCTGGGCGGCCAGGCGCTGTACGTGATGAGCGCCGGTGTCGAGCCTCTGGAAGACGGCACGTATTACTGGTATGATCAGAGCAATGTTGATAAGTGGAAGACCATCAAGGATACGCTCCTGCGGCCTACCTTCTACGACAGCGGCGCTTTTGATCTGATTGTCCTGCCCACGGACTCCCTGCTGCCCGCCACGAAGACTTCCTGCGAGGACATCGCGATGACCGCCCTGGCCAACGCTATCTACGCATCGACTGAGGAGGAAGCCATCGCGATTATGGAGCAGTGCCGGGATGAACTGACCGACGCCGGCATCGACGAGCTGGCCGCGTACTACACGGAGCAGTATAAGGCAATCGCTGAAAAGTGGGGCCTCTGATCATCTGTCTGATTAAACGGCCGCGGCGGGTTTTTACCCGCCGCGGCGTCCCCATTTCAACTTGAGTCACACCAATTCGAACCGTCTAAGGAGTCGACTTTCATGGATACGAATAAAACCGTCACAGCCGTCGGGAATCATCCCCGGTCATCGCGTCTTCGGCGCAGATTGCGCCGTGAGCGCGAACTCTGGATACTCAGTGCGTTCATTTTGGTCTGGCTGGCGGTGATATGTTATTATCCTATGTATGGGTTGATTATTGCCTTTAAGTATTACGTTCCTGGAAAGCCGTTTTTTACCGCGAAATGGGTCGGACTGAAATACTTCAGTCAATTCATAAACGGCCGTGATTTTCCTATCGTTATGCGAAATACGCTGGCTATCAGCGGACTGAATATCCTGTTCGGTTTTCCTGCGCCGATCCTGCTGGCGCTTCTGCTCAATGAACTCAAGAACAAGCATTACAAAAGCGTCGTGCAGACGGTGTCCTATCTGCCGCATTTTATTTCGTGGGTGGTTGCCGCCAGCCTACTGTTTTCGATCCTCAACTCCGAAGGTTTTCTCAATAAAATACTCGTACGGGCTGGCATCATTGAAGCCCCGATTAACTGGCTCAGCAAGGGCGAGTATTTCTGGGGCATATTGACGACAGCGAACATATGGAAGGGCGTCGGCTTTTCCTCTATTATATACCTTTCAGCCATCGCCGGCATCGACGAGGAACTATATCAGGCCGGCGCTGTGGACGGCCTCAATCGGACGGGCAGCATATGGCATATTACGCTGCCGGGTATCCGCACGACTGTCGTGCTGCTGGGTATCCTTCAGATTGGCAGCATCCTTAACGCCGGATTTCAACAGCAGCTGCTTCTGGGTACGACGCAGACGCGCAAATATTATGAAGTGATCGACACGTACGCCTATAAATACGGCGTGCAGAACAACAACTATTCTTATGGAACAGCCGTGGGACTGATGAAGGGCGTTATATCGGTGACGCTGGTGCTGCTGGCCAACCGTATCTCGAAAAAAGTCATGGATATCGCGGTACTGTAGGGGGTGACGGCATGAGACGGTACTATAAAGAAACCCATGGGACGAAGGCCTTTGATGTGTTCAACGTTGTCCTCATGTTTCTGTTCATGCTGTCAATCATTTTTCCGTTTTGGAATCAGTTATGCGTGTCATTCAGCGATGTATCCACCTATCCCGTAAGCAATATTACGGTGCTTCCCCTTGGCTTTAATACGGAAGCCTATCAGAAGGTCTTTTCAGATCAGCGGATACTGCGCGTCTCGCTTGTATCCGTCATGCGCGTGATCTTTGGCACGACGGGCACGCTGCTGTGCACGGGTCTGCTGGCTTATATCACCACGATCGAATGGTTTTCCGGACGAAAGTTTTTGCGGCGCGCGTTTTTGCTGACGATGTACTTCTCGGCGGGACTGATTCCGACGTATCTGGCTTTTATAAGTATCGGCCTGTACAATACATTCTGTGTCTACATCATCCCAGGCTTGTTCAGCGCCTATTATATGCTGATCATCGCCTCATATATCTCCAACATGCCCACGGCGCTGTTTGAGGCCGCGCGCATAGACGGAGCGGCCGAGCTGAAGATTTATTTTCGCGTCGTGTTGCCCATATCCATTCCCGTATTTGCGGCCATTGCCGTGTATTGCGCGGTAGATCAGTGGAACTCCTGGTTCGATACTACGATTTACGCGCCGAACGGACAATGGGATACGCTACAGATCTACCTTCGCCGGGTTTTGCTGGAGATCGAAGCGCTGAGCATGATCGAAGATTCTTCAAAAGCTCTTAGCAAGTTTAAGACGCTCACGCCTCAGTCTATTCGGGCCGCGACGACGATCATTGTCACGCTGCCCATCGTCTGCGTGTACCCGTTCCTGCAGAAATACTTCCTTACGGGCATTACCATTGGTGCGGTCAAGGAATGACGGTGGCGACGCTTCTTCACATCGGCCACGATCTGTGATATAGTTGACGCACGGCGTCGGGGCGGTGGCCCCGGCAGGCCGAAAACTATATCATGGAAAACTGAGTGAGGTATCGTCTATGGATCGTGCATTTCTTTACAAACTCCTGAGCACGCCCTCTGTCAGCGGGTGCGAGGAGCCTAATCAGATCAACGCGCTGGCCTTTGGAAAGACCTTTGCCCACGAGCAGAAAGTGGACTGCGTCGGCAACGCCGTGTCCGTCGTCAATCCGGAAGCGCCGTTTAAGGTGCTGCTCTGCGGGCACATGGACGAGATCGGCTTTCGGGTGACGCACATACAGGACGACGGCCTTTTGCGCGTGCAGCGGGCGGGCGGCGTGCGCCCCGCGCTGTACGTGGGCAGCGTCATGCAGGTCGTGCACGAGGCCGAACAGGATGGGAAGACCGTCTACAGCACCGTGCCGGGCGTGGTGGCGGTGACGAGTGATCTCGTCAAGAGCGGCGACGTCAAGGACAAGGATCTGCTGATCGACATCGGCGCGTCGAGCCGGGAGGAGGCCGCTGCCGTCGTTTCGGTGGGAGACGCCGTCTGCGCCGACACGCAGGTGCGCGAGCTCATGAACGGCCGGATCACGTGCCGGGCTCTGGACGACAAATCCGGCGCGTTCGTCATCCTCGAGGCGGCGAAAAAGGCCGCCGAAAGCGGCGCGCGCTGCGGCATATACGCCCAGACCTCGGTGGGCGAGGAGACCACGGGCCGGGGCGCCTATGTCGCGGCGGCGGGACTGAAGCCCGACTGCGCCATCGTCGTGGACGTGACCTGGGCCAGCGACTGTCCCGGCGCGAATCCGGGCGCCACGGGCGACGTCCGCCTGGGGAAGGGGCCCGTCCTCTGCCTGAGCGGCATGGTCAACAAGAAAATGAACCGCCTTCTGGAGAAGACGGCTCATGAACTGGGGATCGGCGTGCAGTACGAGGTCGCCGGTGGGCACACTTCCACGGACGGGGACACGATCCTGCAGACGGGCGAGGGCGTGCCCATGGCGCTGGTGTCCGTGCCGCTCAGGTACATGCACAGCTCCGTCGAAATGGCGTCCTGGTCGGATATCGAACAGTGCGTCGACCTGATCGCCGGATTCCTCGGCAAGGTTGGGGCGGGCTTTGACTTTTCGCCCCTCAGCGTGGAATGAACAGGCTGCCCGCCGCCAGGAGCACGATCAGGCCGCGGAGCGCGCGGCGCGGGGCCGTCCTTTCGGAGAGGCGCGCGTAGGGCGACTGCAGCAGCATTATGACGCCGTACAGGGCGACCAACCACCACGGCCACGCGCCGCATTCCGCCTGAGCCCATCCGAGCGACGCGCCGATCGACGTCACCGCGGCGTAAAGGCGGGCGATGCCCTCCACCAGCCAGACGAACGGGGCCGCCAGGCAGGTCGAGGCGGCGCTGACGGCCACCGTGATCAGCGTCAGGGGGAAGAAAAGCCCCATCAGGGCGATCAGCGCGACATTGAACGGCAGCGCCAGGACGGGGATGAGGTGGAAAAACCCGGCTGTCGCCGGCAGCGCGCCGAATTGCGCGCCCAGCGAAGCCCGAACGGCCTGCGCGATCCGGTTCCTGACGCCGCGCCGGGCGCGCGTCCTGAACAAGCCGGGTCGTTCGCCGGCCATGAGGATGCCCCCCACCGACGTCAGCGAGAGGATGAATCCCGCGTCCTCGATATACAGCGGGTGAAAAACCAGCATCAAAAATCCCGTCAGGCAGAGGATGGTCAGGCCGTCCCTCGGCCGGCCCAGAAGGCGCACGGACCCGGCTATGACGTACATCAGCCCCGCCCGGATGATCGATGCGGGCAAGCCGACCGTCACGGCATAGGCCGCGAGCAGCGGCAGCGTGACGATGAACGCCGCCCTTCGGCTCAGGCGGCACCGCATGAGCGCCGCGTGCAGACCGGCAAACAGCAGACCGACGTGCAGCCCTGAAAGAGCTAAAAGGTGCGCCACGCCGGTCTTTTTGTATTGGTCGTACGTCTCCTCGGGCAGATCAGACCGGTCGCCCAGGACCAGCGCCATGACAAGCCCCAGCGACTCATGTGAGAATGTCCGACGGATGTGCCCGGCGACGCGCTCCCTCGCCCTCATCGCCCAGACTATCGGAGACAGGCCGGAGGACGGCTCGACTTCCATCACGCGCCTGGCGCTGACAGTGGCGCACAGGGCGATGTCCTGCCGCCACAGCCAGTCGGAATAACTGGGATTGGCGTCGTTCGGCAGCCACGTGCTGCCGAAGGCGTGGATCTCGCTGCCGAATTCGGGCGCTTCGTCGAAGCCGTACAGATAGGCCATGACCCGGCAGGGCACGGATTCGCCGTCCACCGTGACGGCGCGCAGCGGCACCCGCAGGCCGTTATCCCGCCATTGGGGCTCGCCGTCCACGACGCCGCGGATGAAGACGTCCTTCTGTGGTGTGAATTCGGGGCGTACGAGCGCCGCGCTCATCAGCGCCGCGCCGATCGTCAGCGCGACGAGTGGGAGAAGGGCGCGCCTTTTTCCGATGAGCGATATGACGGCCAGGAGCGCCGCCGCGCCCGCCGCGATCCAGACCGGCGGCCGCAGCGCGCGGGCCGCAGCCATCCCCAGCGCGAAGGCGGCAAAGGCGCAGACCAGCGGTCTGACGCGCAGCCACCGCCCGAACGGCTCCACAAGCCGGCGCACCGTCATGGATGCGTCTGGATTACGTCGTTTCATGTCACGCTGACCGCCCTTTGACAGAAAATGAGAGGCGGCGCGCCTGCTTTTCGGGCACGCCGCCGTGTGTATTACTCGTCCTTGCCGAGGCTGATGTCCTCGAGGCGGGGCTGCCAGTCCGTGGGGCACTTGTAGATCGGGCGCGGACGGTATGCCCAGCGCACGGCGTTGGTGATGACCAGCTGGACGTTTTTGTCGTGATAGCTGGGGCAGGTCTCGTGTCCGGGCTGGAAGTAGAACACGCGGCCCAGTCCCCTGTGCCAGCAGCATCCGCTGCGGAAGACCTCGCCTCCGGGCACCCAGGTCACGAAGATCAGGTCGTCGGGCTTCGGAATGTCAAAGTGCTCGCCGTAGGTCTCCTCGACGGGCAGGTCGAAGTGATCCTCCAGGCCCTGGACGATGGGGTGCGCCAGATCCATGACCCAGAAGCGGGCCATTTCGCCGTCCTCGCGCCAGCGCAGCTTGTGCGTGTTGGTGCCCATGAGCTTTCTGAAGATCTTGGAGGCGTGGCCGGAGTGCAGGACGATCAGGCCCATGCCCTCCATGACGCGGTTGTAGACGCGCTCGACGATTTCGTCGCTGACCTCGTGGTGCGCCATGTGTCCCCACCAGAGCAGGACGTCCGTGCTGTCGAGGACTTCCTGCGTCAGACCGTGCTCCGGCTGGTCCAGGGTGGCGGTGCGGACCTCCATGTCAGGTTCCTTGCCCAAAAAGGCGGCGATGGCGCCGTGGATGCCCTGAGGATAGATCGCGGCGACTTTGGCGCTCGAGAGCTCGTGGCGGTATTCGTTCCATACGGTGACATGAATCATGATGTTTATCCTCCCAAAGGCGTATTTTCCGGTCTGTCGGTCGTGGAACGGGTTTTACCTCGGTTTGCTGTTGGGTTCCGGTCGGATGAGCTGGTCGAAGAGGCTGCCCGCGCCCGCCATGACCAGCTTTCCGGCGATCTGGGTCAGCATGCGGCCCGTCTCCTGATCGACCTTGCGGGCCGCCTCGATGAGCCCGGCGGCCGTGGCGGGGATGTTGCGCTTCATGTCGGAGAAGGTCTCGACGTTGGCGCCGCCCAGGACGTCGAACACCGTGTCCACAAAGGTCTGCCGCTGCTGCGGCGTGCACTCCTTGAGCCAGCTGCGCAGGGTCTGATCGACGACTTTGCTGCTGCGGTTCAGGTCACTGAGCGTGACGAAGCGGGGCCCCGCCACCTGCCAGGAATAGGCGTTGTGCTGCTGCAGGCCGTGCTCCGTCGACTTGACGACGAGGTAATCCGGGTGGTAGGACAGCAGCATCCCTACGACCGAGGACTGCGGCACGAACGAGTGTACCAGGCGGCTGATCCTTTCATACCCTTCCGAGGTCATGGATTCCTCGTCCAAGCCCGGGCCGTCGAAGCTGTACACCGCGACGAGCCTGTCCTGAATTTCGCGCGGGGCGTGCGCCGCGGCGTACAGCGCCAGATTCCCGCCCTTGCTGTGCCCGGTCAGCATGACGGGGCCCTGAAACCCGGACGCCATGCCCGCGAGGTATTCCAGCGCGGACAGCTGGGCGGGGACGGGCTTTTCGTACGCCATGCTGAAGTCCTCGCGCCAGCCGGTCAGCGTTCCGTCCGTGCCCCGGAAGGCGATGACGCGCATGCCGTCGGGCGCGTCCATGACCGAGGCGGCGAACTGGATGTTCTTCGCCGCGTCGAGGTTGTTCGCGCTGTCCGTGACCGCGACCTCCGCAAAGCGCCGGGATTCGCCCGCGGCCTTCAGAAGGCCCAGATGCTGCTTCATCAGGCCCTCGGCGCCGGCTTCGGGCAGCAGCGGCGGCGCGTCCTTGAGCTTCAGTCCGGCCGCGGCGCGCAGGTCGCAGTAGCAGAGGTTGGCCAGGATCAGCGCGTCGATGTCGTTCCATCCGTCCTGCCGAAGCAGCAGATCGCCCCGCCAGGTCAGATAATCAAGCATGTTTGCCATTATATACGCTCCCGTGAAATGAGGCGGCCCTTGTGTGCTTATTTTTGCAGGAGGTGGACGGCGAACCCGCCGATCTCCTCCGTCAGGTAGATGGCGTTGGGCTTGCCGTTTTTAAGCTTCAGGGTGCTCTCGTCGAAGGCGAAGCCCTGACCCTCCAGGTAGGCCCTGGCCCGCGGGATGGAGTTGCACTTAACGGCGATGTGCCCATGGCTGCCGCGGCCCGGCGCCTTCATGGCCTCGACGTACGCGCCGGCGAAGTCGGAGCTGTTGCCGGGCTTGTAGGGCCAGCCGAACAGCGCGGAGAAGCGCTCCGCCGTCTTGGCGGCTTCGTCGGCGTCGGGGCAGTTGAGGCCGATGTGCGCGAGCTCGAACCCGAGCATCTTTCGCACGGCGCTGCGGGTCAGCTCCTCGATCTTGTCGAACTCGCCGTTTTCGATGAGATCGCCCTTGGCCATCCAGCTGCCGCCGCAGGCGATGATCTTCGGGAAGGAAAGATAGGTGTTGAGGTTGTCCTCGTTGACGCCGCCGGTGGGCATGAAGAGCATGTCGGAATAGGGCGCGCTGACGGCCTTGATCGTGTTCAGGCCGCCCATGGCTTCGGCGGGGAAGAATTTGACCACCTTGAGCCCGAAGCGGATGGCCTGTTCGATGTCGCTCGTGGTGGGGCATCCGGGGAAGATGGGATAGCCCTTTTCAACGCAGTGCCCGACCACCTCGGGGTTGAACCCCGGCGTGACGATAAACTTCGCGCCGGCGGCCATCGCCGCGTCGGCCTGCTGCGTGGTCAGAACCGTACCCGCGCCGACCAGCACGTCGGGCAGCTCCCGCGCCACGCGGCGGATGGATTCCTCAGCCGCGGCCGTGCGGAAGGTGATCTCCGCCACCGGAAGGCCGCCGCGCGTGAGCGCCCGGCACAGCGGCACGGCGTGTTCGGGGTCGTTGAGCTTGATGACGGGCACAATGCCCAGAGAGGCGATTTTCTGAATCATGTCCATTGGATCGATCACTCCCGTCCGTTTGATTTTGTTTCTATTCTCTGATGGGCATTATACACGAAACCCCGTTCAAATACAAGACAGAACATAACCAGCAGCCGACATGGGGGTGCAGAGCCCTGTCGACGTCCTCTCAAAAAGTGGTTGACGAACAGAGGATAACTATGTACAATTGTTAGAAAAACGTAATGATGATCCGCCAGACACGGACGATATGACCGGTGGATCTGGATGAATTGGCGCAAAGGCAGGATGACAGTTGAAAAAGATGCTTCATCAGACTAAGAATCGTTTGTCGATGCCCGCTTTAAGAGGCGTGGCGATCGCTCTGGCGATTGTGCTTCTGTGCAATAACCCGAGTTACGCGGGGGGGGGGGGGGATGCACTCCCTTCCGGTACGCCGAAAATACAAAGGAGAAAATGACGAGGTTGTTAGCAAAAAAACCGAAAGGA
>JAFRLF010000134.1 GCA_017431365.1 Clostridia bacterium | reverse complement strand
TCCCCGGAAGGGCTCCCACGGCGCGGATGTCGGCCCCAGCCTCGTCCAGCGTCATGGCCCAGCTGAAATCGCCGGGCAGGAGGACGACGTCCTCCTCACTCACGCTGTCCAGCCAACTGGCGCGGATTTTCTCAAAATGTCCCTGCCAGTGTTCGCCGAAGATGTCCATGGGCTTGCAGGCGCTCCCCGGCAGGTGCAGATCCGATATGGCGAACAGGCTCATGCGTCACTGCTCGTACTCGTCGGCGTAAGGATCTTCGTCGTCCTCGAGCTCGCTGTCGGCGATCGCGTCCGTGCTGAGGACCGCGTCGCCGTCCGGCGTGACTTCCATCTCAGCTTCCGCCTGTTCCTCCGCCTGATCGGCGCGGAACTCATCCTCGGCGCCGTACTCGCTGGCCATGTCCTCGTCCACAATGTCGAGCTCGATCTCGTCCATCGTGCTGACGGCGTCGATGCCGATGCTGGCGTCAGGCACAAGCGTGTCGTCGGTGTTGGAGGGTCTGCGGTTCATCTCCTTGAGGCAGGACAAGCACATGTCGCTGCCAGGAACGGCCGGGTTTTCGCCGCAGACGGAGCACATCTCCGGCGTGTCGATGATCTCGTGCTCTCCCTTGACCTCGCGGCGGCAAACGGCGCACAGAGAGCCCCCGTCAAGTATGTAGTTCAGCTCACAGCGGGGACATTTGACCAGTGCCATCAAAAAACCTTCCTTTCAATTACAGCGGCTGACAGGACGCATGGAGACTCGTTCCGTCTCGAACATGCCCTTCCGTCATCGCCTCTGATACGCGGCATACAATACACCATTATTGTAAATATTCAATTAATTTTTGTAGAATTATTTGTAATGAACAGGCGCAAATATGCTTTTTTACCGAAATTCTTTCAGAGAACGCTCCAGCAGCGCATAGCGCGCCGTCACGACGGCCCCCAACGCCCGTACACACGCCAGCGAGGGCAGATTATCCTCGCTTATGACGCCCAGTTCCAGGCCGCCGCAGGGCCGCATGGCGTCCAGAAACGGCGCGGCAAGCACCGCCGTGACGCCCATCCGCCGCATGGAGGGAACGACCTGCGCCGTCACGACGCGCAGTCTTCTCCCCTTTCGCACCGCGAGGACGCAGGCCACGGGCTCCTCCCCCCGGAACACGATCTGGCTCAGCCGCCTGTCGAGCGCGCGTCCCAGCGACAAAAAAAGCGCCCGCGCCTGACGGGCGTCCAGGCGCATGTCGCCGTCGTGAACGGATATCGCCGCCATAGCCCGGGCGGCTCCGTCCCCGCCGAGGCCGAGGAATGTCTCGCTCCGCAGAGAAAAGCGGCGCGTGACTTCGTCGGCGAGGCGGCGCTGCCTCTGAGCGACGCCCTCGTCCCACTCCAGGCTGAACAGGTCGTATACCGGTCCCGTCTCAAAGCCGCGTCTCCCAAGCGCCTCCATAAGGCCGGGACAGCGCGTGTGGTCGAATGGCGTCTGAAATCCCTCGATCCTCAGCCCCCGGCAGAAGTCGTACGCCGCGGGTGAGACTGGCCCCGTGATCCGCTCGCAGCCCCAGTCCCGGGCCGCGCGCAGCATGGCGTCGACGAGCGCGCCGGAAGCCGCTTCATTGACCGCCGTTGGTAGCGAAAACAGGCACTCGGTATCCTCCCGGCACAAGAGCGCCGACGCGCCGGGCACGGTCAGCCAGACAGCGGCGCGATCTCTCAGCATGGGCGCAAAAAACCACGCGGCGTCCCAAGGCGCGCCGCGCCGGATCGCCGTGAAAAAGGCCCGCGCGGGAGAAGGCGCTCTCATCGCGGCGGAAGGGCGGCCAGACGGTCGCGCACCTGCTTGAGATCCTCCCAGGTCGGTCGCTTCAGCGATTCGTCCCGCAAAAGCGCCGCCGGGTGATACGTCGGCATGATATACACGCCCCGGCGCTCGACGAAAGCGCCGCGGTCCCGCGTCACGCGGAAGTCCGGTCCCAGCACAGCCCGCCCCGCCGTCGCGCCGAGCAGGACGATCAGCCTCGGCCGCACCAGAGCGGTCTGAGCCCGCAGAAAGGGCAGGCAGGCCGCGATCTCCTCAGGCTGGGGCTGGCGGTTGTGCGGCGGACGGCACTTTACCACATTGCAGATGTACACGTCCTCGCGAGTCAGGCCCATCGCCTCGATCATTTTCGTCAGAAGCGCGCCTGCCCGGCCCACGAACGGGCGGCCCAGGCGGTCTTCATCCGCACCGGGGCCTTCGCCGATGAACATCAGGTCGGCGTCCGGCCGGCCCTCGCCGGGGACGACGCGGCTGCATCCGTCCCGCAGGCCGCAACGGCGACAGGCCTCGATATCCTCCATCAGACTGTGCCAGGATACGTTCATAAAAAACGCCTCACTTTACTGGAAGGCGTTGAGGATGGGTTCGCGCAGGCTCTCCACCACCTTGGGCAGATCCCCGCGCAGCCATGTATACAGCGTGGTCAAAAGGACGATACACCCCAGTATCACAAAAAACGAGGCGATCGTGCCGAAAAAGTCACTCATTCCGGCGAGCATCATGAATTTCGCACGGCGGTGACTGGCTTCTTTTCTGGTGTATCCCTGTTTCGGCATGAGCTCGCCTCCTCTTTATAGGGCGTCAGACGTAATCGAGCCAGGGTTCGTCCGGCGGCGTCGTGAGCCGGCCATTCATCTGCATGCCGGCAAAGTCCCGCTGCCTGAGGGCCTCGTACAGCACGATGGCCACTGAATTGGACAGGTTCAGCGAGCGCGCGCCCTCCACCATCGGGATGCGGACGCATCGCTCGTACTCGCGCCTGAGAAGCGCTTCGTCAAGGCCCTTCGTCTCCGTGCCGAAGACCAGCTAATCTCCCGGCCGATAGACCGCCTCACGATAGGCCCGGGCGGCCTTGGTGCTCAGGTAGTGGCACCGCGCGCCGGGGTTCTGCGCGAAGAACTCGTCCAAATTGTCGTACACAGTGTAGCTCATCATGGACCAGTAGTCAAGGCCGGCGCGCTTCAAGTACCTGTCCGAAAGGCTGAAGCCCAGCGGCCTGATCAGATGCAGCTTCGACCCCGTCGCCGCGCACGTGCGGGCGATGTTGCCGGTGTTCTGAGGGATCTCCGGTTCCACCAGGACGATGTTCATCGGTTCGGGCCTGTCATTGAGCTCCAAGGGAATCCCTCCTGACATAAAAGGCGACTTCAGTTTGTTTTGGTTTAGAAGTCCGCGAGCGCGACGCGGGTACACGCCTTTTTACGAGCCGACCCGGATCGTCGGTCCGACGGCGGGATACTCGCTGCGTATGTAGAGCATCCGGTCCATCTCGGTGCCGTCCGCGTAGTGATAGACCTTGTACGCCTCGGCCAGATACCCCTCTCTGGCCTTGGCGATGGTGTGCTGCTGACCCTTCGGGAGATCCTTGGTATAGATGTAGACGGGCTTGTCCGACTTGAGAACCTCCGTGGTCACGGCCTCCATCGTCACGTATATGCCGTCCGGCAGCTGCTGGCCGTAGATGGACATGTAACACTTCTCGTTCTCGTATTTCGAGACGATGTACACCGGATACGGCGTGTCGTTCTGGAACTTGAAGTCAGGCTCCGGCCAGGACACCGTGGCGTCCAGTCCGACGGGCACATACGACGCCGGCCGCGAGTGGGGCGAGCGTGAAACGATGTTAAGATCAGCCAGCAGCACGGCGTTGAACAGTGTGGAGGAAACCTGGCACACACCGCCGCCCGGCTCAGTGGCGGAGAGGCCGTTGGCGTAAACCGGCGCCTCGCGGTAGCCCTTCTCCTCCGTCCTCTTGCCGATCGTCGCGTTATAGGAGAAGACTTCGCCCGGCATGACGCACACGCCGTTCAGCGTCTCCGTGGCGAGGCGCACGTTGTTGCGGCGGGCACCCGAGCCTGCAACATCGGTATAAAAAGTGCTGCACTGCCCCATGCGCGCCGCGAGGTCGGCCCGGGTCACCTTG
>JAFRLF010000133.1 GCA_017431365.1 Clostridia bacterium | reverse complement strand
CTGAAGGCCGATCCCAAGGCGGCCGAGGTCTTTGCCAATCTCAGATGCGAGATGGAGCGCATGGAAAAGAATTTAAAGATACTCAAACAGAATATGCAGTGAGACGCGTCATCCGCGGTATCAGAAAAATGAGGAGGATATAAACATGGCCGGCGAAGAAGTAAGAGTTAGTATAGAGGCATTGAATCAGGCGATCAACGACTACAAGGCCAAGAAGCAGGCGATGCAGATCGCTTATCTGCAGATTTCCAACACCATGCGCGAGCTGAGCACCACGTGGAAGGGCGCTTCCTCTCAGAAGTTCGCCGAGCAGTTCGATCAGCTGTACAAGAACCTGCAGCAGACCGAGACCCAGATGGACAACGCCACCAGCAAGCTCGAGCAGGCCCGCGACGCCTACGAAGAGGTCGACGCCCAGGCCAAATCCCTCATGCAGTCCGTGGAAGAGGGCACTACGCCCACATTCTTCTGATAAACGCGCGGCTTGAGCCGCGCTGACGAAAGGATGCGGGACCCATGGGAAACATCGCGATATACGACTCCGCTGAGGTCAGGCGGGCGGCGCGGACCGTGCGCTCCTCGATGGATCAGCTTCAGCAGGTCATGCCCAAGGTGCGCAGCCTGAATCAGGCGGTCAGCGAGGGCATCGACGGCGAAACGGCCGAGGCGATGAAGAACAAACTCAAGCAGCTCCAGGCCGACGTGCAGACCATCGGCAACGCGCTGAGCACGCTGAACACGACGCTCAATAAGTTCGCCAGCGCCATCGACGCGGCGGATGAGAAGATCAAGAGAATACTCGGATGAATGGGTGCCCCGTCACATCCCGGACGGGATGATGGCGGGGCATCGCCTTTTACGGCGGTCCGTTCGAAGAAATTAGGGTGGTGCGCATGAAGGATCACATCAAAGTCAACACAGCGGATCTGGGCGACTGGAGCCGTCAGATCGACGGGATCGCCGGCCAGGTGGGCAGTGCGCTCAACGTCCTGCGCGGGCTTGATACCTCCGCGGACTGGTGGGGCGAGCTCGGCTCGATGCGCCCCATTGAACTGCTGCTCTCCGGGCAGAAGGTGAGCATGGGCTCCGGACGCAACTCCGTCAGCGGGCTCAATACGGCGCTGCGCGTCACGGACTCAAGCGCGAAGGACTTTGCGGGCAAGGTCCGCCAGGCGGGCGACATTCTCACGGACGCGGCCCGCAAGGTGGACAGCATGATAGATAACCTGCTCCAGGGGAGCGGCGCGCCCGACGGCGAGGGCGGCGCCGGCGGCCAGGGCGGCGGCGGTCAGGGCGGTGGAGGCCAGGGCGGCGGCAACGGCGCGGACGGCAATTCCGACCAGCCCCGCAACGATCGCGACCGGCGCGAGCTGGAGGGCAAGGTCATCAGCCATCTCAAGCTCCCGCAGGACAGATCCCGCTGGTCCAAGGAGAACTGGGACGCGTTCAACCAGGCCATGGTCTATGCCGGCATCGTCTACGGCGCGGACGGCTCCAAGAGTTATGTCGTGTACGACTTCGAGGACGACTGGAAGGATCACAAGATCGGCCGCACGGAGTACGGCGAAGACGGCTCCATGCACAAGACCGAGGTCGAGGGCAAGTGGGAAGCCGGCAAGTTTGTCTTCAAACCCGACGCCCTGAAAGCCCAGCAGGAAAAACGCGACAGCAAGCATAACGGCTATTATGACGAAAACGGCAAAAAGTTCCCCGAGAAAAAAGAGGACTCCTACGCCAATTCAAAGAGGGAGCATACGCTCCTGGAGTACAGCGTTGGCGGCAAGGAAGTCAAATCCAGGTATCATGATTCCGCCACCATCGGCGACGACAGCGGCAAATCCACGGTGAGCTACGACGTCCTGAAGTCTGAGACCACGGCCGAGCTTTCAGCGGGCCTGTACGTCACCAAGACCGGCCCGGACGGCAAGCCCATCCGTGCCTTTGAACCGGGCGTGTCCGCCGAGATCGGCTGGTCGGGTTCCGTCATCTCGAGCAAGATCGACAACGAGGTGGACGTCGGCTTCGGAAAGTGGACGTCGGACGTCGAGGCTACCCTCGGCGAGGCTGAAGCCGGCGCCAAGGTCGAGGCGGGCATCATCAACGGGAAGCCTGTCCTTCGCACAAAGGCTTCCGCCGAGGTCAACGTCGCGAAGATCAGCGCTTCGACGGGCATTGAGACAGACGTGGTCGACGCCAAAGTCACCGCGACCGCAAAGGTGGGCTTCGGCGCGCATGTAGACGTGGGATACCATGACGGCGTTTTCAAGTTTGACGCGGGGGCGGCATTTGGCGTCGGCGGCGACGTCAGTTTTGAAGTCAACGTCGGCAAGACAGTCGGCTATGTGGCGGATAAGATCGGCGATGCCGGCAAGGTCGTGGCGGATACGGCCAAGAACATCTATAACGCCATCAAATTCTGGTAAATACCCTTGCCAAAATGCCGTAAATCCGTTAATATACTATCAGTTTGACTGACTAGAAGGAGATGCTCATATGTATTTTGAAGGATTTTTGCCCATCGGCTCGGTCGTGCTGCTCAAGAACAGCACAAAGCGCGTCATGATCACCGGCGTGGGTCAGAAGGGCACCACCGAGAGCGGTGAAAAGCTGTACGACTACGTGGGCGTCGTCTACCCCGAGGGATACCAGAACGCCGATCTGAACTACCTGTTCAATACCGATCAGATCGACACGCTGTACTTCCTTGGCCTGCAGGATTCAGAATTCTTTGCCTTTAAGGAAAAGGCCGACGAGGTCATGAAGGAGCTGCGCGCCGAAGAAAAGGCCGGGCAGTGACCATTTGTTGAAATGAAGAAACATCCCTGCGGCGCGCGACAAACCGTGCGCGCCCGCGGGGTTTTCTGTTTTTGGCCCCGGGCTTGACAGTGCAAATTCTGACAGTTATACTCTGATTAAAAGAGTCTGAGGCGGGCCGCGCAGCTCAAGATGCAACGGCGTGGACCCATGGACCGTCAAGGAGGTGTCCTCATGGAAGGACAGGAAAAGGTGAAGCTTTTCCGTGAGAAGAGCCTGGAGGCGATTGAGTCTCCGGAATCGCTGAACGACTATCTGCGCGTCACCTCGCCGAGCGTCTGGCTGGTGATGGGCGTCGTCATCGCGCTGCTGGCGGGTGCGCTGTGCTGGGGCGTTTTCGGCTCCATAGATACGAAGGCGCAGCTGGCCGTGAGCGCCGTGGACGGACAGGCGCTGTGTTATGTCCCGTATGATCAGATCGAGGGCGTCCTGGCGAGCGGAGAGATCGAGGTTGAAGGCGTGAGCTACGCTTTGGCTGTGGACGGGGGTGTCGAAACCGCTGTGATCACGGAGGAGACGAACCCGCTTCTTCGCCTGGCGGGGCGACTGAACCCCGGCGAGATGACGGCCGCGCTGCGCCTTGAGGACGCCGCGCTGCCCGACGGCGTGTACACGGGCACCGTCGTTACGGAACGGCTGAACCCCTTGTCCCTCCTGTTTAACTGAAGGGAGGACGGCGCGTGATGAGAAGAGCCCGTGTGCCCGCCCCCGTTCAGAAGGGCGTGGCAAAGGTGCCCGTGGTCATGCAGATGGAGGCGCTGGAGTGCGGCGCGGCCTCCCTGACCATGATCATGCACTACTATCATAAATACATCCCCCTGGAGCAGGCCCGCGTGGACTGCGGCGTCTCCATGGACGGCGCGAACGCCAAAAACATCCTGCTGGCGGCGCGCAGCTACGGCATGGAGGCCAGCGCCTGGCGCGTCGAGCCCGACGACCTGCTGGAGGAGGGGCCCTATCCCTGCATCATACACTGGGGGTTCAATCACTTCGTCGTTCTGTGCGGCTTCAAGGGCAAAAGGCCGGTCATCAATGACCCAGCCCGCGGCCGCGTGACCGTGGAATGGGAGGAGTTCGACCGCGAATTCACCGGCGTGATGCTTTCTTTCCAGCCGGGTAAGGATTTCGTTCCCGCGGGTAAGCCGAAATCCGTCTTCGAATATGCCCGCGAGCGCCTGAAGGGCTCCGGCGTCGCCGTGGCCTTCGTGGTGCTGACCACGACGATCACGTCCCTTCTGGGCATCATCAGCCCGGGGTTTGCGCGGACATTCCTCGACCGGCTGCTGACCCGCCGCAACCCCGAATGGCTGACGCCGTTCATGTTCATGTTCGCCGGGCTGATCGCCATGACGCTCGTCGTGCAGTGGATCGCCGCGGTGTACTCGCTGCGCATTCAGGGCAAGATGGCGGCTTACGGCAGTTCGTCCTACCTTTGGAAGGTGCTGCGCCTGCCCATGCAGTTCTTCGGACAGAGGCTGCCGGCGGATATCGCCGACCGCCAGGCAACCAACGCGACCATCGCCGGTACGCTGGCCAACACTTTCGCGCCGCTGGCCATACAGGCGGCGATGATGGTGTTTTACCTGGCCGTGATGATCCGCTTCAGTCCGCTTCTGTCGCTGATCGGGGTGGGGGCGATCGGCCTGAACCTGCTTGTGTCCGCCTTTGTCACAAAGAGGCGGGTCAACATCACCCGCGTGCAGCAGCGCGACGCGGCGAACCTCTCCAACGCGACCATGTCCGGCATCAGCATGATCGAGACCGTCAAGTCCTCCGGCGCGGAGAACGGCTTTTTCGGCCGGTGGTCGGGGTATCAGGCCAGCGTCAACGCCCAGGAAATCAGGTACGCCCGCCTGAGCCTGATGACCGGCGCGCTGCCGTCAGTCATCACGGCCGTGGCAAACCTGGCCGTGCTGGGCATCGGCGTCATGCTGGTGCTCAGGCAGGAGTTTACGGTGGGCATGGTCATGGCGTTTCAGAGCTTTCTTGGGTCGTTTATGTCGCCGGCGTCGTCGCTCATCGCGGCGGGGCAGTCCATTCAGGAAATGACGACCCAGATGGAGCGCGTGGACGACGTCATGAGCTACAGGGAAGACCCGACCTTTACCCCAAAGGAGAAAAAGGGCGAATACCAGAAGCTGTCCGGCGCCATCGAGCTCAGGGACGTCACCTTCGGCTATTCACGGCTCGGCAAGCCGCAGATCACAGACTTTTCGATGACCGTGAAGCCCGGGCAGAAGATTGCCTTCGTGGGGCGCACGGGATGCGGGAAGTCGACCCTGGCCAAGCTGATCTCGGGCCTGTACAGGCCGTGGAGCGGCACGGTGACCTTTGACGGTGTCCCCCTGGAGGAGATCGACCGGGACGTGTTTACGGGGTCTGTCAGCGTCATCGACCAGGACATCACCCTCTTTGAGGACACCATTTCACAGAACATCAAGATGTGGGATGACGCTGTCGAGGACTTCGAGGTCACGCTGGCGGCCCGGGACGCGGGCATCTACGACGACATCGTCACCCGGGATGGCGGGTTCTCGCACAGGCTTCTGGACGGCGGGCGCGACCTTTCCGGCGGCCAGCGCCAGCGCCTGGAGATCGCCCGCGCCCTGGCGCAGGATCCGACCATATGCATTATGGACGAGGCGACCTCGGCGCTGGACGCGCAGACGGAGCACGAGGTCATCAAATCCATCAACGACCGGGGGATCACCTGTATCATCATCGCCCATCGCTTGTCCACCATCCGCGACTGCGACGAGATCATCGTCCTGGACAAGGGGCGCATCGTGGAGCGCGGCACGCACGACGAGCTGTACCAAAAAGGCGGCGTGTACGCCAGCCTTGTCAGCAACGAGTAAGGGGGGATTGTTCGTGGGATGGTTTGATGAACAGATCGAATACCGAAAAAAGCGCGAACGAGAGCTCCTGACGGATTCCTTTGAAAACATAGCCCGCTCCGTCACCGGACGCAGGCTTCACAGCGCTCTGGAGAAAGAGGCCGACGTCTCCGACGCGGTCGCCGGCCTGTTTAAGTACTTCGGCCTGAAGGAAAAGGAGATCCCGCAGAACATTCACGGCCTGCGGGACAAACTCGACTATCTTCTGTCGTCGACGGGCATCCTGTACCGCGAGGTCATCCTCACGAAGGGCTGGCACAGCGACGCCATGGGCGCGATGATCGGCTCCCTGAAGGAGGAAGGCGTGGTCGTCGCGCTGCTGCCGTCCGACATGGGCGGCTATGAATACGTCGACCCGCAGACCGGCAAGCGCGTGCCGGTCACCGCCGCGGAAGAGAAGCGCATCAGCGAGGAAGCCCTTTGCTTTTACAAGCCCCTGCCCATGCGGGAGCTGAAGCTGAATGACCTGCTCAGGTACATGGTTTCCTGCCTGACGATGCGGGATATCGTGAGCTTCGCGCTGTCGGCGCTGTGCATTACGCTCGTCGGCATGCTCATGCCCCGGCTCAATCGCGTCCTGATGGGGACCGTGATCGAGACCGGCAGCATGCAGCTGCTGGGCGCGGTGATGTCGTTTATGTTCTTCGCCACGGTGGGGAGCGTGCTTCTGTCGATCATCCGGTCGCTTTTGCTGAGCCGCATCCGATATAAGATGAGCGTCAACGTCAGCGCCGCCACGATGATGCGCATCCTCTCGCTGTCGGCGTCGTTTTTCAAGGATTATTCCACGGGCGAGCTCAGCCAGTACCTGAGCTATATGGACTCGCTGTGCTCGACCATCGTCGACTCCCTGTTCTCCACCGCGGTGACCGGCGTGTTTTCGCTGGTATACCTGACGCAGATCTTCGCCTACGCGCCGAGTCTCGTCTGGCCCAGCCTGATCGTCACCCTGCTGACGCTCGCCGTGAGCCTGTGCTCGGCCCTGGTGCAGATGCGCCTGGATCGCGAGCGCATGGTCTACGCCGCGCAGGAGAAGGGCTTCGTCTTCGCCGTGATCAGGGGCATCCAGAAGATCCGCCTGAGCGGCGCGGAAAAGCGCACCTTCGCCAAGTGGTCCGGCATGTACACGAAGAGCGCCCAGCTCCTTTACAACCCGCCGGGAATCATTCGCTTCGGCGGCGTCATCACCTCAGCGGTTTCGCTGATCGGCACGGCGGCCATGTACTATATCGCGGTGCGCAGTCAGGTCAGCGTTGCGGATTACTACGCCTTTACCTCGGCCTACGGCTACATCTCCTCCGCCTTCTCCGCGCTGACGGCGATGGCGCTGTCGGCGGCGTCCATCAAGCCCGTCATCGGCCTCATTGAACCGTTCCTGGCCGCGGCGCCTGAGGTCAGCGAATCGCGCGAGACGCTGACCCGCCTGTCCGGAAGCGTCGAGCTCGCGCACGTGACTTTCGGCTACGATCCGGAGAGCAAGCCCCTGTTTGAGGACCTGAACCTGGTCATCCCCGCGCGGCAGTACGTCGCCATCGTGGGGCGCAGCGGGTGCGGCAAATCCACCCTCGTTCGGCTGATGCTCGGCTTTGAAAAGCCGCAGCGCGGCGTCATCAACTATGACCGGAAAGACCTTTCGTCGCTCGACGTGCGCTCGGTGCGCCGACAGATCGGCACTGTGATGCAGGACGGCCGGCTCTTTTCCGGCAGCATATTCGACAACATCGTCATATCCGCGCCGACATTGAAGCTGCAGGACGCCTGGGACGCGGCGGAGATCGCAGGCATCGCCGACGACATTCGGGATATGCCCATGGGCATGAACACCATCCTGCAGGAAGGCGGAGGCATCTCCGGCGGGCAGCGCCAACGGCTGATGATCGCCCGGGCCGTCGCCCCGAAGCCGAGGATCCTGATCTTCGACGAAGCGACCTCGGCCCTTGACAACATCACTCAGCGCAAGGTGAGCGAGGCGCTGGACCGGATGAAGTGCACCCGCATCATCATCGCGCACCGCCTGTCGACGATCAGGCACTGCGACCGAATCCTGGTGCTCGACGGCGGCCGCATCGCCGAGGATGGGACGTATGACCAGCTGATTGAGAAAAACGGCCTCTTTGCCGAACTGGTCAGGCGCCAGCAGCTGAACCCCGAGGCCGGCGCCTGAACGCCTGTTTCGCATGCTGAAAGGATGAATGCAAGTGCCTTTTGAAATCGTCCGAAACGACATCACGAAAATGCGCGTCGACGCCATCGTCAACGCCGCAAACGCGAGCCTTCTCGGCGGCGGTGGTGTGGACGGCGCCATCCACAGGGCGGCGGGGCCGCAGCTTCTGGCCGAGTGCCGGACGCTGGACGGCTGCGAGACGGGCCAGGCCAAGATAACGAAGGGGTATCGTCTGCCGGCGCGCTATGTCATCCACACGGTGGGGCCCATATGGCGCGGCGGTCACGCGGGCGAGAGGGAGCTGTTGACCTCGTGCTACCGAAACAGCCTTGACCTGGCCGACAAGTACGGCTGCGAGAGCGTGGCCTTTCCGCTGATCTCCGCGGGCATATACGGCTATCCCGGCGACGAGGCCATGAACGTGGCGGTCGGCGTGGTGAGCGAGTTTCTCATGACGCACGACATGATGGTATATCTGGTCGTGTTCGGATCTTCGGCCTTCATGGCCGGGAAGAAGCTGTTCAGGGACATTCAGCAGTACATCGACGACGTGTACGTCGAGGCGCAGGAAAGCTATGATGAGTCTCGCAGGGTACAGCGGCTGCGGCAGCTTGAAAATCTGCCGCTGAGCGCACCCAAATCCTTTGACGCGGCGGAAGAGGATTTCTCCTCCGACGCGTTATGCGAGGAAACATTCGCCGCGCCATGCGCCGAAATGGACGCTGAAATAGCGCCGTCAGGTTCGTTCAGAACGGAATTGGAGGATCGGCTGAAACACACGGACGAAGGTTTTTCAAATGCCCTGACGCGCCTCATCGATAAAAAGGGTCTGACGGACGTCCAGTGCTACAAGAGGGCCAACGTGGACCGCAAGCTCTTCAGCAAGATCCGCTCCAACCCCGAATACAGGCCCAGCAAGCCCACGGTCGTGGCCTTTGCCGTGGCGCTGGAGCTGAGCCTGGACGAGACGGAGGACTTTATGCGCAAGGCGGGCTTCGCGCTGACGCACAGCAGCAAATTCGACATCATCGTAGAGTTCTTTATCAATCACGGGAATTACAACGTATTCGAGATCAACGAGGCCCTCTTTCAGTACGATATGCCGCTCCTCGGCTCCGGCATGAACTGATTGTGAATTGATTCTTTCCTGATTATCTTTATTTGTCGCCTGCCGGGCGACCATTTGCCCTCCGCATTCGGGTACAATGCAGTCACAAGGTTGAAAAACCCGAGTGAAAAGACGGAGGGATTTATCATGAGAAAGAATCTGACGGAAATGGTCTTTATCCTGGACAGGAGCGGCTCCATGGCGGGCCTGGAGGGCGACACCATCGGCGGCTTTAACGGCATGATCGAACGCCAGCGCGACGAGCGTGGCGAGGCGCTGGTCTCCACGGTTCTGTTTTCCACCGACAGCAGCGTGATCCACGACCGCGTGAACCTCGACAGGATCCGCCCCATGACGCGGCGGGATTATTTCGTCGGCGGGGGGACGGCGCTTCTGGACGCCATGGGCGACGCCATCCACCACATAGGCAACGTGCACAAGTACGCCCGCGAGGAAGATCGCCCTGAGCACACGGTGTTCGTGATCATCACGGACGGCATGGAGAACGCGAGCCGCCGCTACTCGAGCGACGAGGTCAAGCGCATGGTCCGCCGTCAGAAGCAGAAGTACGGCTGGGAATTCCTGTTCCTGGGCGCGAACATCGACGCGGTGGAAACGGCGGGGCGTTACGGCCTCGGCGAAGACCGGGCCGTGACGTTCAACAATGACAGCTACGGCCAGAAGCTCAGCTATGAGGCGGTCAGCGAGGCCGTGGCCACGGTGCGCTGCAGCGCGCCGCTCGGCGCTGACTGGAAGGACGATCTTGAGGAAGATTACAAAAAGCGCGGGAGGGGGAACTGATCGTGTACGGCGCTATTTTAGGTGATATCATTGGCAGTCCCTATGAGTTCGACATGGGGAAAAAGGTCAAGGATTTTCCTCTGTTTTCGAAGGCGTCCGAATTTACGGACGATTCGGTCATGACGGTCGCCGTGGCGGAAGCCCTCATGGATACAAAAGGGCAGGACGACGACCGCGTAAAAGAGGCTCTCGTCGAAAGCATGCGGCGCTGGGGACGCCGCTACCCGGACGCCGGGTACGGAGGCATGTTCGCCCGCTGGCTCGAGAGCCGGGACCCGAAGCCCTACGGCAGCTTCGGCAACGGTTCCGCCATGCGGGTCAGCGCCGCCGGGTGGCTCTATGACACGCTGGAGGCGACGCGGCATGCCGCCGCCCTTACGGCGATGGTGACGCACAATCACCCCGAAGGCGTCAAGGGCGCCGAGGCTGCCGCCGGCGCGATTTTCATGGCGCGGAAGGGCATGGGCAAGGATCAGATCAGGCGGTACGTCGCCGACGAGTTCGGCTATGACCTCAGCCGCACCTGCGACGAGATCCGCCCACACTACCGGCATGTGGAGACCTGCCAGCAGACCGTGCCGGAGGCGGTCACCGCCTTCCTGGAGGGGAACTCTTTTGAGGACGTGATCCGCACGGCTGTGTCCCTTGGCGGCGATTGCGACACGCTGACGTGCATCGCCGGCGGCATAGCGGAGGCGTATTACGGCG
>JAFRLF010000132.1 GCA_017431365.1 Clostridia bacterium | reverse complement strand
TAGAGAAATAGTAAGAAAATTTAATAATGTATATGGTGATGTATTAAAAGAACCAGAATCAGTTTTATCATCTAGAAAAAGAATAAAAGGATTAGATGGAAATGATAAAATGGGAAAAAGTTTAGGTAATGCAGTATACTTAGTAGATGATCTAGATACGATTACTAAGAAGATAATGAATGCTGTTACTCCTGGAAGGTGTCGTGGTCGGCCTTTTTCCAGGCGCGGCGGCGGGTGCGGGAGAGGATCTTCCGGAAGGTGATTTCGTCCATCGGGAAGGCCTCGGACAGCCGCTTGGCAAGCTTTCCGTCGAAGTCGGGCTTGTTCTCAATGCGGGCGATCTCGCCGCTCTGGCGCTCGGCCTCGCGCACGACGTTCTGCACCGCGTCAAAGGCGTCGTCCAGGTCGAGCCGGTCCTCGACGATGTCCGTCAGCGCGCGCAGGAAGGCCTTGTGGTAGCTCTTGGTCACGCCCTCGGCCATCGCGAAGTCGAACGTCGGGATGGACTGGCCGCCGTGCTGGTCGTTCTGGTTGGACTGGATGGCGATGGCTGCCAGGGCCGTGTAGCTCTGGATGCTCTGCGGCTCGCGCAGGAAGCCGTGCCCCGTGGAGAACCCGCCGTGGAACAGCTTGAGGATGTCGATCTGCGTGCAGGTCGTGGTCATGTGGTAGAAGTCGAAGTCGTGGATGTAGATGTCGCCCTCGCGGAAGACCTTGGCGTGCTCCGGGCGCAGAAGGTACATCTCATTGTAGGCCTTGGCGCCGGCGGAGCCGATCTGTAGCATGCTGCCCATGGCGGTGTTGCCGTCGATGTTGGCGTTGTCGCGCTTGAGGTCGCTGGCGATGGCGTCGGCCTGGGTGATCTCGTTGATGGTGCGCATCAGCGTGGTGTTGGCCTCGCGGGCGTAGGTGCGGTTGGCCCGGTAGAGGATATAGGCCTTGGCGGTGGCGTTGTAGCCGTAGTTCATCAGCTGGCGCTCGACGGCGTCCTGGATGGCCTCGATATGGGGGGCGTTGCCGCCGGTGAAGATCGAGTCAAGCTCGGCCTCGACCGCGTTGGCGACGCGCGCCGCGCAGGAGGCGTCGCCCTCGTGGGCGGATTCCATGGCTTTGAGGATGGCGTTGGCGATTTTATGCTGATCGTACAGCACCGAGCGCCCGTCGCGCTTGATGATTGAGCGAATCATGGCTGAAGGTTGTCCTTTCTAACTTGATGAACCCTGCGGGATTCTCGCGTGAATCGCCCTGACACACAAGATGTGGTGGCGATTTCGGAACAGCGAACGGATATATTGTGTAACAGGCCGGCCGTTTTGTCAAGCGCAAAACAGGCTGTTTCTAAAACTTGATATTTGAAACAGGTCTGTAACATACCCGCTCCGCGCCCTTGGGCGGGGGCCGCCTCCGGGCGCAACACCTAGCCATTGTACGCGAAACGCCCGCCAAAATCAAGGGGGACGGACACGGTTTAACAAACAAAATGGCCGCGCCCCGCCGCGGCGTCGATGCGTTCTCTGAGAGTCATTGCCTGCGTGTGAAACATCCTCTGCCATAAATTGCCTGTATTTATAAACAGGCGGAAGCGCGCTTGTCAATATGAAATATCGTGCATTATTTTAGTTGAAAATTTTGCGCGCTTTTGCTATACTATAGGCGATTCGGGCGGCGTTCGCCGCCGAAAATAAAGGGAGGTAGTTTGTCATGAAAAGGTTTCTGACCCTGGCCCTGGCGCTCATTCTGGCGCTGTCCCTGTGCGGCGTGGCCAACGCCGAGAGCACTCACAAGATCGGCGTCCTTGCGCCTCAGACCACGCACGGCTGGGTAGGCGGCGTGCTGTACTTCGCCGAGCAGACCGTCGAGGCCGCCGAAGGCATCGACGCGACCCTTCTGACCTCTTCCAACGCCGACGAGATGACCAGCCAGATCGAGCAGCTGATCGACCTGGGCGTCGAGGCCATCATCGTGTGGCCGCAGTTCACCGGCGTTGAAACCGCCGCTGAGCGCGCTCTGGAGAAGGGCATCATCATCTCCAACTTCGATATGATCATCAACGTCGACGAGAAATACGCCGACAACATGTACGTCGTCACCGGCGACAACTACGGCATGGGCTATGAGGGCGGCCGCTACATCGCGGAGAAGCTCGGCGGCGCCGGCAAGGTGCTCGTCATGTGCAAGCCCGCGGCCGGCAACGTCAACGACGACCGCATGCAGGGCTTCAAGGATTACATCGCCGAGAACGCGCCCGACATCGAAGTCATCGCCGAGATCAGCACTGACTTCACCCGTGAGCGCGGCCTTCAGGACATGACCGACGCCCTGACCACCTACGATCACATCGACGCCGTGTTCTCCCTGGATGACGAGACCTCCATCGGCGCGCTGCAGGCCATCAAGGAAGCCGGCCGCGACGACATCAAGGTCATCACCGGCGGCGGCGGATGCCAGGAGTACTTCAACATGATGCTGGACGAAGCCTATGCCGGCATCTGGGTCAGCTCCGCCACCTACGCCCCCTCGATGATCGTGGACACCATCAACACCGCGCTGGCCGTCCTCAACGGCGAGACCGTCGAGCACACCACCGTGATCCCGACCACCATCGTCGACCGCGAGAACGTCGCCGACTTCCTCAACCCCGACAGCCCCTACTGATCAGATCACCTAAACCAAACGAGCAGGCCAGGATGGGTTCCCGTCTTGGCCTGCTTGGGTAATTGCCGCCTCACACGGCAGGGGAGTGTTACAAGATGCTCTTTACCATGCAGGGCATACACAAGTCCTTCGGCGCGAACGACGTGCTGAACGACGTTTCCTTTTCCCTCGAACAGGGGGAGATACGCGCCCTCCTCGGCGAGAACGGGGCGGGCAAGTCCACCCTCATGAATATCCTGGGCGGCGTTCTGAAGCCCGACCGGGGCGAGATCATCATGAACGGGCGTCCGGTGGCGTTTCACACGCCGTCGGACTCGATGAACGCCGGCATCGCCTTTATCCACCAGGAGCTGAACCTGGTCAATGATTTGAGCATATATGAAAACCTGTTCATCAGCCGTGAGCTGAAAAAGGGCGGTTTTCTGGATCATAGATCGATGATACAGCGCACGCGCGAGGTCCTCGAGCGCATGCAGGTGGACGTGGATCCGCGCGCGCTCGTCCGCACGCTGGACGCCTCGTACAAGCAGATCATCGAGATCGCGCGGGCGCTCCTGATGAACGCCACGACGATCATCATGGACGAGCCCACGACCTCCCTGACCGACGTGGAGATCGAAAGGGTCTTCGGCATCATGAGGACGCTGAAGAGCCACGGCGTGGGCATCGTGTTCATCTCGCACAAACTGCGCGAGGTGCTCGCCGTGTGCGACACGTACACCGTCCTGCGGGACGGCGTGGTCGTGCGGGACGGCCTCGTCAGCGAGACGGACGAGCTCTCTCTGGCGCGGTACATGGTGGGGCACGACGTGCGCACCGAGCGCCTGAACGCCGGCGCCGCCGTGGGCGACGAGGTCCTGAGGGTCGAGCGCATGAGCATGCCGCCCGCCTTCCGGGACATATCGTTCTCCCTGCGCGCGGGGGAGATCCTGGGCGTGACGGGGCTTCTGGGCGACGGGCGCAGCGAGCTGTTCCGCGCCGTGTTCGGCTGCAAGAGCGGCTGGACGGGCGACGTGTACCTCTACGGCAAAAAGACGCGCCTGACGAGCGCCGCGGCGGCGTATAAAGCGGGCCTGGGATACGTCCCGCGCGACCGCAAGGAAAACGGCATCATCAAGGACATGTCCATCCTGGAAAACGGATCCATCGTCACGATCGGGGAGCTCTGCAAGCCGCTGATCGACCATCGCCGGGAACGCAGGCTCATGCAGGAGCAGATCGACGGGCTCTCGATCAAGGTCGCGGACATGGACGAGGGCATAGGCAGCCTCTCCGGCGGCAATCAGCAGAAGGTCGTCCTGGCGAAGTGGCTGGAGGCGCATCCCCGCATCCTGATCTTTGACAACCCCACGCAGGGCGTGGACGTCGGCGCGAAGGAGGACATCTACGACATCATCCTGCGCCTGGCGTCGGAGGGCGTGGCGATCTGCGTGCTCTCGAGCGAGCCGAGAGAGGTCATCCGCCTGTGTCACAGGGTGCTCGTCATGTATCACGGGCACATTCAGGGCGAGCTCAGCGGCGACGACATGACCGAGGCCGGCATCATGGCCTACGCGACGGGCGGCCTGAGGCGCGGGGCTGAATAAAGGCGACACATACAAAAGGCGCGTCCGCCGGGCGCGCAGTCAGCAAATTCGGAGGAATGTACATGCGAGTGCGGAAAATCCTTTCCCTATGCGCGATCGCGCTTGGCGTGATCCTGATCGTGGCCGGATCAATCGGTTCGACGCTGCGCGGCGGCAGCGAGGCCCTGCAGACCGCGCGCGCCCGCCGCGACGAGATCAGCGCCCATCAGACGGCGCGGGACAAGACGGTCCCGAGCGCGCTGAAAAAGGCGGAGACGGCCCTGTCCGGCGCGTCAACGGCGCAGACCGCCGTCGAAAAGGCGGCCGACGCCATCGCCGCGCTGGACGAGAAGGCGCTTTCCGGCGTCTACGACGACGAGGTCATCGACGACCTCATCGCCGCCGGAGCGGAGGACACGGCGAAAAAGTACATCCTCAGGCTGTATAAGGAGCAGTACGACGCGGCCCTCAAGGCCGTGCACGACGAGGAGGACAAGCTCATCTCGGCCATGGACGGCCGGGCCGCCGTCCTTCAGGCGATCGGCCTGACCTCTGACGAGACGCCCGTCGAGAAGACGGCCGCCGTCGACATCGACGCGCCGGAGGGCTGCCGCGCCGCCGTCGAGGCGCTTTCGGAGCGCGCCGCGGCGTTCGAACAGATGGCCCTCTCCGGACAGGAGGCGGCGCAGGCCGCCGCGCAGAGCGCCGAAGACGTCAAGTCTCGCGACAGCCTCCCCCTGTGGGACAGGATCCTCCTGCTCATCGCGGACGACTGCATCGGCGTGGTGTTCACGGGCGCGGTGCTTTTGATCATCGGGCTGGTGGCGCTCCTGTGCGGGCCCGCGTTCGCCAGGGCGTGGAAGAAGTACCCCATCTTCTCCACGGCCGTGGCGCTGATGGCGCTGGTGGTCGTGCAGGTATACGCGCTGGGGTTCCGCTTCGACACGGCGGGGGACTGGTTTTCCTACTGGCTGAGCAACGCGCTGAACGTGCTCAGGTCGAACTCGTCCGTCGGCATGATCGCCCTGGGGATGACGCTGGTCATCATCACGGGCGGGATCGACCTGGCGGTCGGCTCCACGCTCGCGGGCGTGGCGACCGTGGTCATGGTGCTGATGGACGTGAGCCCCAACGGTTCGCTCGTCGGGCTGGGCGTCATTGGCCTTCCGAATTACCTGATCGCCATCGGCGCGGGGATCGTCTCCGGCCTCGTCGTGGGCACGCTGATCGGCGTCGGCGCGACGAAGGGGCGCATCCCGCCGTTCATCATCACGCTGGGCGTGATGAACATCGTCCGGTCGGTGGCGCAGTACTTCACCAAGGGGTTCAAGGTCGAGGTCCCGCGTGAGATCCAGGTCATCGCCAACGCGGAGATCGGCGGGCAGATGCTGCTGCCCATCATATACTGGCTGCTGCTGGCGCTGATCATGTACGTCATCAGCAAGCACACGGCCTTCGGGCGGCACATCTACGCCGTCGGCTCAAACGAGCGCACGAGCCGCCTCTCCGGCATCAACGTCGACCGCGTGAAGCTCGGCGTCTACATGCTGATGGGGTTCATCGTCGCCGTGGCCGCCATCGTGCAGGTGGCGCGCCTGCGCGGCGTGGACGTGGCCTCGGCCGGTTCGGGCTATGAGATGAACGCCATCGCCGCCGTGGTCGTGGGCGGCACATCCATGGCCGGCGGGCGGGGCTCCATCGAGGGCACGGTGCTGGGCGTGCTGATCATCGGGATCATGAACAACCTGCTCGTGCTGCTGGGGATCGACGCCTTCCTGGCCAACGCCTTTACCGGGGCGATCATCATCGCCGCCGTGCTGATGCAGAGAAAGGGAGATTGACGCCATAAAGAAATCTCCGCCCTTTGCCATGAATATGCCGAGCCGGTTTTCATTACGAAGAACGGCAAGGGCGATTTGGCCGTCATGAGCATCGAAGCCTATGAGCGTCTGGTCGGAAGGTTCGAACTCTACGCCAAACTGCAGGAAGGCCTCAATGATGTCGAGCATGGCAATACACGCCCCTTTGCCGAGGCCATGGCCGACATGTGGAATGATTTTCGGTAAACAAGGCTCCGGTTATAACAGATCGAAATTTAGCCCGCGCCGATGTGGTAGTCGGCGCGGGCTGAATTCTTATGCGTATCAAAAAGGATGAGGCAGGCGACAGGGTCAGACGCCGAAGCGGATGTTTTTGACGGTTCTGCTCTCCAGCGTCAGGTCTTCGTAGACGCGCGCGCCGCCATTGCCGACCGGCGCCTGCGCCAGCAGGCCGACCTTTACCGTTTTACCGGCGGGCAGGCTGAAAAAGCGCATCATATAGAAATGCTCCCCGTCCGTGGAATAATGGAAGGAGAAGGTATTGTCGACGCGGCAGACCCTCAGCCAGGCGGCGTTTCCGTCCAGGTTGCAGCCGTTGGCGTCGTCGGACTCGCCGTTTTGCGGGAGTTCTTTGCAGGATTATCAGGATATGTAACGAACAATCGCTTTCAGAAGGCTGTGTTTTGTGGTACATTGATTGTGCCTGAAACATGGCTGTTCGGAATTTGACAGAAGCGACTTAACTTTTGAGATTCTTTACCATGAACAATTGACAGGATAGGAAACGGGTTCATATGAGTACACAAGAAAACAGGAATAACCGGATTATTGAGGCAATACTGGAAAAAGAGAAAACACTATGCCCCGGCGCAGTCGCATTGATTGGAATATACGGTTCTTTTCAGACAGGCGATATTCATCCCCTGTCCGATCTGGATTGGCTGATACTGATCAATGACGATCGCGGATGGAAACTGGGAACCTCCTTTATTCAGGACGATCTGGGTATTGGACATGATATTTATTGCACAAACTGGGAAAGCCTGCGGGAGGACGCCTGTTTTCTGCATCCGCATATATCAAAACTGATGGATTCCCGGATTGTGTATTGCGCAGATGAAAAGTACCGGACAGAGCGGGACATGCTTCGGGATCAGGTACGCAGAACTCTGGCGGAACCCTTTGGGGAAAATGATTGTCGGAAAGCGGAAAACGAGCTGAAAGAGGCGCGGTGCTGTTATGCGGACGCCATGATTGCGGATGATCTCAATGTTGTCCGCAGT
>JAFRLF010000131.1 GCA_017431365.1 Clostridia bacterium | reverse complement strand
GCACCCCGAGATCCTCGAGACCCCGCCCACCCGCGTGGTGGAGGATATCTACTGAGAGCACTCCATTCCCAATTCAACCTCATGTTAACGGATCGCCGCCCCGCGCGGCGATCCGTTCTTTTTCCGCCCGGCCGTTCACAAACTCTTCGGGGAACGTTTATAATTTCTTGTCTCTTTGTTCATAACAGGGACATAAATACCCTTTATATTTGTCATCGTAAACAAAGCAGGCCCGCTTGAATTTTTGTATGAACAGAAGGGTTGAGCAATGTACGATCCGGAAGAGGAATTCAGGCCGGTAACCCCCAGGACGCAGAGCGAACAGACCGACAGGGTCAACGGCGAATATCACTACAAAAACGGATACACCCAGCGGATTTATTCTGACGCACACTACGTACGCGCGGACGAAAACACCGTCCCGCCGCGTTACTATACGCCGCCCGAAAAGCCCGTAAAGGAAGCGAAGCCCCCCAGGGCCAAAAAGAGCGTCGGGCTCGGCGCGGTGATCGCCATGTGCCTCGTCTGCGCGCTGCTCGGCGGTTTCTGCGGCGGCGCGGTGGCCTCCTCCGCAATGGACAGGCGCTTTGACCAGCTCGAGGAGAGCGTCGGCACGCTCAGCGAAAACGCAAAGCGCGCACCGCAGCCCGCCCCCGCCCCCGCCGTCAGCGACGGCACAGCCGTCTCCGACAGCGCTTCCGGCGGGATGAGCGCCGCGGATATCTATGAACTCGCCTGCCAGCAGGCGGTCGGCGTCTCGACCGAGGTCACCGGCACCAACTTCTTCGGCATGCCGGTCTCCGGCGCCGTGACAGGCTCCGGCTTCATCATCTCGGAGGACGGCTACATCCTCACCAATTATCACGTCGTCGAAGATGCGGACAAGGGCCATCTGGACGTGACCGTGATGCTGCATGACGGGACGAGCTACACCGCCAAGATCGTCGGCACCGAACCCGATAATGACGTCGCGGTGCTCAAGATCGAGGCCGAGGGCCTCAACGCCGCCACGATCGGCGACAGCGATTCGCTCCGTGTGGGCGACACGGTCTACGCCGTGGGCAACCCCCTGGGCGAGCTGGAGTTCTCCATGACCACCGGCCACGTCAGCGCCAAGGACCGCGTCATCAAGACCGACAGCGGGGCCGAGGCCATCGCCATGTTCCAGGTGGATGCGGCGGTCAACTCCGGCAACTCCGGCGGCCCGATCTACAACGATCAGGGCGAGGTCGTCGGCATCGTCACCGCGAAATATGCCAGCTCCGGCGTGGAGGGCATCGGCTTCGCCATCCCCATCAATGACGCCGCCTCCATCGCCCGCGACCTGGTCACCACCGGCTATGTCACCGGCAAGGCCCATCTGGGCGTGACCGTGAACACCAAGTACAGCGAGATGTACGCCCAGTACTACGGCTGGCCCCTCGGCGCCTATATCGACGGCGTGGAGTCCGGCAGCTGTGCCGAGAAGGCCGGCATCGAGGCGGGCGATATCATCACGAAGCTCAACGGCGCCGAGGTCAAGAGCTTTGACGATCTCCGAAGCGCGCTCAAGCGCTGCTCCGCCGGCGACACCGTGGAGATCGAGCTCTACCGCGCAGACGAGAGCCGTACCGTCACCGTCGTCCTGGACGAGGAAAAGCCCGATTGACGCCGGGCACTGAAACAGATACCTCTCTACTCCTATAAATCCTCTCTTTTCTCCCAAACGAAGGACCGCAGGCCTGAAAAACCTGCGGTTCTTTGTTTTTCCGTACACGGCGATTGAAAGCGCGTCCGCCGCGTGGTATACTGTCTGCATGAACCTCTCCGAAGGAGGTATCCACCCATGAGAAAACGCCTGTATGAGATCATCGAGGCCGACGATCCTGCCGACGGCATCGACCTGCCGAGCACCAGCAGGATAGTGCCTATCACGGAACCTGCAAGCGAAGCCTTAACAACGTCGAACAGGCCCTCCTTCATGGCTACGAAGGCGATTATGAGCTCTGTCGCATT